>JABDGF010000120.1 GCA_013286165.1 Acidobacteriota bacterium | reverse complement strand
AGCGCATGGAGCTTGCGGTGCGGCGCATGATCGAGAGCCGCGTGGACGGAGTGGCGATCCTGACGTTCGGTATGGAAGACGCGCTGCTGGAGCATCTGCGTTTCCGCAATTTGCCGCTGGTATTCGTGGACGTTGGCCCGAAAGCGCCGCGCGTGAGCAATATTCGAGTGGCGTACGCGGACGGGATCCGGCAGGCCGTGCAACATCTGGCGGCGCTGCGTCACGAACGAATCGGACTCATAACGGGCCCGATGAAATTGCGCTCGGCGATTGCCCGGCACGATGCGTTTGAACAATCGATGAGCGAGCTGGGGCTGCCGGTGCGGCCGGAATTCATCGTGGAAGGAGATCACAAACTGGAAGGCGGCGAGCGAGCGCTGCAGAAGATGGTGGCGCTGAAAGAGCGGCCCACGGCGCTGATCTGCTCGAACGATATGACGGCGATCGGCGTGATGCGCGCGGCGTACGAGCTTCATATCGAAGTTCCCAAGGAACTTTCGGTGGTGGGATTCGACGACATCCGAATGGCGGACTTCATGGTGCCGCCTCTGACGACGATCCAGATGTCGCAATCGGAAATCGCGACGCTGGCCTTCCATGCGCTGCTGAAAGAAACAAAGCGCGAGACGCCCGATCCGGAAGGCACCGAATACGTGCTAAAGACGAGGCTTGTGCTGCGCAGCTCGACGACGTTTCCGCCCAAGCATTCCGATCCGAAGGTGCTGGCGCGCGCCACGAAAGCGAAAGCTCCGCGGACCCGCCAGAAGTAAACTTCCCGGGAAAAACGGCTCGACGCGTCCGCCGGATGCCCTTTCCTGGAATCCCGCCCATACTTTTACAACATGTAAAGTAAATCCCCTTGGCATCCGGTGCGAGAACCGCGCGTAGCTCCGCCGTCATCGCTCCCTCCGCAAAAGGGACTTCGCTGCTGCAGGAGCGGAGCCTGCGGACTCAAGCGAGCCCGCAAGCCCCAGTTCCCGGGGTGGTTAAAACGTGAAGCGTCCGCCGAGCTGCCACCAACGGCCGAGAAGCTGTCCGGTGGCTTTGCCGAAGTTCGGGTCGTACGGATTGGTGTCCATATTCTCCAGGTTCGTGCGGTTGAAGAGGTTGTAGAACTCAAACCGGACCTGAAGATTGAAGCGTTCCTTGATGCGAGTGTCTTTGTAAACGGCCGCGTCGGTTTCGGCAAAGTTCGGGCCGCTGAAGCCGTTGGACTTTTCGTTGCCTTCGGTGCCAAGCGTCGGCTGCGTGAACTGGGTCAACGGATCACTGAAGACGCCGTTCAAGAACGCGGCCTTCGATGTTCCCTGGTGGTAGTTCACTGCGTTCGGGAAATCGTAGTTGGTGCCGTCTGCGTTGTAGTCGCCGCTGTTTGGAGCGAGACCCGTGATCGGGTTCCCGAACGACGGGCACGGGTTCGCGGGAGAACTCGTGAACTCGCACGTCGGGTTGAAGTTGTTCGTATTGACGACGGTGAACGGATAGCCGCTCTGGTAAATGCTGGTGCCGGTGATGCCCCATCCGCTTGTGGCGCGACCGACGAAACCCTGGCCGCCATTCATGCCGGGAATCGAGTAATTGAAGGTGAGCGAGAAGCGATTCGGAGCGTTCCACGGCGACGGCCCGTAATACTGGCCTGGATTCGCCGCGGTCGGGTACGAGCCGGCGTCGTCTTGCGAGCTGGAGTGCGTGTACGACGCGTCGAAGAACGCGTGCTTGAAGCGGCCACGCACGTCAAAGACTACGGCTTGGAAGTTGCTGTAGCGATTGTTGTCTGCGTAGCTGATCGCGCCGAAGCTCGAGTTGAGGCGGGTCGGAACAAGCGATTCGTTCTGCACTAAGTCGCCGGCGAACGAGTTGATGTTCACGCCGTAGCTCACAGCGCCTGCGGCGTTTCCGTTGCCAACCAAGTTGTAGCCGTGCGAACCGGTGTATCCGACGCTCGCGACCATCAAACGTCCCAGGCTCTTTTCGACTGTGCCCGACCAAACTGCGGCGGCGGGCGATTTCAGATTCGGATTGATGCCGCCGATTCCGAAGTTGAGGCCGGAGATACCGCCTTTGCTATCGAGTCCGGCGCTGAAGCTGGGATTCGGGAAGCCGAAGGGCGGCGTGTTTGTGGTGCCGAGTTGGAAGATCGGCGCGCCCGAAACGCCCGGAACGCCGCCCGCTTCGAACGTGGGCTGCACAGGTCCCGGCGGGTTGCCGCGGAATTCTTCCTGAACGTTTGCCGCCGTCAGCCAGTTGTTGAAGATGCCGAAGCCGCCGCGAACGACCCATCCGTTTGCGGGACTCCACGCGACACCGACGCGCGGGCTGATGAGATTGTTGACGGAGTGATTCAACGCGTTGTGCGTTTGCTTGGCGAAGCCGTTTGCGACCTGGTCGTCGAAGGTGGCGCCGGGTCCGAGGTAGAAGTTGCCGAATACGGTGCTCGCGCTCTTCGACCACGGATTGCCGGAGTCGTCGTAACGCACACCGAGAGTGAGGGTCAGGTTCGACTTCACCTTCCACGTATCTTCGGCGAATGCGCCCCAGGTGCGCGAAGCTGCATCCCACGACCACAGGACAGGCAAA
>JABDGF010000119.1 GCA_013286165.1 Acidobacteriota bacterium | reverse complement strand
GCGTACGGTGTGTTTTCGCACCGGCACACACCGGAAGTGGCCGAGCACACGGGCTTGGCGCACAAAGATTTCGTTTTCACCACGCACTTGCTGCCGGTAGAGCGTGGAATTCTTTCCACGATGTACGTGTGGCTCGCGCAGCCGCGCAAGGCGGAAGAGATTGAAGCGATGTACCGCAAATTTTACGCGGCGCATCCGCTGGTGCGCGTGTTGCCGGCCGGGAAGCTGCCGGAACTGGCGCACGTGACCCACACCAATTTTTGCGACATCGGCTTCGCGCTCGATTCATCGGGCGAGAGGCTGGTGGTGGTGTCTTCGCTCGACAATCTGGGCAAAGGCGCCGCAGGACAAGCGGTACAAAACATGAATGGCATGTGGGGTTTTCCCCAAACGGCGGGATTGATATGAGACTTGTAGTGAAAATTGCGGGTGCATTGCTGGAATCGAGCGAATCGGTGGCCCTAATCGCGCGGCAGGTGGCGGAGCTCGCGCACAAGGGCCACGAAATCCTGGTGATCCACGGCGGCGGAAAAATTTTCACGTCCACGCTGAAGCGCCTTGGGATCGAGAGCAAATTTGTGAATGGGCTGCGCGTCACCGATCGCGAAACGCGCGACGTTGCCGTGATGGTGTTCGGCGGCCTCCTGAATAAGAAAGTTGCTGGCGCGATTTCACTCGCGGGCCAGCCAGCGGTGGGCATCAGCGCGTCGGATGCGGCGTGCTTTCTGGCCGAGCCGATGCAAGTGAACGAGTTGGAAGGCAGCCTCGGTTACGTCGGCTACCTCACCGAAGCGAATGTGGATTTTCTGCGCTCGCTGTGGAAGGTGGGCGTCGTTCCCGTCGCTTCCTGCCTCGGCATGGGCGCGGACGGCGAACTCTATAACATTAATGCGGATCACATGGCCGCGGCCGCTGCTGAATTTATCGAAGCGGATCGCCTGATTTTCCTCACCGACGTTGCCGGCGTTCTCGACGGCGAAAAAGTGCTGAACAAGGTGCGCGGCGGCGAGATCGAAGAGATGATCCGCTCGAACAAAGTTTCCGGCGGCATGATCCTGAAGCTCGAAGCCGCCAAGCGCGCGCTTGCGGCGGGCGTAACTGAAGTTCGCATTGTGGGCGGCACCGGGCCGCGCGCGTTGATCACGGCAGCGCAGAATCTGCGCAGCCCTGGCACGCGCGTACTTCCGCTGAACGACACCGTTCCCGCGAAAGCCGCTCACGGAGCCGCATAACGAAAATGCCGGCGAAGAAAACATCCGCGAAGAATCGAGTGTCCGCGGCACAGGTGCGCGCCGATGAAGCGAAGCACCTGATGAACACGTACAAACGGCCCGCCGTGCTTTTCACGCACGGGCGCGGCTGCCGCGTTTACGATTCAGACGGCAAGGACTATCTCGATTTTCTCGGCGGCATCGCGGTGAACGCGCTCGGCTATTCGCATCCGCGCCTCGTGCAAGTAATCCGTCGCGAAGCGGGCCGCGCGATCCACCTCTCGAATCTGTTTCACAATCCTTATCAAGGGCCGCTCGCGAAGAAGCTGTCGCAGTGGTCGGGGCTCGAGCGCGTTTTCTTCACGAATAGCGGCACCGAAGCGATCGAAGGCGCGTTGAAGCTGGCGCGCGCGTACTCGAACGGCAAAGCAGCAGCCGGCGGCGCGAAGCCTGGGACAAATCCAAAAACAAGAATTCTCGCGGTCGAGAATTCGTTTCACGGGCGCACGTTTGGCGCGGTGTCGGTCACGTACCCTGCCAAATATCGCGAGCCGTTCGCGCCGCTCGTGCCGGGCGTGGAATTTGTGAAGATGAACGACGTCGCCGACCTCGAATCGAAATTCGATTCCACCGTGTGCGCATTCATCGTGGAAACAATTCAGGGCGAAGGCGGCATTTATCCCGTCAGCACGGCATTTTGGAATCGTGCGCGGGCGCTGGCCACTCAGCACGATGCGGCGCTGATCGCCGATGAAATTCAGTGCGGCATGGGACGAACAGGGCGCCACTTCGCGTACCAGAAGTTCGACGCGAAGCCGGACATCGTGACGATCGCGAAGCCGCTCGCCGGCGGCTTGCCTCTTGGCGCGATTCTCGCGAACGAAAAGTTTGCGTCGGCATTTGTGCCGGGGATGCACGGCACTACTTTCGGCGGCGGCCCGCTGATCTGCGCCGCAGCGCTGGAATTTCTGAATGTGGTGGAAAGCGAGAAGCTGCTCGCCAATATCCGCGAGCGCAGCGCCGAAATCCGCGCCGGTCTCGAAAAGCTCGCCACGAAGTTCTCGTTTATGAAGGAAATCCGCGGCGAAGGCCTGATCCTCGGCATCGATTTTTCGATCGACGGTGCGCCGCTTGTAGCCGAAGCTCTCGCAAACGGCCTGCTGATCAACTGCACGCATGAGCACATTATCCGCTTGCTGCCGCCGTTCATTCTGCGCAAGCGCGAGGTGAGAGAATTCCTGCACAAGTTCGAAAAAGTTCTGGCGAGCGCGGCTAAGACAGCGGCCCAACCCGCTGCAAGAGCCGCCGCTGCGCCTGCGGCCCCCACAACGAAAGACAAAGCGGCAACGCACAAGCAGCCGGCGGCTTTGGCTGCATC
>JABDGF010000118.1 GCA_013286165.1 Acidobacteriota bacterium | reverse complement strand
GGCGACGCGGGATGCGCATGGACTGTACAAACAATTTGGATTTCAGGCGCTGGGGAATCCGGACGTGATGATGGAGATTCTGGTGGCGGATATTTATAAGAAGGCGGGGAGTTGAGGGCGCGACGAGGGAACCATTCATGAACAACAACGACCTGGTGAATGCGCTGTCATTGCCGCCCGAGCAGATACTTGAGTTTATTGCTCATCGGGAAGCGCACAAAAAAGTAGTTTGGACTCCGTGGAGAATTCTCCGGGAGGTGGGCTTGGCAACTCGCTTTGAACAGGAACTTGAATACAACGACCGGAAGCTGGTGCGCAAGAATCTCGCGGATTCTCTCGAAGAACTGGCCGAGAAAGGTATTCTTCGACGGCGCGCCGAGTTACATGGTGCCGGTTACGGCGAAGAGATCGGATACGACTACATCGGATCGAGCGAGACGAGTGTAAGTTAGGTGGCATGAGGCCAGGAGAACAGTTTTTTAAGGTGGGTGGAGGGGTGGTGGTGATGCTCGCGCTGGGCGCCAGTGTTGTGGGGGCGCAGGAGGCGCACTGTTCTGTGAAGCCGAGCGCGATTGCGTTGGGGCAGACGGTGCGGCTGCGGTGTGATGTGGAGGTTGGGTCCGCGCGGATGGATTTGGATCCGAGTGGGAAGATGGGCGGGCTCTCGAGCGTGCGCGGGGTGCGCATGTTTAAGGAAGCGGACGGCGTGTGGGAAGGGTTGATGCCTGTCGCGGTGATGGATGCGCCGGGAGATCGCGTGGTCCAGTTTCAATCGGCGGACGGTGCGATCCCAGAGTCCGTGAAGCTGACGCTGAAAAAAACAATATTTCCCACGCAGAATGTGACGCTGGCGCCGTCGATCGAGGCGCTGCATTCGACGCCGGATGAGATGAAGACGCTTGTTACGTTTCGCGACGCGGTATCGGACGTGAAGTATTGGGAGGAGCCGCTCGTCGCGCCGCTGCCGGGGTGCGTGATTTCGCCGTTTGGCGTGGCGAGGCTGCACAACGGGAAGCCGACGGGCGAGTTTCACGGAGGGATCGACCAGCGCGGGGCGCTGGGGACGCCGATTCACGCTGCGGCGGCGGGAGTGGTGAAGATCGTGCAGCCGTTCAACGTGCTGGGCGGCACGGTGGCGATTGACCACGGGCAGGGACTCGAGACGATGTACCTGCACATGTCGAAATTGAATGTGGCGGTGGGCGACCACGTGGCGAAAGGCGATGTGATTGGGTATGTGGGCGCGACGGGGCGGGCGAATGGGCCGCACCTGCACTGGGTGGTTTACGTGAATGGCGTGCCGCAGAATCCGCAGCAGTGGGTGACGGGATTGAAGGCGTGTGGCGCGGGGGCGACGGCTAAGGCGGCGAAGAAAAAATCGTAACGACAAAGGCGAAACATTCCACAGAGAGGGAGGAGAACGGCTGGAGGGCACAGAGAGGGCGAGGGCGGCGGGTTATTTTGGTGGGCGCGTGAGCGTAGTGTTTGGTAGGAGGGCGCGATGACGAATGAGACGGTGAATCAGGCGGTGGATTTGACGAAGGCGGCGATTGCAGCCAATGGTCCGAAGTGGGGACAGAACGTGGCGCAGGTGATTATTTTTTTGGGGGCTGTGGCGAAGAAGTTGGATGAGATGAAGGATGGGAAGTAAAGCAGTGCGACAAAGGCAAAACCGAAGAGGGGGCCTTCGCTGCGCGCAGGATGACGCGGCCTGAAAGGATCGGCCGCGCTGGGAGCAAGAAAAAGGCGGGGAGAGATCCTTCGGACCGTGAACGGTCCTCTTGATGACGTCAAAAACTAAGTCAGCGGCGCCAGCGTTTTTTGGAGGCAAGCGCTTTAGCGCTGGTGGCTGCGCTTGGCGCCGGCGGGGCTTTTTCTTTTTTGAAGGTGCTCTCCTTGGGAGAGCGATCGGGCTGAAGGCCGAGAAAGCGGGGCTGGCGGAGTTGGCGGTCGCTGGTCCACTCGGCGTAACCGACGCGCGCGACGAGCTTCGGCGCGACCCAGTGCGCTGCTTCTCTGGTGCGCGGCTCAAGCGTGAAGGGGCAGCGCGGGGTTTTGAGTTTTTGTAGTTTTTCGTAAATGGATTTTTCGGATTCGCGCGTGAAGCCGGTGCCTACGCCGCCGGTGAATTTTAATTCCGAGCCGTCGTAGAGTCCGACGAGCAGGCTGCCGAAAAATTCGCGCGAGCCGCGGGGCGCCGTCCAGCCGCCGATTACGCCGTCAATTTCCTGAACACCTTTAAATTTCAGCCACTCGGTGCTGCGGCCATCGGGATAGGCGGATTGCGCGCGCTTGCCGATGATTCCTTCGAGGCCTTTTTTCATGGCGACGGCGAAGAGCGCGCGGCCTTCGCCGGTGTGATGTTCGGAGATGCGGACTTGATCGGAGACGCGGACGATCTGAGTGAGAAGCTTTTTGCGTTCGATGAGCGGCGTGCGGCGGAGATCGTAGCCGTCGCAATAGAGAAGATCGAAGAGGTAGAGCGTGGGCGGAGCTTGGTGCTGGAGTTCTTTGGACGGGCCTTGGACGCCGAAGCGAGCCTGGAGGCGTTGGAAGCTGCTCCGGCCATCGGGATCGAGGACGACGATTTCG
>JABDGF010000117.1:2208-2628 GCA_013286165.1 Acidobacteriota bacterium | reverse complement strand
CCAATCGCGTAACGAATATCCACGCCGAACGCGAGCGTCAGCAGCGGCACCACAATCACGCCGCCGCCAAGCCCGGTGAGCGCGCCCAGCAATCCGCCCAGGAACGACCCCAGCGCCACCAGCACGGTAAATTCCAAAGCGTTCACGCGCCCACATCCTCTGCAATCCGCGAAGATTCTATACGCGCCCGCCTCAAGTAGCATGGGCATTCTTGCCCGTGTGCATTTCGCGCGTGTCGAAAATTATCCCGGCCGCCCACGCCTGGGGCGATAATCTAAGTCCGATGGCGGCCCCCGATAAATCGTCGAGCGACGGCGCGCGACACTTCCTCATCCTCGACGCGCTCCGCTTCGTCCTGGCCTTCTGGGTCGTCCTCGCTCATACCGGCCTCCCGCCGATTTTCGACTTCATTCACCCGCC
>JABDGF010000117.1:0-2198 GCA_013286165.1 Acidobacteriota bacterium | reverse complement strand
ACGTTGTCGTCCAGATCTACCACTCGCTGGTGTACGGCATGACGGCCGTCATGGGCTTCTTCGTCATCTCCGGCTTCTGCATCCATCTCCCGTTCCGCAAAGGCAAGCCGCTCCCCATCGGCCGCTTCTACGCGCGCCGCTACGTGCGCATCATGATTCCCGTGATCGCCGGAGTGCTGCTGTTCCGGCTGATCGCGCAATCGCCTCTCTATGGGGAAAAATCGATCTGGTGGGAATCCGTGCTGTGGAGCTTGGTGTGCGAGGAGTTTTACTACGCGGCTTATCCGCTGATGCTCGTGATCCGGCGGCGCTTCGGCTGGGCGTGGCTGTTCGTGCCGGCCTACATCGCGTCATTCGCGGTGACGCTCTCGCACATTCATCGCGTGAACTGGTTCGCGTTCGGCCCGATTGAAACCGCCGTCGCGCTTTACCCGATTTGGCTGCTCGGCTGCGTGCTCGCCGAGCAGAGCGACACGCTACCCACGTTCACGAGCGTCGCACGGCTGTGGGCGTTCCGCCTCGCGATCTGGTTTTGTGCGTCCGTGTGTTTGGTGCTGAATTTCCGCAGGATCATTCTCTTCCCGCAGACGATGGTGGTCTTCGGCACGCTCGCGTTTTTCTGGCTGCGCCAGGAACTCTCGTATCGCCCGCCCGCCGCGTCGCCGCTGCGCATCACGCGCGCACTCGCAAGCCTGGGCGCCTGGAGCTACTCGCTCTACCTGATGCACATTCCGATGTCGATGCTTTACGACAAGATCGCGCCCGCCAACATTCCCCCAATGCTCGGCTGGTTCACTCTGAAGGCCTTCGTGCTCACCTGCGCCTTCCTGTTCTACGTAGCCGTCGAACGCCCCTCGCACAAACTAGCCCGCCGCGTCGGCTCCCTCGACACGAAGCCCACTCGCGCCTCCGAACCCGCCCCCGCCGCCGTCACGTAGCCCGCTCCGATAGGGTTGTGTGCCGTCGATCGTGTGGTGCTTGTACTAAGCGATGAGGTACGCGTCAGCCGTGCTTCTTACCGGCCACGGCTAGAAGTTCAGAACTGCGGCGGCGGATTCTGCGCTGCAGCAGCCTTCGTCGGCGCAAGCGACGAATACACTGCCGCACCTGCGACAATCGCGTTAGCCACCACCACCGGCATCGCGTGGATGATGAAACCATACGCGATCCACAGTAACGCCGCGCACGCCTGCACGAGACGCAGCGCCTTCGGCGTCTTCGCAAAATACGAGACGCCAAACGCTGCCGTCGCAATCCATCCAATCCAACTCACCCACGCCGCCGGAGTCGCCGACGCCAGGAGCACGACAGCCGCCACACCCGTCGCGCTAAACACGCGCCACTCCAGCATGCGCATGTTCTTCCACAGGCTCGTCCGGCCTCGCCTGCCTCAGCGTCAGCCACTCCGCGCGCACCTTGTCCCACTCCTGAATCAAAAATCCGTGCGACTCAAGAAATTTCCGAATCTGCTGCCGGTTCAATCCCACGATGCGTTCAAGAATCGGCGCGAGCACACCGAGCGCCGAGGTGCTCAGCACCGTCCGTTGCGCAATCTGCGACACGTGCTTCGATTCAGACACCGCGATCGTAAATCCGTCGCGCGCGTTCACATGCAGCATCACGTGAACGTCCGAGCTGCCGTCACCCGCATACACCACGTGGTCCGGCCCAATTTCTTTCCGTGTTTGCAGCTCGTCGAGAAACGCGACTTTCCCGTATCCCGCCGTCGCGCGCACGATCGATTCAATCTCACCGTTCGCGCCGTAGTTGAATTCCGTCCCGTGAATGTGATCGCGCGGCAGCATTCCATCGAGCGCCGAATAAATCACCTCCACCGGCGCCGCACTCAGCACGTAAAAATCAAAGTGGTAGCCCTCGATGCCGTGATCGAGAATTTCGTAGAGCAACTTGATGTCGCTCTTCAGCCGGATCTGCTTGCCCACCTCCACCAGATGTTCCTTGCGCACGCGCGAGCGGAACTCCGGATCGTGCAGCAACAAATACGCAAGCTCCGCGCCCTGCTGCACCAGGTTGATCTTGGCCATGCCTTTCGCTTTTCGTTCGAACTCCTGGGTCCCGATTCCCACGATTTCCGAAAGGACGTAGCCCGAGTCGTTGAACGTCAGCGTCTGGTCGAAGTCGCTCACGAAAAGATAGGATTTCATGGATCCGTAACTCATTGCGTTTTCACTCCTTAC
>JABDGF010000116.1 GCA_013286165.1 Acidobacteriota bacterium | reverse complement strand
CGTCGCGAACAATCAGCCCGCCGATGCAATCCCGGTTCTCGAGGAAGCCATCGCGCTCTCGGGCGGCAGCCCCGCGGCCACCGGAGTTTTGATTCGCGCCTACGCTCACGCCGGACGCCGCAGCGATGCTCTCCGCCTTCTCGCGGACCTGCACGCGCGCAGAAAAATCGGTTACGTTCCCAGCGCCGCTTTCGTGAACGCCTACCTGGGCCTGGGCGACAACGACCAAGCTTTCGCTTGGCTCGAGGAAGCCTACAAGGAACAATCCAATATTTTACAGTTCATCAAAGTCCATCCCTTCTTCGACGCAATCCGCAACGACCCGCGCTTCGCCTCCCTAACCCGCCGCGTCGGCCTAGCCTAACCACGCACGACAGCCTCTCATCCTGCGCTCGCCAGTGGGACAGGCTCTCAGCCTGTCTGCACCCCACTCTCAGTCGGGTGTGCCGTCGACGCCGACTTCAGTCCGCGCACACCACGCCACCAAAAAACTACTTCGTACTCACCACCTGATTCCCTGCTGAATTTTTCTTCTCGGAGATTTTTTCTACTAAGTGTGGAGGAAGCTGCGTGGAATGTTCCGCCGCCATCGCCGTGAAGCGCGTGGCATTCAGCTGATTCAACCGCTGTGCCAGTTCCGTCAACCGCTGCGCCGAACCTGCAGCGCCTGTCTCGTCGCTCATCCGTTCACCCCGCCCATACAGAGTGTGCCGATTGAACCGGACGTCTCGCTGACACTCTACTCGAATATCGTTCGAACCGCGCCCGAACTTTACGCGTGTGCTTCTCTGTGCACCGGCCGCGCCGAGCCCGACCGGCGACCAAGCAACTTCACTGACGCCGTCGCCGCAACGATCCCCACTAGCGCCGCGAGTCCCACCACCAGGTAGAAATCCGTCGCCGTCACATTCTCGGCCCGCGTAAACACGTGCGTCCAAATCTTCGCCAGGAACAGGTAACCGCCCACAAATCCCACCGCAAAACTTACCAACGCACCAATTCCCAATTTCACCTTCTGCATGGATGCCCCCGCCCACGAATCAGATCCGCACAACACGCATTCCCAAGTTCTCTACGCTTGACCCGAGTGTGCCACACGGGTACATCCGCGAAACCTCTCACACACGCCGTCGTGTTCACGTTGTAACCTCCCCGTAACGTTTTGCACACGCACACTCCCGCCTCGAATTCGCGCCATTTCCGCGCATTTCTCGCCCGCCGCTCGTGGGGTAGCCAAATTTGGCTGCGCAACGTCGCCCGCACCTCTCTCACTGCCGCGAGCTCACTCTTAAACACCCATCACTTTTCGCGCCCGATGCTAGAGTAATTCCGCCATGTCGAAAAAAGTGAGCCCCACGCGCGCGAAACCGAACAACACGGCCAAATACATCGCGAACGCGCCGAAGGAAGTTAAGAGCAAACTCCGCGACATACGCACCGCGATCCGCGCCGCCGCTCCAGGCGCCACAGAACGCACCGATTATTTTCAATGGCCGGGATATTCCTACGAAGGGTATGACTACGACGGAATGTTCGCCTGGTTCAGCTTCAAGGACTCATACGTGCGCCTGCACGTCCGCCCACCAGTAATCGCAAACCGCAAAAAACGACTCGCGCGATTCGCCACCACCAAAGCTGTCGTACATTTTCCCGCGGACGACGCAATCTCATCCGCGTTAGTGAAGAAGCTAGTAAAAGCCAGCATCAAGGTAATGAAAGACAAATCGAAGTGACGCGCATCGCCGCAGCCAAACCTCAGCTCGCCTTCTTCGCGCTCAACATCTTCCGCGGCTTCGCTCCACTGGTCTTCTCAGCAGCAGCGGCCTTCTTGCCCCCACCAGCGCTACTCGCCGCCAAACTCTTCTTCAGCGCCGTCATCATGTCGATCACCGGCGCCTTCGCCGCAGTCTCACCGATCTCAATATGCTTTCCGCCGCTCTTCGCCTCAATCAACGCCTTCAGCCTCTCCTGAAACTCGTTGTGATACTGCTTCGGCTTGAACGGCTCGGTCAGCGATCCAATCAACTGTTCCGTCAGCTTCACTTCCTGCGGCTTGAAATTCTGCGGCTCGAGCACACCGTACTGCGGCAGCGAACGGATCTCGTTCGCGAAATACATCGTGTGTACCAAAATCCCATGTTGGTACGGCCGCAAAAACACGGTGTAGTCGCGCTGGTGCATCGACAGTTTCCCGATGCCCACCGTGCGCGTGTCCTCCATCGCCTTCTCCAGTAAGTAGTACGCCTTCTTCCCCTCTTCATCCGGCAGGCAAAAATACGACGCATCAAAAAAGATCGGATCGATCTCGCTCATCTTCGTGAACGCCACCAGTTCCAGGTTCTTCGATGACGCCGCCTGAATCTTCTTCATCTCCTTGCCGTCCATCAACACGTACTGCCCCTCGTCAAATTCGTAGCCCTTGATCACCTCGTTGCGCTCCACTTGTCTCTCGCACACCGGGCAGTACAGCGGTTGCTTGAGCCGCGAGTGGCACACGTTGTGAATCTGGTGCAAGTGCGTCCGCTCCGCGCGCGCCGCCGCGTACAATTTCACCGGAATCGTCACTAGGCTCAGCACAATCGACCCGCGCCACACCGACGAAGCCATATTATTTTTCACCTCAGCACTCATTTTCCCG
>JABDGF010000115.1 GCA_013286165.1 Acidobacteriota bacterium | reverse complement strand
CCGACGTCTTTCTTCTGCCATAGCAGAACGCAGTCGGCAGGCAGCCCGTCGCGCCCCGCGCGGCCCGCTTCCTGGTAATACTGCTCGATGGATTTCGGCAGCGCCAAATGAATCACCGCGCGCACCGCCGCCTTATTGATGCCGAGCCCGAACGCGACCGTGCCCACCAGCACCGGCACTTCATCGGACATCCACTTTTCCTGATTCCGCCGCCGCATATCCGCGGTCATCTTGCCGTGGTACGCGATAGATTTCACGTCGTGCTTGTTCAAAAACGCTGCCGTTTCTTCCACGCGGTTGATCGTCGGCGCATACACGATCACATTTTCGCCGGCGTAGGAGCGCATCGCTTCGAGCAGCATGCTCGCCTGCGACTTCGCGTCGCACTGCTTCACCATGTACCGGAGATTCGGCCGGTGAAAGCTCGCCAGATATTTGTCCGGCTCGCGCAGCTGCAATTGGCTGACGATGTCATGCCGCACCTGCTGCGTCGCGCTCGCCGTGAATGCGGCAATCGGGCAATTCGGAAAGTGCTTGCGGAGCGAGCTGAGTTGCCGGTACTCCGGCCGGAACTCGTGACCCCACTCGGAAATGCAGTGCGCTTCGTCGATCGCAAACAGCGAAATTGGCGCGCGCTGCAAAAATGCAATCACATCCGGCCGCGCGAGGCGTTCCGGCGAAAGATACAGCAGCCGGTACTTCGATTTCAGCACGCCGCGCTCGATCTCGCGCTGCTCCAATCCCGTGAGCGAACTATTCAGCAGCGCCGCCGGAATTCCCATCTGCGCGAGTTGCGCTACTTGGTCCTGCATCAGAGCGATCAGCGGCGACACAACGACGACCGTCTTGTCCTCGAGCAGCGCCGCCGGCAGTTGGTAGCACAGCGACTTTCCGCCGCCCGTCGGCATGATCACGCACACATCTCTTCCGCTGAGCAAGCTGCGCACGATCCGCTCCTGTCCCGGCCGGAACGAGTCGTATCCCCAGTATTTCTTCAGCGCGCCCGCAAGTTGCAAATCCAAACTCATCACGACAGTATAGTGGCGCTCGCAACCACTTCACAAACGCGCGCCGCCAATTCGCAAACGTAAGACACTCAATCGACGCGCGAAGGACGCACAGGATGACTACGCCCACCGCACCAACCGGCCCCGAAATCGCGCTACTCCGCCACACACTCGCCACCGTCGCCTATCGCGGCGGCAAAGCCCTTCGCGGCGCACCCGAAGGTTTCGCCGCGTTTAAAGCCGGCCCCAAAACACGCACGCCCGGCCAGATCCTCGCGCACCTTGGCGATTTATACGATTGGGCGCTGACCCAGTGTGAAGGCCATCAGGCGTGGAACGAGACGGCGCCGACCACGTGGCACGGAGACACCGACCGCTTTTTCGCGGCTCTCGAACGCGTCGATAAATATCTAGCGTCGGGCGCGCCGCTCGGCATAGCGCCGAATCAACTCTTTCAGGGCGCGATCGCGGATTCCCTTGCGCACATCGGTCAGATCACTCTTCTTCGCGGAATCGCCGGCGCATCGGTTCGCGCGGAGAATTATGCCCGCGCAGAAATCGTCGCCGGCCGCGTCGGCGCCGAACAAACTCCGCCGGAGCAAGAATTCTAAGCGAGTGCCGCCGCGCAGCACTCTCGCCGCGCCTCGCCGGTTCGCACACGCAAAAAAAACGCAGCGCACGTTTTCACGCGCGCCGCGTCTCGATCACCCATTCAATATCGTGGCCGGGGACTAGGCTGAGGGACCCAAGCCACCGGCCTTCCTACCCATCTCCGCAGGGTCTGGGTAAGAAACTTTTACACGCGCTTACGCCGCGGATTCGGCGTTGCGCATGAACTCGTACCGCTCGATGGCCGCCGCGATTCCCACTTCGCCCGATTGCTCGGGGCTGGTCCGCAGGATCCGGCCCAGGCACCGCACGCGCACCGGGCCCGCTTGCGTCAGCTCATGGGGCAGCGTCATCACGATCTCTACAGGCGAGCCGCTCTTCAGGCCTTTCGGCAGGTGGAAGTACAGGCCCCGCGAACTCACTTCCCGCGATTCCGTCGCGGCCTCACCGACCACACTTTCATCCGTCCATCGGACGGTGAGCGGCAGGCGCATCAGGAAACGCCGCGTTGCTCGTCGCTCTTTAGAAGCCACAGGACACTACCTCCCTTGAAGAACCCAACTGCACTCTTGATGAGAGGAGATTAATTCGTTGCCGGAGGTAAACCCATAGAGCGGAAGCACCGATTTGGAGGGGGCGAAAAAAGTACGAAAGGACTAGTACGAGCTAACTCACTGAAATTAGTACTTTTGAATTCGCGCCACAGCGCGAATTCACACTGAGAAAGCCCAGCGGGCTCTCGAACGTGTATTCCTACTTTAGTCTTTCGCGGACCGGCCAAAAACACCGCAACCGATTGAAACCAAATCACATGCGCCGATTCAAGCCCGCACCTTCAGCTCGAAAATTTCACCTCAGTAGGCTTCCCGGCGAACGTGACTTCGCTTTTTTCACCCTTAAGCATCACCACGAAGGGCTTCGCCTCAGCCGAAAGCATCCTCGATCCCGCCGCCAGCTGCATCCTCAGCGTGCGACTCGCGTCCGTCCATGCCATCTCGATCCCCGTCCACTCGCCCTTGCGATAGTTGA
>JABDGF010000114.1:2443-2710 GCA_013286165.1 Acidobacteriota bacterium | reverse complement strand
GCAGAACCTGCTGAAGGACCTGATCAACGGATTTTTCATCGTGTTCGAGGACCAGTACGTGATCGGCGACCTGATCACGGCCGGAAGCGAGACTGGGCGCGTGGAGCATTTGACGTTGCGCCGGACCGTGCTGCGCAATGCGATGGGCGCCGTGGTGACGATTCCGAACGGAATGATTGGACAAGTTGCCAATTTGAGCCGCGACTGGTCGCAGATTTTCGTGGACGTAGTCGTGCCGGCCGAGGAAAACACTGCGCGCGCGATTTC
>JABDGF010000114.1:0-2374 GCA_013286165.1 Acidobacteriota bacterium | reverse complement strand
GGCTGCAGGTGAAGACGGTTTTGAATCGCAAGGAAGACGTTGCGAGGGAGTTGCGGCGGCGGATCAAGATGGGCTTCGACGAATCGCCGATTCCGCTGGCTTACACCCACCAGATTTCGATCCATGGCGAAGTGCCTACGCCCCAAGCGCACTAACACAGGAGCGATCAGGAGGAAGCGATGGGAGAAGCGACGCACGAGCAGGTGAATTTGATGCTGCGCTTGTACGACATGCGGAGGGAGCCAAAGCTGCGCGAGGCGAGGTCATGGTTCGCGGCGCATTTCCATCCGACGACGATGGAAGAAATGATGAAGGTGGCGCCGCCAGGAAGCGACGAGAACGAATACATGCGGATGGTGTGGAGCTACTGGGACATGGTGGCGAACATCGTGAACCGCGGGCTGATCGATGAGGAATTTTTCTTCGAAAATACCGGCGAGCAGTGGATGGTGTGGGACCGGTTGAAGCCGATGGTGCCGACGTGGAGGGAGATGTTCAAGAACCCGCACGTTTTTGAGAATTTGGAGATTCACTGTAACCATATGGAACAGTGGAGAGAACGGCGGGCGCCGGGGTCGAATCAGGCGATGCGCGAGGTGGCGGCGCGGATGAGGCCGAGGATCTCGAGGTAAACACTGGCCGGACAGTCGGGTCGGTTGTCTGGCTGGAAACAACTATGCGGGGTATGGGGAGATGTGGTAATTTTTCGCCAGCCCCGCATTCGCAATTTCCCAACGGATTTCCATGGTTTCGGGTTTTTCTGGCGGTTTGCGCCCTAACGCATCGGGAAACTCCGGGGGAGGAGTCAATCATATGAAGTCGCGCAATCCTCTCATTTCGTTCATCGCACTGGGGATCTCTGTACTGCTCGCGTTGCCGGTGAACGTGGTGGCGCAGGGGCAGCAGCAGGAAGCAGGGAAGATTACGGCGATGCTGCCGGTGGTGAACGTGGTGCGTGGTCCGCAACAGGTGCCGGCGGCGAATAATTTGCCGGTGTATTGGGGCGACACGGTGAACACGGGCCACATGGCGCGAGCGCGTGTGAATTTGACGGACGGCTCGGTGCTCAGCGTTGGGTCGGATTCGAACCTGACGATCGTGAAGCACGACGCGAGCGGCCAGCAGACGGATTTGGATTTGAATTACGGCAAAGTGCGCGCGCAGGCGGTGAAGCTGGTGAAGCCGGACGCGCATTTTAAGGTGCGGACGCCGGTGGGTGTTGCGGGCGTGGTCGGGACGGTGATGATCGTTTCGTTCGACACCACCGGAAACATGAACGTGATCTGCGAAGAGGGAACGTGCCAGGCATGCGACCTGGGCGGGAATTGCGTGACACTGCACGGCGGCCAGGAATCGAACGTGCACCAGAACACGGCGCCAACGCAGCCTGCGCCTACGACTCCGGTGAACATGACGGCGGCGCTGAACTCGACGAGCGTGACGGGCGCTGCTGGAGCTGCGGGAGCGGGGTTGAGCGCGGGTGCCGCGGCCGGAATTGGAATAGGCGCGGCAGCGGCGGCTGTGGTGGCGACCGTGGTGATACGGTCGGTGAACAAGACTTCGACCTGCTCGACGAACAACAGCACGCCGACTTCGGGTGCGTATCCGGCGGCGAGCTGCAAGGGCATTACGGGGAATAAGGCGCCGGGGCAGAAGCCGTAATTTTAAGTGAACGGCCATTGCCGCGGGCGCGGCGATTCGCATACTGAAGTTTGTGCTACGAAAACCTGGCGGTAGATCTGGTCTGCCCGGAGCGCACCCTTTTGAGAAGAAAAGGGGTGCGGCGCCCGGAAAAGCAGGGACTCAGACTGAAATCTAAGCTACGGACACTGGCCTAGAGTTGTACCTTCGTCCAGTTGTTGCGGTCTGTCCTCTCCATCCATCATCTGTAAGACCCCAATCCTCACAATTTTGCGTTTACGGAGAGGCTCGTGCGACGCGCTCACTTCTTCCTGCTCAACATTCTGTTCGGGCTGCTTGTGATCCAGATCGGCTGCGCTGGGACGCAGAAGCCGAGTGGTGGAGGGGGCGGCACGACTCCGCCACCGCCGACGGTGACGGTGGCGGTGAGCCCGACGTCGGCAAGCGTGCGCGTGGGCTCAGGGCAGACGTTTACGGCGACGGTGACGGGGACGTCGAACACGGCGGTGACGTGGCAAGTGAACGGAGTGAGCGGCGGCAACTCGACGGTGGGGACGATTTCTTCCGCAGGAAGCTACACGGCGCCGGCAGCGGTGCCGAATCCCAACACGATTTCGGTGACGGCTGTTTCGCACGCTAGCGCGAGCGCGACGGGATCGAGCGCGGTGACGCTGGAAAATCCAACGCCCTCGATCGCGAGCGTTTCGCCATCGACGTTTGCGGCGGGATCGTT
>JABDGF010000113.1 GCA_013286165.1 Acidobacteriota bacterium | reverse complement strand
CAACGACGTCACTTTGTGGCCGCGGGAAAGCGCCTCGTTCATGATCCGTGAACCAATCATCCCGCTCGAACCGATCAACATGATCTTCATCGCGTTTTCGCCTCGTTCCTCGCCACTCGCGCTTGCTGTGGATTCGCTCGTCAATCCGATGCGGACGCGCCTGCGCCCGATTCGGCAAACCATACTGAAGCACGGCGAGGCGCGAGCCAAGCGTTTTCGACGCGCGCACATACGAATTCAGTCGAGGATGCGAATCCCAATTGTGAACGGTGCGAGATGCTGCGACGGGAATTGCGATGCGAAGGGAAGTGCTACGTGAGCGCGGCTTCGGCCGCTTCCACGGTATCGAAAGTTTCAAACAGCGGCGCGACGCCGGTGAGCTGTAGCACGTTATGCACGCGGTGATTCAGTCCCACCAGGCCCAGTTTGCGTCCCGATTTGTGGCAGGAGACAAACTCGCGAACCAGCGCGCCGATCGCCAGTGAATCCATTGACGGAACAGCCGTCATATCGATGATCAAGCTCGGCGAATCGATTTGATGCAGCGCCTCGATAAATACCGGCGAAGATGTGGACGTAAGCGCGCCGCGCAGCGAGAGAATCTGCTGCCCCTCACGGCTTCCACTGCTGGGTATTACACGGAACGGCTCGTGGTTCATTGACCCGCATTCTAGTCGATTCATTCCGCCAAGCGCAACGTTGGGCGCGGGATCCTGTAGCACGCGCTCACGCGCGAACACTTTGGGTTCCGCGAATTCTCGGCGATACTAAATCGCCGATGGCCGAGGCAACAAAACGCAAGCTCGAGTTCTTCCCGGACTACGTGTTCATTTTCTTCACGTCGCTCGGAATACTCGCGATTGCCGACGAAACGTGGCGATCCTCCGAGCCGCCGTGGCTCGTGAAATTCATTCAGGCGCACGGGCTTTGGAACGTCTGGATGCAGTTAAGGTGGGAACACATGTATTCGCACGAAGTGCTGCATTTCCTGTCGGGCCTATTTGGCTCGATGCTGGGCTGCTGGATTTATTTTGCGTATCAGAAGAGAAAGACGTAATCTCCGCCGGACGCGAACGACGAGCGGTGAAGGCGCCGTAAATCGTTCAATGCCAGCTGTTTTGGGGCGCGTTTGGCAGTTCGGCGGCGTCCATGTTACAATTACGTTGTATTCGTAATGCGCTCGTTGCAGTTGGCTCCCAGGCGCGGCTTTCCTGTCTGCAATTTCGCGACAGCTTGAACCTTTCGCTCCGGTCTCGGCTTTGCACGGTTGTGCGGGACGGCAGCGAACGCTTGGGTTGCGCGCGTCCGGTGGGATCGGGTAACGGACAGTGCGTTCCGCATCGAGAGCGTTTAGAGAAGTTTCTTACCGGATGCGCATGAAGTCCCCCCGTGCAGCGTCCGGACGACAAAACGCAGCAAGCAGCACGCTTTTTATCCGGGATCGGCACCCAGCCGCCGCTCCGACAATCTTCAGGAGGATGAATGGCCACTACCTTTCAAAAACGGCAGAAGGAAATGAAGCGCCAGGAAAAGGCGCGCTCGAAAGCAGAGCGCCGCATGCAGAAGAAGTCCGATGATCCGTCCGGCGTAGCAGGAGACGGAATCGCCTGGGAAGAGGGAATCGGCACTCCCAACGGATTGCCCGTACCGGAGTTCGAATTCGACGAACCCGAAACGGAAACCACCTCTTAACCGAACTTTCACTTCGAAATGTTTCTCCGCCCCGGTCCAGCAATGGATCGGGGCTTTTTCGTCCCGCCAGGCCTTCAATTCGTCCCCACGCCCCGTGCCATTCGCGTACTGCCTGAAACTCCCCTCGATTTTTGGTGTTTGTTTGAGTGCTATAATTGGCTCTCTTAAGCGCCAGAACCGGCATTTCCGCAGCCGGCCGGGACTGGTCTGGCTGGGCTCCTACTGCGACCGCACAGGGCGGCGAGTCGCACCCACCCAAGCACACGCAAAAGGGCAACTGCAGAGGAGCACGGGGATGGGGATTCAATTCCAGGAAGTCGTCGGCTGGGTCCGGCGCCGAAAAGTATTCGCGACCCTGCTCGTCGCCTTCACGCTGAGCGTCGGCATTTTGATCGGGACGCTGATTTCCGGCCGCGCTCTAGCCACGCATGACCAGGCCGCCACCGGCGCCACGCTGCTTGCCGTGCCCGACCCCGTCGTCCTCTCCAACGCTTTCTCCGGCATCTCGAAAAAACTCGGCCCCGCCGTCGTAAACATTTCCACCACGCAAATCATCGACAAGCCGAAAGACTCCAAGAAGAAGCCGAAGTCGTTCGCCGATCCCTTCGAAGATTTCTACAACAAATATTTCGATACGCCGGACAACGGTCCGGACGCCGAGCGCAGCCTCGGTTCAGGCGTGATCGTCGATAAAAAAGGATTCATCGTCACGAATGACCACGTGATCGACCAGGCTACGAAAATTCAAGTATCGCTCGATGGCGATCCCACCAAGTACAACGCGCGAGTGATCGGCGCAGACAAAGAGACCGACGTCGCCGTGATCAAGATCGAAGCCGACCACGAGCTTCCCGTCGCGCATCTCGGCAATTCCGATGGCGTGCAAGTCGGCGATTGGGTGCTGGCGTTCGGCAGCCCGTTTGGACTGAACTCCACGGTGACGGCCGGCATCGTGAGCGCGAAAGACCGCACGAACGTTGGTCACCAGTTTCAGCGATTCATTCAGACCGACGCCGCGATCAA
>JABDGF010000112.1:2542-2740 GCA_013286165.1 Acidobacteriota bacterium | reverse complement strand
AAGCGATGGCCACTACGGCGATGACGGCGAGCAGCACAGCGACGAGCGCCGCGATCCGGCCCCACATCGATTCCTGCTTGATCGGCGCATCTGGCACTACGCCGGGGTCGGTGCGGCCCTTGGTCTGCAACGCGTACTCGGAGACAAGATTGTCTTCGTCGAGGCCCAGATAGCGCGCAACGGCGCGGATGAATCCGC
>JABDGF010000112.1:0-2532 GCA_013286165.1 Acidobacteriota bacterium | reverse complement strand
CATCAATCGCGTCATCACAATCGCCGCGATGCGAATGATGAACTGCATCACGCCGAAGTAGTACAGCAGCGCGAACACCGCCGCGATGAAAATAATCGTGGGCAGCACCTGAAACGCGAAGTAGAAACCCACCGGCGGATTCGCGTTCGGATTTGCTTTCAGGCCAAATTCGCCGAAAAGGTGTTGAGGGCATTCCAGAAAGCTCACAAGGCAAGAAAAAATATAGGCGGAGGTGAACAGCGTGTCAACGTGAACGCGGCAAACCCGAAACCCTGCCCCCCGTTGGGTTTACGGCAAGTTGGGCTAGGTGGACGTTGCAGAGGCGTGAACGCGAACCCTATAATCGCTTGCAGTGACCAACGACGCCCCAGAACCGAAGAAAATTGCGCCATTTTCCACCGTCCGCAAGGTTTCCGACAAACCCTTCGACGGAGTGGAACGCCGCCGTGGCGCGGGCTCCAGCCTTACTGCGCCCGTTTTTGCCGAGATTCCCGCCGAACAGAACGAAGTCACCGTTTTTCATGAACTGGGCAAGGCGCTGACCTCGTCGCTGCAGCTCGATCAAGTGCTGCGCACGATCATGGAGAAGATCAACGAGGTGTTGAAGCCAGACACCTGGTCGCTGCTCTTGATGGATCAGGAGCGCGAGGAACTCTATTTTCAGATCGCGACGGGCAAAGGTTCGGAAGCGCTGAAGGACGTTCGCATCAAGGTGGGGCAGGGACTGGCGGGTTGGGTGGCGAAGGCCGGCGAAGTGGTGGTGGTGCCGGATACGAGCAAGGATTCGCGGTTCTTTGGAAGCGTGGATGCGAAGACGAAAATGGAGACGCGCTCGATCGTCGCGGTTCCGGTGCGTTTTCGGGATCAATGCCTGGGCGTGATTGAGCTCATCAACTGTATTGGACCCGAGGGTTTCAGCAAGCGCGACCTCGCGTTGCTCGAGGCGCTGGCGGATTACGCAGCGATCGCGATTGAAAATGCGCGTCACGTGCAGCGCATTCACGAGCTGACGATCACCGACGATTGCACCACGCTTTACAACGCGCGGCATTTGAACTTCATGCTGGATACGGAAATTTACCGCTCGCACCGGTACGCCTTCGAATTCTCGCTGATCTTCATCGACCTCGATCACTTTAAGCAGGTGAACGACACATACGGGCATCTGGTCGGCTCGCGTCTGCTCGCGGAAATTGGGCAGGCGATCAAGGATAAGTGCCGGCTGATCGATTTGGCGTTCCGCTACGGCGGCGACGAATTTGTGGTGCTGCTGCCGCAGACTTCGAAAGAAAATGCGCTGGGCGTTGCGCGCCGCTTGCACAAGCTGATTCGCGAAGCTGTGTGGCTGAAGGATTCGGAGATCAACGTTCGCGTGACGGCGAGCGTGGGCGTGGCATCGTATCCCACCGATTCGCGCACCAAGGCCGAGCTGTTGCACCTCGCGGATGAGGCGATGTACCTCGTGAAAAACACGACGCGCGACAGCGTCGCCGCCAACGGCATGGGCATCATCGAGCAGGGCCAGACCGAGCACGCCTGACAATCCACAGTCCGCACGGAATTCCTCTACGCTGGGCTCACCGCTTTTGTTACGAAATCGTACACGTTAAAAACTCAGTTTTTACATTGACATAACGAAACTGTTGCAGGAGTATGCACGCAATTCCAGCCCCCTGACTTGAAATCCGAGCCAGCATGCCGTCGTGTAGGTTGCTGGCTTGAAGTTTTCGTCGATCGTCCGGTCCCGAAATTTATATGTGGTCAAGGAGCGCATTCATGAAGCTACTGCGAATTGCCCGTTTCGTTAGCTTGCTGGTGCTGATAATTCTGTCCGTCTCAACGAGCTTCGCTCAGACCGTCGCCGGAACGATTACCGGTGTGGTGACCGATCCGAGCGGAGCGGTGGTGGCTGGCGCGACGGTTACAGCGATGAACACGGCGACTGGCGTGAAGACGAACGCCGTCACGAATGGCTCCGGCATCTACACGATTCGATTCCTGCAGGTTGGCCCGTATGCGTTGACGGTGGAAGCCAAGGGCTTCTCCGCTTCGACGATGAACGGCATCACACTCGAGATCAATCAGATCGCGACAGTGGACGTGGGCCTGAAAATCAGTTCGGCCTCGTCGGTTTCGGTGCAGGGCACGGCTCATCCGATTCTCGACACAGAAGACGTGTCGCTCGGAACCACGCTTTCGCAGACCGAGATCGAAAACATCCCGCTGAATGGGCGGAACTTCTCTTCGCTGACGCTTTTCGAGCCCGGAGCGATCAATACGGATCCCGGCGGACTGACCGGCAACAACGCGATCGAGCGCGCCACGTACAACAGCGACATCGTCTCCATCAACGGCAACCGCCAGCAAGCGAACAATTACACGATTGAGGGCGCGGACAACAACGAACCGCAAAACAATCTGATCGCATACAACATCGCGCCGGACGCGGTGGGCGAATTGCGCGTGGTAACGGGCAACGCGAACGCCACCTACGGAAACGGCAACGGCGGAACGATCATTGCGGCGATCAAG
>JABDGF010000111.1 GCA_013286165.1 Acidobacteriota bacterium | reverse complement strand
CACAGTGGCTAGACGCAACACGCGGGCCATTCGCGCACTTCGCGTAACGCACGTGATGTGAATGGCTTAGCCTGCAGCGACCGACTCGCGCCCGCGCCGCGACGCCGGAAATATTTGCCGGAGCGTGTAATTTCGCGGGGGCTGAAGCTGTAGCGCACGCCGTACGCGCTTACGTTAGCGCGAACGGCAACTCGTGCACCCGCACGTGGTCCGTAGTGAAAAAGCTTGCAACCGGAGACCTTCTCCTGTTATCTAAGTTAGACGGAGATAGCCTCCGTTTCCAATCGATGCGCGCCGCTCGCACTCCAGCCGCAGCGCATCGAACCAACGCGAGGCTCCTCCCTCCGGGTACCGGCCGGGGATTCGCAACGCCCACACGGGCCACAGGAGAAAATCATCATGCGTGTATTCGTCACAGGCTCCACCGGCTTCATCGGTACGGCTCTCGTCCGCGAGCTACTCGATAACGGCCACAAAGTTCTCGGCCTCACTCGAAGTGAAGACGGCGCGAAGGCGCTCACCGCCGCAGGCGCGGAACCGCATCGCGGCGACATCAACGACCTCGACAGCATCCGGTCCGGCGCCGCGGGTGCGGATGCAGTGGCGCATCTCGCGTTCAATCATGACTTCACCGATTTCGCCGCAAGTTGCGAGACAGACCGCAAAGTGATCGAGACAATCGGCAACGCGCTCGCCGGTTCGAATCGCTTGATGCTGATCACCTCCGGCACAGCGATGGCCGCCACAGTGCCCGGCAAACTCGCCACCGAAGACGGTCCGACGCTCAGCGCGAAGCAATTTCCGCGCGTCGCTTCCGAGGAAACCGCTCAGTCCTACAAAGACCGCGGCGTTCAAGTCGCGATCGTGCGGCTGCCGCAAGTTCACGACACCCGTCGCGCCGGCCTGATCAGCTACGCCGTGCAAATCGCGAAGAAAAGCGGCGAGGTGGTGTACGTCGGCGACGGCAAGAATCGCTGGGCCGCGGGCGCTCTTTCGGACACCGCGCGCCTCTACCGCCTCGCGCTCGAGAAAAAGACGTCGGGCATTTATCACGCCGTCGGCGAAGAGGGCGTCTCGGCGAAAGCCATCGCCGATGCCGTCGCTCGCGGCATGAAACTTCCGACGCGCTCGATCACCGCCGAAGAGGCGCACGCCAAGCTCGGCTTCCTGGGCCACTTCGCCGCTCTCGACATGCCCGCCTCCAGCGCCATCACCCAGAAAGCGCTGAATTGGCATCCGACAGGCACCGACCTGATCACCGACCTCAACAACACCGACTACGCGCAACTTTGATCGCGGCGCTAGGTAGCACAGGCAATCCTGCCTGTGTGCAAACGGCGCGGGCCAATCCCGCGCCGTTCGCCACTCCTGTCGCCGTCGCGCGCAACCAATTCGAATGCAACTAACGTCACTGCTATCGCAGCGAATCACAGGCACGATTGCCTGTGCTACCTACCGCGGAGCTAAACTGACTTCATGAAAATCATCGCCATCGAAGAACATTTCCTCACCCCCGAAATCCGCGCCGCGTGGAAAGCCTCCGAGATCGGCACAGAAGGCACAAGCGTTTTCGACATGGGCGACATCGAATCCCGCCTCGACGACCTCAGCGACTCCCGCATCGCGCTGATGGACGAAAGCGGTATTGACGTCCAAGTCCTCTCCGTCACCACGCCCGCGCTCCACAATCTCGACGCCGCCGTCAGCATCCCCCTCGCGCGCCGGAGCAACGACCTAATCGCCGCCACAATCGCGAAGCACCCGACGCGCTTCCAAGGCTTCGCCACGCTGCCAATGGCCGCGCCGCACGAAGCCGCACAAGAACTCGAACGCGCTGTGCGCGAGTTGGGCCTCCGCGGCGCAATGCTCTGCGGCCGCATACGCGAAAAAAACCTCGACCACGCTGATTTTCTTCCGGTGCTCGAGTCCGCCGCGCGACTTGGCGTCCCGCTCTTCATCCACCCGCAAATTCCGCAGCGCGCCGTCCGCGACGTGTACTACTCCGGCTTCAGCGAGCAGATCGACACGGCATTCGCAGCGTTTGCGCTAGGCTGGCACTACGAGGCAGGCATTCAATTCGTGCGGCTAATTCTCTCAGGCGCGTTCGAAAAATTCCCGAACCTGCAGATTATTCTCGGCCACTGGGGCGAAGTGATTCTCTTCTACCTCGACCGGCTCAACGTGCTCGCCCGCGTCGCGCCGCTTCCCCGCTCCATCACCGATTACGCGCGCAGAAATCTTTACGTGACCCCGAGTGGAATGTGGAGCAAGCCGTACATGCAGCAGACGCTCGACCTTGTCGGCCCCGAGCGCATCCTTTTCTCCACCGATTATCCCTATCAGTACAAGCCGGGCGGCACGCCACGCAAATTTCTAAACGACTCTCCCGTCAGCGACGCCGAAAAAGCTCTCTTCGCCCACGCGAATTGGGAGCGATTGACTCAGTAACTCAATCCTGGCAACAATTCGCCTTCTTGCCTCGATCACATTAGCAGCGCACGCCTGTGGAATCGGCAGACATGCCTGTGCTCTTGAATTTGGCTTTGGATCTGCGAAAACCACAGACAAGTCTGCCTATTCCACACCCGTC
This sequence comes from Acidobacteriota bacterium, assembly GCA_013286165.1. GTDB lineage: Bacteria > Acidobacteriota > Terriglobia > Acidiferrales > UBA7541 > Palsa-295. The sequence continues at coordinate 198 of JABDGF010000111.1, read as the reverse complement.
CGCCACAATTGTGGCCGTAAGCGTTGCCAGGATTCAGCGTCAAATCGGTACCCGCTATATACTGTCGAGCGATGCGAATCGCGAAACTCGGTGCTTGCAGTGCGGTGATTGCCGTCGCACTAGCCTTTGTCTCCGCGCCGCAGGCATCCCAACGCAACACCTCCTCAAAATCGGAAAAAGACAAACACGCCCCTCTAA
>JABDGF010000110.1 GCA_013286165.1 Acidobacteriota bacterium | reverse complement strand
CCTCTGCGGACGGCGCCGAGCCTACGCCGCGTGCAACCGAGGCAGTGGATCAGTTCAAGCGGGGGCAGGATCAGGCCAAACGGAAAAATTGGGCAAATGCGATAGCCTCTTTCGAGTCCGCGGTGAAAATCGATCCCCAATACGCTGACGCATGGCGCGAACTCGGTCGCGCCCATATGTACGCGCGTGAATATCCGGAAGCGGAGGCTGCGTTCACGAAATATTTGGCGCTTTCGCCGAACGATCATCTCGCTTACATGAACATGGCATGGGCACTTTTCAACGAAAGGAAGTATCAGCAGGATGTGGACATGCTGCTGAAACGGCTCGATGCTGCGCCGCTGGACGGAGATGCGTTGTATCGCTTGGGAATCGCGTACCTGGCGCTGCATCAGCCGGACAAGGCGGTGCCAGTTCTGGAAAAATCCACTGCGCAGTTCCCCAAATATACGAGTGCCCATTTTGCGCTGGGCAGCGCTTACCTTGAGACTCATCAAGATGATTTGGCTGTGCAGAGATTTCAGCGCGTGGTTACTCTCGACGATAGCGAATCGATGTTGAACAGCGTGGCTTATGCGCTAGCCGAACATAATTCGTCGCTGAATTACGCCGAGGACTGGTCGCGACGATCAATCGAGGTGGTGGAAGTCGAAATCAACAACACTTCGATTGCTAATGCGAATTCGCAGACGTGGTCGCTTCTCGCGAAACTCTCCGCATACTGGGATACGCTCGGCTGGATCTACTTTCAGGCGCACAAAACTGACGCCGCTGAACGATATCTTCTGGCCGCGTGGCAGCTCTCCGAAGATCCGGTGATCGGCGGGCACCTCGGCCAGCTTTACGAAGCCGCCGGCCGCAAGGACGACGCGATCCGAATTTTTCTGGACACGCTCAATGCGTTTCCAACTACCGTGAACCCGAGTGACGAGGAGTCGCTCGTCCGCAAAGGCCTGTCCGGCCTTCTCGGAGGCGATCCGCAGGTCCAGTCACGCCTCGAAGAGGCTCGCAAAAGCAAATCTTCGACGCGAATGGTAAGCATCGCGAACGCGGCTCAAGTTCAGGGCGTCACGCAATACACGCTAATCATCGGCAACGACTCCAAAGTCACAGATCTCGCCAGCGGCGGAGACGACAGCTCGATGCTAGGATTGAGCGATTCCATTCGCGCTGCCATAATGCCCCAGTCGTTCCCGGACACCTCGCTGAAGGCGATGCCCAGGCTCGCCATGGTGGCCTGTGCCTCGAAGGACCAAGCCTGTGAGCTCACCCTGCTCTCCTCCCGCTCGTCATTCCGTTTAGCGCCCCCCGAGTAGGCCGCGTGTTGTTGCCTTGAACCTGTTCCTTCTCTTAGCTCCATTGTCTTGGTACACTGGTACATACATACCAATTATGCCGCCGACTATTGCCACCGCTCACTTGTCAGACGCCGCCTTTCTCGTAGCCGTATCGACGTGCACGCTTCCGCTTGACCAATTCCACCACGGCGACCACTTGCGCCTTGCGTGGCTCGAGTTGCACGCGCGCCCATTCCAGGAAGCCCTGAGCAGGATACGGCGAACGATCCAGGCATTTGCTGCTCACCACGGAAAAGCCGCGATCTATCACGAAACGATCACGACGGCGTGGGTCGCCCTACTGACGTCGCATCGAGAGCCAACCTTTGCGGAATTTCTCAGGGCCAACGAAGACCTGCTAAGCGCAAAACTTCTCGAACGCTACTGGTCACCGCAAACTCTGTTCTCCGCCGCCGCCAAGCAAGCGTGGATACCGCCCGACCGCGCTCCGCTTCCAATCGATCCCGCGATTCTGAACACGCTCACAAAGGACTCACGCTGATGCCACAGCAACGAAAATCGCCGCACCGCCCAGTTAACGTCTCTATCGCGCACGACAGCCGTCTATTCGTCGAACGTGTCCAGACCGGCGTGCGCATCGAGAAGCGCCTGCTCAAAGTCCTGAAAGCTTTCGCCGAATTTCACGACATGACGCTCGGCGACTTGCTCGAAGGCATCGTCCTCCACGCTTTCGACAACAAAGCGCCATTCTCGCCCGAATCGCTCAAGCGCATCGCGATGCTGAAGGAAGTCTATGGCCTCGACCTTGACGCCTCCGCGAGCCACTTGCTGAAAGAAAAGCGCGCCGCCTCGTCGCAAAAAGCTGCAACTCAGAAAGGAGCTTCGCAATGAGTCCCCGTCCGGGCGGCGTTTCCGCATCGTATCCAGTGCTGTTTCTTCAATGGGCCGTCGGCATCGTCGTTTTGATCAACGCCGCCCGCACATTCTTCCATTCGGCCCACACTCTGGTCGCCGCGCCCTCATCTCATCACGCGCACTTTTTGCCGCTGCTTTCCGGCGCCGAAATCGTTGCAGCGATGCTGTTCCTCATTCCGAGAATGGGGCGCATCGGCAGCTATCTGCTGCTCGTCGTCTTCGGAGTCGCACTGATCTTCCACCTGCTCAATGGAGATTGGGAAGTTGGCACGCTCGTGATCTACATCGCCGCGGTGATCGTCGTCCGCACCAGTTCCGGCGGTTTCTGAAAATTCGTCCGCGCTCTGTGGCGTCCCCGCCTTCCTAACGAAAGACGCGGTCACTTATCCACGCTCGTCCACAGCCCTCTGTTCGCCCGAGCCCCCGCCGGGTGCTACCACTCAGCGCATGCTCACACGCGGAAAACTTGTCGGACCGGCAGACGGTGCGGCATTCGCCTCGGAGGCGTTATCTTTATCGCCGCTCCCCTCCAATCACGCCGCAACGCAATCTACCGCCCGCCCTATAATCCAGTCGGGCTACGCACAAATGGACTTCGATACCGCACTTCAGCATTTCGTCAATTACATGCATTACGAG
>JABDGF010000109.1 GCA_013286165.1 Acidobacteriota bacterium | reverse complement strand
GCGTCGCCGGCCACAACGAACTGGTTGTAGAGCGGCGGGTTCTGCGAGACCAAGTCCGAAATAATTCCGGGGAAGAGGTCGTTGAAGATGCCCACGCCGCCGCGAACCACGAAGTTCGAACGGAGGCCCGACCCGCTGGTGCCGAACGGCTGCCATGCGAAGCTCACACGCGGCTGCCACACGACAGTCTGCAGGTTGTACAGCGCGTTCGACCGGCCCGCCTGGATGAGCGTGTTGTACGGATCACCCTGATTGGCCAGCGCTTGATCGTATCCGCCCGCGAACGTTGAAAAACAATTCGTCACGCAGTTGGGGTTGGAGTTGTGCTCGAGCCGCAGCGACGCGGTCACCGAGAGATTCGGCTTGATGCGCCATTCGTCCTGCACGTAGAAGCCGAGGCTGTTGATGCGAATGGGAATGTTCGTCACCTGCGAGTACGCCTGCTCCTGCTCTGCGCCCGATCCGCCGTTGAAGAAGTCCGTCAGCGAAAGCGGAATCTGCAGCGGAGTGGTGAAGAACGATCCGTCGTGGTCGCTCACCCAGTTCCGGTGGAATTTCGCTCCGAACTTGAGTGTGTGGTTGCCGAGCGTCTTCGAGACGTCGTCACCCACCTGGAATTGCGTGACGTTGCGGCCCTGCGGGAATACGAAGCCGATCGCGCCGCCCAGGTTCGTCAAGCTGCCGTCGCCAAACTGCAGCGTGCTCGGAAATGCGGCAAGCGTCGCTGCCTGATCCGGCGATCCGAAAATCGCCGTGTACCAAGTGCCAGCGATGATCAATTGGTTCACCAGCGTCGGGCTGAAGGTATGCGTTTCGTTGATTTGCGATTGCCATTCCGGCTGATCGCTGGTGATGTTGAACAACGGGTTGATCGGATCGGTCACCGACGGCTGAATGCCGTGATCGTACTGAATACGCACGAACGCGCGGTCGTTCACGCCGATGTTCCAGTCGAACCGGCCGGCGATCTGCCATTCCGGTGCGAAGTTGATGGGGATTTCCGTTAGCGTGTTCGTGCAGGCCGTCAGTCCCTTCAGCGGATCGCCGAAGATCGTTGACGGAATTGGATTCCCCAAGCCCTGCTGCGTGCCGCCGCACCCGCCGCCTTGCGTCGCCGCTGCGGACGAGTATCCCGGAATCGCGTTATACAGATTGAAGATTCCCGCACCCGAACCAGACACCGGACCAGTGCCCGAGCAGATTCCCGCCAAATTCTGGCAGTAGTACGGAATCGAAGCGTTCAACCCGAGCGACTGCAGGTTCTGCACGGTCGCGGCTTCGAACTGCGGCGTCGGTACCGTCGTTGTCGACGGCACTGGAATCAATACGCGCAACCCCTCTGTATTCAGAAAAAAGAACAGCTTGTCCTTCTTGATCGGTCCGCCGATCGATGCGGCCCACTGGTTGGCGTTGTTGAAAGGACGCTCGCCACCCTGCGCCTTGTTAAACCAATCGTTCGCGTCCATCGCGCGGCCGGTCCAGTAGTACACCGCGTTGCCGTGGAAATCGTTGCCGCCGGACTTGGTCACGTAGTTCACGTTCATGCCGCCGAACGATCCATACGAGCCCGAAAATCCGTTGGTCACCACGTCCGCTTCTTGCACTTCATTCGAGCCGAGCAGCAGGTTCGTTGCGCCGGAGTTGCTCACGTTCAGAAACGGATCGTTGTCGTCCATTCCGTTCATGGTGAAAAGGTTCGACGTCGCCGGCAAACCAAACGCCTCGACGTTGCCCATGCCGCCCGTCGTGTTCATCACTGTGCCCGGCGCGAGCTGCGCGATGTACGTCAGGTCGTTGCCCGGGTTCGGAACCTGTGAAATTTGTTGCTGCGTCAGCGTCGTTGAGGTATCGCCGTTGTCGGTCTGCAGCAGCGGCGCCGCTTCCGTCACCGTCACGCTCGACGACGACGCACCCAGCGTCAACTGCATCGGCACCGTTTGAATCTGGCCGACCGCCACATCCACGCGGCGGCTGGTCGTCTGAAATCCGGACGCCGTCACTGAAACCGTGTACGGTCCCGGCGTCAGCAAGTAAAACCGGTAGGTACCTTGAGCGTTCGACGTCGATTGCTGCGTCACGCCCTTGGTTTCATCCTTCAGCGTCACCGTAGCGTTCGGGACTACCGATCCGCTCGGGTCGCTGACCACGCCCGTGATGTCGCCTGTCGTGCTTGTCTGTGCCGCCAGCCGACCGCTTCCGATCGACAGGGCTGCCAGAAGCGCGACCATCACAGCTAAAAAGCGCTTCAAATTCATACAACCTCCTGGATAAATCACTCGAGAACGTAGAGATTTCCCCCAAGCGAGGTTGTATCTATTGCAACCACCAAACCAAAGGCATCTCGTGTGGTTTCAGCGAGTTGTACGAATGTTCGGAGGCTGAATCTATGGCTTACGGGAGGGCCATTTGCGGTTGGTCACGCTCTCGGATGGCCTCGTACCACCTGGGTGTACGCTCGCCAGCACGAAGACGGGAAGCACACCAAATGGTAGATGGGGTCGCAATATCCCACATTGCGGATAACTCAGCGCGTTGGTGACCGCCGTGGCCGCTTCCGGACGCCGTCTGAATCGCGCCTGAATTTCATCTGAAAAAGGGAGCGCCGGGCCGAGCGTGGTGAAAGCAGTGCAGTCCGCGGTGCAAGCGCAGAAGACCGACGTGAAAATCGTAGCGGCAGCGACCGACGCAAAAGGAATGCGGCACTTCACGGTGACGACGGGAAAGATTGCTGCGGCAAGCAACGGAGATTCGCCGGAGGTGTGGCTCGCGGTGACGGAAGACGGATTGCAGTCTTCCGTAAACGCGGGAGAGAATTCCGGGCAGACGCTGCATCACGCGGCGACGATGCGATCGCTGCAAAAAATCGGAGTGGCCGAC
>JABDGF010000108.1 GCA_013286165.1 Acidobacteriota bacterium | reverse complement strand
GGCTGGAGTTCGCCTGTGTGCCTTCCTCTTTCCAATTTTCTGTGTAGAATGCGCGCACAACTGAAACCAACGGAGCCCGAATGAAATCCGCGACAGGAATTGGTTTGGTATTCGCAGTTGCATGCGCAGCGCTCGGCCTGTTGCCCGCCACGCGCGCCACCGCCCATCAGCGCGACGCGAGCGTCACCGTGACCGCCATCCGCGCCGGCCACCTGATCGACACCGACGCCGGCAAACTCCTCACCGACCAGATCATCGTCGTCACCAACGACAAAATCACCGCCGTAGGCCCCGCGTCCAGCGCAAACGCAGTCTCGATTCCAGCAGGCGCAAAAGTGATCGACCTCTCGCACGAAACCGTCCTCCCCGGCCTAATCGACTGCCACACTCACCTCGCCGACGGCGCACGCGACCCCAGCGGCGACCCACTCGGCTACCTCAAAAAGACCGCCGCCGAAGTCGCGCTCGAATCCGTGCCCAACGCGAAAGTCACGCTGCTCGGCGGCTTCACCACAGTGCGCGACGTCGGCGTCTATCGCGCGCTGAACGACATCGCTCTGCGCGACGCAATCGCCCGCGGCGACATTATCGGTCCGCGCATGTACGTCGTCGGCGCCTACGTCACCATCACCGGCGGCGCTGGAGCACTCACCGGCGCTGCGCCCGACGTGACGCTGCCGTGGGACATGCACTACGGTCAGGCCGACAGCCCATGGGAAGTGCGCGCCGTGATTCGCAAGCTCGCCAATCAAGGAGTAGACGCGATCAAGATTCTTTCGTCGGGCGCAGTGCTCGAACACGGCAGCAATCCGAATTCGCGCGAGTTCACGGAGGAAGAATTGAAAGCCGCCGTCGAAGAAGCGGCGAGCTTCGGACTTCGCGTCGCAGCGCACGCGCATTCCGCGCAGGGCATTAAGAATGCTATCAACGCCGGCGTTGCCTCCGTCGAGCACGCAACGATGATCGACGGCGAAGGTCTGCGCCTTGCGAAGGTGCACGGCACCTACCTCGACATGGACATCTACGACGAGGAGTGCATTGAAGCCGACGCGCGCGCCGGCAAAATCCCACTGGATTTCGTCGCGCACGATCATGACCTCGGCCAAGTGCAGCGCGACAACTTCCGCAAAGCCGTCGCCGCCGGCGTGAAGCTCTCCTTCGGCACGGACGAAGGAGTTTGCCCCTACGGCATCAACGCGAAACAATTCGCGTTCATGGTGAAGTACGGCATGACGCCGATGCAGGCCATTCAAGCCGCGACGCACAACGCCGCCGACCTGCTCGGCCACAGTGATCTAATCGGCTCGATCGCCGTCGGCAAGTCAGCTGACATCATCGCCGTCGCCGGCGATCCAACCACAGATGTTACGCTGCTCGAAAACGTAGGATTCGTGATGAAAGAAGGCGTCGTGTACAAATCGAACTGACGCCGGGCGCACAGCAGTTCCAATTCGGAAGTTTGCGCATTGGGCAAAACGGCGTGGCCGGGTCCTGCGCGCTATTGTATGATTCTCACGCGGAACTGAAACGACGCCGCGCAGTGAGCCGGCGAATCCATTGAAATTCGAGGCGAGACGTCCGATGCAATCGTTCATGCGAGTTTTCGTGTGCGCTACGGTGTTGGTGGGAGCGGCGGCAGTTGCGTCAACCGCGATGCATCAATCCACCGCGGCGCAGGGTGCAAAGGCACAGACTGCGAAGGCACCAGCATCGGCTCCAGCCGCGCCGAGCGATCACGCAAAGGTCGTGGCGCGCGGGAAATATCTGGTCACCGAAGTGGCGAAGTGCCAGGAGTGCCACACGCCGCGCGACGCCAACGGCAACGAAGACGACTCTCGCTGGCTGCAAGGCGCGCCCGTATGGATCATGCCGGTGCACCACACATCCAATTGGGCGATGAACGCGCCCGCCATCGCCGGCTTCCTTGGCTTCACCGACCAAGACGGATACAAAATCTTCGAGCAGGGCATCGGGCCGAATGGCATCACGATTCGCCCGCCGATGCACATCTACCACATGAACCACGAAGACGCGGTCGCGATCATCGCGTACTTGCGCTCGCTGCCCGCGCCCCCGCAGTAAAAAATCGCGAATCTCTAGCCAGGCAGCTTGGCGGCGAGCACGTCCACCTTACTAATCGAAGGCGGTTTGGAGAAAAGGTCGTCCGCTTTGGCCATGAGAGCCGCGGCCACTTGGCCGTTGAGGTGCGCGTTGCGGCCGGCTTCGTCAGGGAACGCGTCGAAGATGCCGAACGTCGATGGCCCCATCTGAATTCCGAACCACGCCGTCGTGGCTGGCTCGTTGTTCACGAGCGCCAACCCGCCCTTCAGAAATTCCGCCACTTCTTTTTCTTTCCCCGGTTTTGCTTCCAGATGAACGTACAACGCTGTCTTCACCATCCGTAGTCTCCTTGAATTCAGCAGCAATCATAAATTGGATGCGCGCCGGCGGGTTGAGACTTCTCTCGCCCCTAAGCTTTTGCCGGTGCAGCCGCAATCGCGCGACACCACGCACCAAACTCACACGCACTGCCGCGCGCGCAGCCGCAAACTCCTATCGGAGTGCGGCGGGTTCTAACGCCGCTCTTCCGAACTCGACGCCACTACAAACGCAACCGAAGCCGAAGGCCACGCGCCTACTGCACGCAGTGCGCGAGCGGCTTTGGGTGGCACGGGTAGGATTGCCCATCCTACTCGCAGAGCGTTACGTCTTGCCCGCTTGGCACGTGATCGAATTGCGTTCGTGTGGGCTTGGGTGAAAGCGGCGTTCGGACCCGCCGCACTCCAAAGCCTGTGCGCCGTCGAGAGATCTGCAGACACAGCCTCCGTTGCGGCGTCGAGCGAACGTGCCTCTTACCAGCAACGGGGAGAACGGAGCGATTAGGCTTGCGCGCCGAAGCGTGCGGCCGAGCGGGCCTTTAGGCGCGCGGCTTCTTCTTCGCGGTTCTTCGGAGGAGCATTCGTCTCCAGCGCGCACAAGA
>JABDGF010000107.1 GCA_013286165.1 Acidobacteriota bacterium | reverse complement strand
CGCGATCACAAAGATGAACGCAAAAACTGACGCGCCCGCGACACCAGAAAATCCCTCCTCCGCCTCGGTGAAGAAACCGCGCTTCGCGATTTTTGTCGCGACGGCTGCCGGCCTCGGCTACGCGCCCAAGGCGCCGGGAACGTTTGGCTCCATCGTGGGAGTCGCGCTCAGCTGGGTGCTGCTGAAGCTGTGGCCACACATTTCGATGAGAGAGACATGGCCGGTGATGGGGAATTTCTCCGTGCCCTACATCGTCCCCGCGTTGTTGCTGACGCTCGTCGTAGCCGCGACTGGCGTGTGGGCGTCCGACCGGACTGCCAACTATCTGGGCAAGAAGGATCCTCAAATCGTGGTGGTCGATGAAGTGTCGGGACAGATGATCCCGCTGCTGTTCGCGCTCGGCACCACGGAAAGCTATTTGGACGGAATGTCGAATTTTCACAACGGGTTTTGGTGGCATGGCGACCCCAGGTGGAAATATTTGCTGGTGGGTTTTATACTTTTTCGACTGTTTGATATTTGGAAGCCGTTCCCAGCGCGGCAAGCCGAATCGCTACCCGGCGGTTGGGGCATCATGGCAGACGACTGGATCGCCGGAATTTACGCGGCGATCGGCCTTTGGCTGGCGCGGTCGGCCGGCCTGTAAACGACATTCAAGCTGCGCCGCAACACTTCTGCATCGAGGAACCCGAGTTTGAAACTGGACGGCACGCCCCGAATTGAAAGCGTAAAGCCCGCAGCGGCGCTGCCGATGGGCGAAGTGTCGATCCACGGCGCGGGATTCAGCTCGCGCAATCACGCGCGTCCGCAGGTGCAGTTTGGGACAGCGGATGCGACGTTGATGGTCGCGTCGGAAGATTTCGTGATCGCGCGCGTGCCGGAAGGCGCGGCGGGCGGCACGGTGAGAATTTCACTTGCCGGTGCTCAGAGCGCGCCGTATCCGATCGCGCTCGCAACCCAAATTGCGGACAATCTGCATCCGGTGTCGAATCCTGCCGTTGATGCGGATGGCAATGTGTATGTGACGTTCAGCGGGCAGCGCGGGCAGAAAGTTCCCGTCTCGCTCTATCGCGTGACGCCGGGGCAGACGATTAAGCCATTCCTCACCGAGCTGATGAACCCGTCAGGCCTGGCGATCGATCGCGAGGGATTTCTTTTCGTTTCGTCGCGCAACGACGGAACGATTCACCGCGTGGCGCCGGGCGGCGAAGCGATGCAGTGGATCGAGGGAATGGGCATCGCGACGGGCATCGCGTTTGATCCGCTGGGAAATTTGTACGTGGGCGATCGCAGCGGAACGATTTTCAAGATTGGGCCGGAGCGCGAGATTTTTGTTTTCGCGACGCTCGAGCCGTCGGTCGCGGCGTATCACCTGGCGTTCAGTCCGGCGGGCGAGCTGTATGTGACGGGGCCGACGACGTCGAGCTTCGACCGCGTTTACCGGATCAACCCGGGCGGGGAAGTGAGCACTTTCTATCGCGGGCTGGGCCGGCCGCAAGGCATGGCGTTCGATAAGCACGGAAATCTTTATGTGGCAGGGTCGCTCGCGGGCAAGCGCGGCATCGCGAAAATTACTCCAGACGGCGAAGCGGAACTCGCGCTGAGCGGAAGCAATATCGTTGGACTCGCGTTGCTTCCGTCGCGCCGCGCTTACATCGCGACCACAAATTCACTCTACTCGCTCGATTGGAACGTCGAGGGCGCGTCCCTCGCCGGATAGACGCCATCGATGCGCGCCGAAATCATCGCAGTCGGTTCCGAACTTCTGACGCCCTTCCGCCAGGATACGAATTCCCTGTGGCTTACGAATGAATTGAATCGCTTAGGCATCCGCGTGGTGCACAAAGCGATTGTTGGCGACGCGCCGGACGAGATGCGATCGTCATTCGGGTATGCGCTCGAGCGCGCGGACGTGATCATCTCGTGCGGTGGACTGGGGCCGACGGATGATGACCGTACGCGCGAGACCGTGGCGGAGTTGCTCGGCCGCAAATTGAAGCTCGACGAAGAAATTCTGCGCGGCATTCAGGAGCGTTTCCGCCGGTTTGCGCGGACTATGCCGGATATCAACGCGCGGCAGGCGATGGTGCCGGAGGGCGCAACGATTCTGCCGAACGCGCGCGGCACGGCGCCCGGACTGTGGCTCGAATCGAGCGGCCGCATCATCGTGATGCTTCCGGGCGTGCCGAACGAGCTGAAGGGCCTCTTCGAAAATGAAGTGGCGCCGCGCCTCTCGCGCATCGCGCCGTCTGAACGGCTGTACACGCGCGAACTGAGAATTTGGGGATTGCCGGAGTCGGACGTAGAAACGCGCGTCCGGCCGCTGTACGAGCTTTATCCCGATACAGAAACGACGATCCTCTCGGCGATTACCGGAATTCAACTTCATCCGCGAATTTGGTCGAGTGACCCGACCAAGGCCGCCGCGGTGCTGAATGAGATCACCAGCCGCATGGCGCTCGCACTCGGCGAACATCTTTTTTCGACGCGCGGCGAAACGCTGGAAGAAGTGGTGGCGCGGCTGCTCACCGAGCACCGCGCGACGGTGGCCGTTGCCGAAAGCTGCACAGGCGGCATGGTAGCGGAGAAGCTGACGAACATCGCGGGCAGCTCGGCGTATTTTCTCGGCGGCGTGGTTTGTTACAGCAACGAGCTAAAGACGTCGATGGTCGGCGTGCCTTCGGAGATGATCGAAGCGAAGGGCGCGGTGAGTTCGGAAGTGGCGCTCGCGCTCGCCGATGGGATTCGCAGGCGGACGGGCGCGACGATCGGAGTGGGCATCACCGGAATCGCAGGGCCGGGCGGCGGCACCGCGGAAAAACCCGTGGGACTCGTTCACATCGGGATTGCGGATGAGCGCGGGCCGCGCGAACGCGCGTTTCGGTTCACAGGCGACCGCGACAGAATTCGTACCTTCGCCACGCAAACGGCACTCGACACGATTCGCCGGTATTTTCTCTTCCCTGCTACGCCGCGCTGAAAAACGAAAATGCGATTGTTCATCGCCATTACTCCACCGAACGATGCCCGCGAGCGAATGACTCGGGTGAT
>JABDGF010000106.1 GCA_013286165.1 Acidobacteriota bacterium | reverse complement strand
GGTGTCTTTGAATGACGCCGTAGGATTGCAGCCCTGATGTTTCAGGCGCAGCGCGGTGAGGCCCGCGTATCCGGCGGAGCGCGGCGCGTCGTACAGCGGCGTATTGCCTTCGAATAAAGTGACGACAGCCGCGTTATCCGCGAACGGAAGAAGTTCACGATGGCGCCACACTCCGCTCTTGTCGCGCGGCGCACCGGAGAGCGCGCGTTCGCGCCAGAGCGAGCGCAGCTTTGCTGGATCCGCGATCGCTTTTAGATTGATTTCGATTTCGAGCGGGCCGCCGCACTGCGGGCAGACGTAAATGCGTTCGGTGATCGCGAAAGGCTCGCCACAGTCAGACGCGATGCAGCGCTGCACGGCGTTCGCGCCAAGGTGCTGGGCCGATGTGGAGTGCACCGCGTTCATCGTGCGACTGGATTGGCGACAGGAGTGGACTCGCGAACCGGGTTCGAATCGAGCGCAAATTCGTCGTGAACGGCGAGCAGCGCCTTCTTCATGTCTGAGCGCGCGACAACAAATGAAATGTTGGTTTCCGACGAGCCTTGCGCGATGGCGATGATGTTGACGTTCTCACGACCGAGCACGCTGAAGGTGCGGCCGGAGATGCCAACGGTGCCACGCATATTTTCGCCGACGACAGCGACGATCGAAATGTTGGCGTCGATCGTGACGTGATCGACTTTCTGGTGCATCAGGTCCTGCGAAAATTGCGCGCGCAGGGCTTCGACGGTGCGCTTGCCGTCCACGGAGGAAACGACGAAGCAGATGTCGTTCTGCGAGGACGATTGCGAGATGAGCAGCACGGGGACGCGAATCGCGGCGGTCGTTGAGAAAGTGCGGCCAACGACGTCCGGCAGGCCGATGATTCCAGGGCCGCCAACGGCGATGAGCGCAACGTCGCTGATCGCAGTGAGAGCTTTCACGCCGCGCGGACCTTCCTGGCCCTCGGGCGTGATTTTCGTGCCGGGATTGGACGGCTGAAACGAATTGCGAATCCACACCGGGATGCCGGCGGTGGCGACGGCGCGGAGCGTCTTCGGATGCAGAACTTTCGCGCCGAAGTAAGCCAGCTCGGCCGCTTCGCGATAGGAAATTTCAGGAATTGTATGCGCGTTGGGAACCATGCGCGGGTCGGCGGTGAGCACGCCATTCACGTCGGTCCAAATGATCACTTCGTCCGCGCCCAAAGCGGCACCAAGAATCGTGACGGAGTAGTCCGAGCCGCCGCGGCCGAGCGTGGTGAGCACGCCGTCCACCGTGGCGCCGATGTAGCCGGTGACGACAGGAACTGCGCCGCGATCGAGTAGCGGACGGAGGCGCGCTTCGGAACGTTCGCGAGTGCGATCTTCGAGAGGCTCGGCGCCGCCGTGATGCGAATCGGTGATGATCAGCTCGGTGGCTTCGATGCCTTCGCTTTCGGTTCCGCGTTCGGACAGCACCGCAGCGACGATCGGCGTGGTGAGGCGCTCGCCGAGGCTCGAGACCGTGTCGAGAGTGCGCGGAGTGAGCTGGCGCAGCAGCGCGGTGCCTTCGCACAAGCGCTTGGCTTCGCCGAGAATTTCCTGGATGCGCGCGGAGAGTTTTTCGCGCGTTGCGGGCGTCTTGATCAGCTCGGTGAGCGCCGCGTCGTGCTGCTTGCGGAGCTTTTCGAGCAGGTCGAGCGCGTAGTCGCGGTCGCCGGCTTCGGAGCGGTTCGCAGCTTCGATTAGAGTGTTGGTGACGCCGGCCATGGCCGAAACCACCACGACGACGGAAAAATCCTTCGCGGCGGCCTGAACGATGTCCGCTACGCGGCTGATGCACTTGGCATCGCCGACAGATGTGCCTCCAAACTTCATGACCTGCAATTGCCGCTTCATTGGGATGAGCCTGTGGCGAGGCAGGAATTACGGCGACGACGTTGGTGCGTTCCGGGATACCGCGCCTGAAGAAAACTATACACCAAAATCCGGCGGTGACGGCTGGGCGAGGCGGCCATGTTGCCCAATGCAAAAGGGTTGCAAACACGGCACAAAACCGACGCCACCACGAGGGAGCCGACGGTTCGGATTGGAAACTTTCGGAAGCTTGTTACGGGCGCGCGGCGAGCGTCGGAATCAGATTCTTTGCCTGCGGCGAGCCGAGTCCGGTGTAAACGTCGTAGCCGGCGATGACGTGGCACACGATCGGGCAGCCGGAGAGCGTCGGGCGGTTGATCGGGTTAAAGGTAAGCGCGTCGAGGCGCGTGTTCATCGGGTAAAGCGCGGAAGCGGAGCCCGTGTACGGAGCCTTGTTCGAAGCGGCGCGCATCGAGTTCACAATCGCGATGGCGGCGGCCCATTCGGGCGTTGCCGCGCTGGTGCCGCCAACCTGGAACCAACCCTCTGCGCCCTGATAAGGAACGGAGTTGTACACGGCGTATCCGGTGCCGGGATTCGCGTCGAGAGAAACGTCCGGCACTACGCGATAGCCGTGATCGTTGGGCACGCCGAACTGCTCCTGGAAGAGCGGCTCGTTTTCGTAGGCGCTCACGCCGCCGCCGCTGCCGGTCCATGAGGATTCGCTTTGGTAGTTGTCCTGCGCGTTCAGGGTGAGCGAAGTGCCGCCCACAGAGATCACGTAGGGCGAAGCGGCCGGATAATTCACCGCCGCGCCGGAGTCGCCGGAGGCTGCAAGAAACGTGACGCCCGTCGCGAGGAAGTGCGAGTCCATCGTGCGTTCGGTCGCAAATTCGGGTGTGGTCCAACTCATCGATACAACCGATGCGCCTTTGCTGACGGCGAGATCAACGCCCACCAGAAGATCGGAGAGCGCGTAAGAGTTCGCTTCGACGAGGATGATTTTTGCATGCGGCGCAATGGCGCGCGCCCATTCCACGTCGAGCGCGGTTTCGATCGCCCACTGCGGGCTCGAGGTCGGCTGCGAGCCGGTGGCGTAGAGCTTGGTGAAGCAGCCGCTATCGCTCGAGCAGACGGGCAAACTGAACTGGGTGCTGAAGGTCGCGAGGTCGCCTTCGATATTGGCGTCGTCGTACGCGTCGATCACGGCGATGGTCTGGCCTGCGCCCTGATTGGCGATCATGTCGAATCCATACGCGTGGCGAATCATCGA
>JABDGF010000105.1 GCA_013286165.1 Acidobacteriota bacterium | reverse complement strand
TTGCCCTCGTCGCTGACGAACTTCATCGCGTAGGCGCCGCCGTTGGCAGCGGAATATTCTTTTTGAGCGGCGGTGAGTTCCCGCGTGACGTGAATTGCGGCCATTTCATTCTGCCCGATGCGGCGGTAGAGAATTTCCTTGCGTGCGGCATCGGTATCGAAATACCACTCGCCGCCTTTGTTCGCGACCAGCGGAATCGGCGTCGGCCAATTTTTCGCACCGATGTAAAGCGTGGTGGTGCCGTCAGGCTCAGCCACCAGGCGGTGCATCTCCTGGTAAGCGGTGACGAAATTCGAGCGCGTGGTTTCATCTTCCACGTCGTCGCCGGACGAAACGATTTTGCGCGCGTCCGGGCCGAGCACGGTGAGCATCTTCGACTTGTCGTCGGAATTCAGCGCGTTGAAGAGCGCTTGCGAGGCGTCCTCCGCGGATTTGTAGGTCTGTTGGCCTTTTTGCTGTGCGACGGTGCGTGCGGGGGAGAGGCCGAGGGCGAGAATAAGGGCGGCGCCGGCAACGAGCGTGGTGCGGGACTTCGTTTGCAGCGGGGATCCTGGCATGTCGAAACTCCTTATGAGGTTCGGATGAAGCGCCGCGGCTTCGCCGATCGTACAAAGGGCGAAGCCGCGGATCGATGTGAGGTAACCAACCGGGTTGATTGCTGGACAACGTGTCAACGCATCAGCGGGACCGGCTACAGATTAGTGATGTCCGCCGCCACCGCCGGCGTGACCGCCGCCTCCACCACCGCCTCCGTGAAAGCCGCCGCCTCCGCCACCGCCGCCGAAGCTGGACGAGCCGCGCGAAGAGTACGTCCGCGCCGCGCCGCCCTGGCCGTAGCCGCTGAATGCGCCGGAGCGCGTGCCGGTGTTGGTGCCGCCAGGATTGCCGTAGCCCCGCGCCGCGTGCGTGTCGTTGCCAAACGGATGCGTCTGGCCGTTGTAACCATGCGCGTTGTACACGCCGTGATTGCCGCCATAAGCACCGTGGTTGCCGCCCGCGTATTGCCCATGATTGTCAAACGCGCCGCGCGTCGATGCCGCGCCATAGCGGCCGTTGTATCCGCCCGAGCGGTAATATGCGTTGCGGTTATAGAATGTGCGGCTCACCGAATAGTAGCGGTTGCCGCCGTAGAGTGGGTAGCCGCCGTGCCAGTTGAAGCCCCAGTGGCCCCAGCCCCAGCCGTAGCCGCCCCAGAATCCGATGCCGAATCCAACGCCCCAGCTAATGTACGGCCCGCCGTACCAGATGCCCGGATACGGATACCAACCCGGCCACGGCGCGACCGGATAGCCGTACACCACCCACGGGTTATACGCGGGAACGTAAACGACCTGCGGATTCGCCGGCTGGATCACGATCTGAGAGCCTTCTGAGCTGACGGTCTGCTGCGATGAGCTGTTCAGCTGTCCATTGGTCTGCGCTTTCTGGCGCATCACCTGGATCGCATTCATTACGTCTTGTTGCTGGTTGTAGTAGGCGTCGCCGAGCGAAGACGTCCAGGAAAGATTCTTATCCATATTGCCCAGCACGGAAGGGAACGCGCACAGCGCTTTCACGCTGGGATCCCACGGCTGGTTGTTCACCGCGTCGGCGAGCGCCTGATCTTTCAGGCCGGGATTCGCCTGCACCCAGCGATCGGCTTCGACGATTTGGTCGGGAAACGTGGATGCAGCGAGCACCTGCGCGACGAGCGAATCGGGATAAAGCGCGATCGGCGCGACCAGCTGATCGAGCTGCTGCGCGGTTTGCGCCGTGTAAGGCTGCTGCTGCGACTGACTGGTAGCTTGCTGCTGCGGGCCGTCTTGCGACTGGCCGTCCTGCGCGTCCTGCGCGTGAGCTGTGAGCGGAACGATGCCCAGCGTGAGGGCTGTAGCCAGCGCGAGGGTAGCGAGCTTGGAAACCTTTGTGGTGGAGCTAGTTACGAAGTTCGGGAGCCTCATTGATTGGGCCCTCCTGACCATTTAGATGCTTGCCGACCCTAGCTCGTTTCGTAGAGCTTTTGTTGTACTGGCTTGAGCCGCATACATAGGCAACACGGCTGGCCGGTGAAAAGTTGTGGTCGAGTGAGACTGTATCGCGCGAGAGGCGCAGTACGCTGGCGAGAGTATGCGCGTTTACACGACAAATATCGAGCATGGCATCGGACGGTAAGCGTTACCATCCGTCCGGCTACGATCTTTGGCTAGACGCGTCTGTAATTTATAAGTTACAATGACTGAACCGATCGAAGTCCGGCGTTACGTCACCCGCGAAGGCCGCGACGTCTTCGGGCGCTGGCTCGACACGTTAAACGACGGTCACGCCAGGGCTAAAATTTTGGTTCGCATCGACCGGCTGTCGGCGGGAAATCCGGGCGATGCGAAGAGCATCGGGAACGGGCTACACGAGATACGGGTCGATTGGGGCCCGGGCTATCGAGTGTACTTCGCGTGGATTGGAAGCCGATGTGTGCTGTTGCTGGGCGGCGGAGATAAGAGAAAACAGAGCGCCGATATTCGCGTTGCGATGGAGCGGCTGGATGACTACAAGAAAAGGGCGAGCCAAGGCGAGCATTTCGCACGATGACGCCACAACCGCCGAACTGCGGAAAGATCCCAAACTTGCAGCCGCGTATTTGCGCGAAATTTTGGAAGGAAGCGAAGGTCAGCAAGTGATGCTGATCGCGCTCCGCCGCCTGGCCCAGGCATACGGCATCGCGAAGGTCGCGAAAGCCGCGGGCGTTGAGCGCGAGAGTCTTTACCGCGCGCTTTCTGGGAAAGGAAATCCGCGGCTGTCAACGCTCGTCGCTGTGGTGAAAGCTATCGGACTAAAACTCACGGTCGAAGCAGCCTGAGGGCGGGCGAAGCGCACAGGCACGACGTGCCTACTCCGCATTTGACATGAAGCGTTCGATGGAGCGGCGGCCGGGTTGCGCGTCGCCTGTGACTAGGTAGGCGAGTACGGCGCCTTGGAAGAGTTGGAGAAATTCCTCCACGTGCTGCGCGGTGGGGAAGATCGGCGAGAGCATCTCTACCCAGAGGCGCTGCTGCTCGGCGTAGAACGCTTGCGCGCGCGCTGAACCGTTCCAGGCGCGACGCGACAGATCCATGATCAGGTGAAGTACGTTGCGGCTTTCGGGGGCAGTGGTGCGTTGCCAGAGCGCGAGCGCGACGGCTTTTGCGGGAGTGCCCGGTGGAAACGCGCTATGCGCGAATTGGGCGCGGAGCCGCTCCTCGAGTAATTCCATCGCGCACTCTTCGAGCGTCTCTCGGTCACCGAAATAGTGGACCAACATGCGCTTGCTGATGCCAACGGAGGCG
>JABDGF010000104.1:855-3305 GCA_013286165.1 Acidobacteriota bacterium | reverse complement strand
GGTGCCGGGTGGCGCGCACTTCTGCGGAACGTGCGCGAAAATTCAGCCAGTGATGCCCGGTGCGGACTACTTTTCCTTTTTTGATTTGCCGCGAAAGCTGACCATCGATCCGGGCATGTTGGAAGGGAAGTTCCACATGTTGAGCTGGAAGCTGCACCCCGATAATTTCGTCCGCGCAAGTGAGTTCGAACGGAATTTGTCGCTGCAGCGATCGTCGGAACTGAACGATGCGTTTCGCACACTGCGTGAGCCGATTGGCCGCGTGGAGTATCTGCTCGATTTCCTCGGCGTGCGCAAGGAAGGAACTACCAAGCAGCAGGCGCCCCCCGAGCTGCTCGAAGAGGTTTTTGAGTTGAACGAATCGCTGGACGAATTGCGGGATGCGCGTGCGGGCGGCGGGGACACGGCGGCTCTCCGCACGAAACTTGAAGCCGCGCAGAAGAATTTCTCCGGCCTGCTCGCTGAAGTGGACGGCGATCTTGCGGCGACGGGACGAGATTGGGACGCCGCGCTTGACGCCGGCGCGGATGACGCAACGCGCAGCGCGCTGCTCACAAAAATGGGCGACTTGCTGAATCGCCGCGCTTACATTCGCAACCTTGTGGACGGCGTGAACGCTGAAATGGCGGCATAGCTTTAATTTTTGGAGTGAATGAATGGGACGCGTAGTTGGAATTGATCTCGGCACCACGTTCAGCCTGATTGCGTATACCGATGCGCAAACGGGCGAGCCGAAGTGCATCGCGGGGCCGAATGGCTCCGTGCAGTGCCCGTCAATCGTCAGTGTCGATGAGAACGGAAAAATTCTCGTCGGTGACACGGCGCGCGCGCGTCTTACAACCAATCCCGATCGCACGATCTACTCGGTAAAGCGCCTCATGGGCCGCAGCGTTGCCGACGTGCAGGACGAGCTCAAGATTTTTCCGTTTCGCGTGGAGCCTGATGGCAGCAACGTAATTCACGTGCGCCTCGGCGAAAAGACCTTCACTCCGCCGGAGATTTCGTCGTTTATTTTGCGCGAGCTGAAGTCGTGGGCTGAGGCGCACTTCGGCGAGCCGGTCGATCGCGCCGTGATCACCGTACCCGCCTACTTCAACGATGCGCAACGCCAAGCTACAAAGGACGCTGGTCGCCTCGCGGGTCTCGAAGTTCTTCGCCTCGTGAACGAGCCGACCGCCGCGGCGCTCGCCTACGGCCTGCACAAACAGAAGCGCGGCCATGTCGCGGTGTATGACTTCGGAGGCGGCACGTTCGACATTTCGATTCTGAAGCTGATCAGCACCACCGAAGGCGACATCTACCAGGTGCTCGCGACCAACGGCGACACGCATCTCGGCGGCGACGACATCGACAACGCCCTGCTCGATCTCGCGCGCAACGAAGTTCAGCAGAAGTTCGGCGCGACGCTCGATCCAAAGGGCGAACAGATTCAAACGCTTCGCAAAGCGTTGATTCAAGCCAAGCACGAGCTGTCGTCGAACGACTCGACATACGTGAAATACTCGCTCGGCTCCAAAGGCTCTTACGAGCGCACTATCACGCGCGCGGAATTCGACGCGCTGATCGCCCCGATCGTGGCGCGCACCATGGCGCCAGTGAAGTTGGCTCTCGCCGACGCGAAGCTCGCGCCGAAAGATATTGAAGAAGTCGTCCTCGTAGGCGGTTCGACGCGCATTCCACTCGTCCGCAAAACGGTTGCCGATTATTTTGGTCGCGCGCCGCACACCGAACTCGATCCCGATCAGGTGGTCGCACTCGGCGCCGCCGTGCAAGCCGATATTCTCGAGAGCGGCGTAAAAACCATGCTCCTGCTCGACGTGACGCCGCTTTCGCTGGGTATCGAAACGATGGGCGGCGTGATCGCGAAAATTATTCCGCGCAATTCCACGATTCCCGCGAGCGCCGAAGAACTTTTCACAACCGGCGTCGATAACCAGACGGCCATCGACGTCCATGTGCTGCAGGGCGAAAGGGAACTGGCGAAAGATTGCCGCTCGCTCGCGCGTTTTCAGCTTAAAACGCCGCCCGCTCCCGCAGGCCTCGCGCGAATCGAAGTGAAATTTCTGATCGACGCGAACGGCATCCTGCAAGTGGGCGCGAAAGACCTGCGTACGCAGGAACAGCACCTCGTGGAAGTACAGCCGAGCTACGGCCTCGCCGATGACGACATCGAAAAGATGCTCGAAGATTCGATCGAATTTGCCGAGCAGGATTTCGCGGACCGCCAGGTGATCGAGGCGCGCACGGAGGCCGAATCGATCCTCACGGCCACAGCGAAAGCTTTGCGCGATACTGGCGCTGCCGGTATCGACAGCAGCGAACGCGAAGCGATCGACAAATCCTCCGCGGATTTGCGCGCGGCGATCTCCGGTACCGATTACAAACTGATGCGCACGCGCATCGACGAACTGAACGCGGCGACGAATCACCTCGCCGAGACGCTCATGAAC
>JABDGF010000104.1:0-845 GCA_013286165.1 Acidobacteriota bacterium | reverse complement strand
CTCATGAACGGCGCGCTTCAAACCGCGCTCGAAGGCAAGCGGCTCGACGACGTAGCCGACTAGCCCCCGCGCAATCATCGCGCGTGATGCAGAACGAAGTTAAGTTTAGGAGGCGTTGAAAAGATGGGCGGCAAGAATCCTTACATCGAAGACGCGAAGTACACTCCCGCGACCAAGAAATATAAAGTGACCTTCATCAAGGAAGGCAAAACGGTCGAAGTCGATCCGGCAAAAATTCCTTACAGCCACGACGGCCTGCCGGGCAGCATCCTCGATATTTCGCAGGGCGCTCACATGGGCCTCGATCACGCGTGCGGCGGCGTGGTGGCGTGCTCCACCTGCCATGTGATCGTTCGCGAAGGCCTCGAAACATGCAATGAAACCACCGACGCCGAACTCGACCAGCTCGACGAAGCGCCGGGCGTGACGCCGAAGTCGCGCCTCGGTTGCCAGTGTGTGCCGGACGGCACGAAAGACGTCGTCATCGAAATTCCCGAGTGGAATAAAAATTACGCGAAAGAAGCCGACCACTAAAACTCGCGCCGCGCGAATCGTAAACTACTCCGACTGAAAGGAACATCGATGCCAGGCACGTTTGATTGGGACAATCCGGAAGAGATCGGCATTCAGCTCGCGGAAGCGCATCCGGGCGTTGATCCGCTCACGGTGCGCTTCACCGATCTGCACAAGTGGATCACCGAGCTTCCCGGCTTCACCGGCGATCCGAAACTTTCCAACGAAGGAAAGCTCGAAGCCGCGCAGATGGCCTGGCACGAAGAGTTTCAAGAAAGCCAGGGCTAACGCGGGACGCTACGTTCCACGTAATTTTTCTTCCGCTCCCAAAT
>JABDGF010000103.1:3235-3462 GCA_013286165.1 Acidobacteriota bacterium | reverse complement strand
GAGGCTTGAGGCCGAGTTCCGCCATGATTTTCTGCAGGTCTTTCCACACTTCGCCCTTCGCGGCGGGATTCCGCAAGAGGTACGCCGGGTGATAGGTAGCCATCAATTTTGTGCCGCGAAATTCCTGCCACTCGCCGCGGAACTTCGAGATGCCTTGCGTGGTCTGCAGCAGCGTTTGCGCGGAGCAGCTTCCCAAGCTGCAGATCACTTTCGGCTTGATCACTTCA
>JABDGF010000103.1:2705-3225 GCA_013286165.1 Acidobacteriota bacterium | reverse complement strand
CACGTGGTGATCTCGTCCTTCTCGGGGAGCCGATTTTCGGGCGGGCGGCACTTCACCACATTCGCGATGTAAACGTCTTCGCGCTTGAGTCCCATCGCTTCGATCATCTGCGTGAGCAGCTTGCCGGCGCGGCCCACGAACGGCTCGCCCTGCATATCTTCGTCGCGCCCCGGACCTTCGCCGACGAACATCAGCTCGGCCTTCGGATTGCCGACGCCGAAGACGATTTTGTTGCGGGTCTTGTGCAGCTTGCAGCGCTTGCAATCACCGATGTCTTCGCGGATTCGCACGAGCGAGTCGTTCGCGACGCGCTCGAAAGAATCGAACAGGCCGGTTTCGCTCACAATCGGCAGAGGCACAGACGACGACGGCGCTGGAGCAGGCGCTGCGACACTGGCGGACGCCGATGCGGCGAAAGTTTTTGCGGCGGTTCGGGACGTCGGCATTTCGATGGATTCCTCGGCGTGAATGTTAGGAGTAACGATTTCTGATGCTGCTGCAACGGTGGGAGTAGCGGCGG
>JABDGF010000103.1:0-2695 GCA_013286165.1 Acidobacteriota bacterium | reverse complement strand
CGACCGAAACGATCGCGCGCAAAGTTTGCGAAGTGCTTGAGCTGCGCAACCGATGCCGCGTTCATTTCCAGCGAAGCCGCGCGGTCCCGATAAAACGGCCCGAGGCCCAAATCATCGCCGTAGCGCAGCCATTCAGCCAGTTGTGTTTCCACACGAGCGCGCTTCGAAGATGCCGTTGTAATTCTTGGCTCCGCCACGCCTTCGCTTGAGACGTATCACAACGCGCGCAACGGCAAGTACAAGCTGCTCGAGTTGAAGTCGCGCGTCGCGAACCGTCCTCTCGCCGAAGTTCGCCTCGTGGACCTGCGTGAGGAATTCCGCCGCGCGCACAAATCGTCGCCAATTTCGGAGTCCCTACGGGCCGCGATCGCGCTGCGCCTCGAAGAAAAAACGCAGGCCATGGTGCTGATCAACCGGCGGGGCTATTCGTGGTCATGCCTGTGCCGCAGCTGCGGCGCGTTTGTGCAGTGCGAAAATTGCAGCATCGCTCTCACGTATCACAAAAATCGCCACAAGCTCGAATGCCACTACTGTGGCTTCACCGCGAATCCGCCAAAACGCTGCCCGAAATGCGACGGCGAATATATGTACTTCGTCGGCGACGGTGCCGAACGCGTCGAGGAATATCTGGCCGCGCAATTTACGAGCGCCCGCATCGCGCGACTCGATCGTGACACGGTGCGCACGAAATCCGAATTCCAGAATGTGCTGGGAGCTTTCGCGAAGGGCGAGACGGACGTACTCGTGGGCACGCAGATGGTCGCCAAAGGCCATGATTTCCAGCGCGTCACGCTGGTCGGCGTTGTGGCCGCCGATCTCGCGCTTGGCCGGCCCGATTTTCGCGCCGCTGAAAAATCGTTCCAGCTGCTGACGCAAGTCGCGGGCCGTGCCGGACGTGGAGAGCTTTCCGGCGAAGTGCTCGTCGAGACTTACTACCCGGAGCACTACGCCATTCAATTTGCGGCGAGGCAGGACTACGAGCCTTTCTACGAGAAAGAGTCGCACTTTCGCCGCATGCTGCATTACCCGCCGTTCGCGGCGCTCGCGAGCGTGCTGATCCGCGACAAGAAAGTGGAAAACGCGATCCGTTGGTCGCGCGCGCTTCAGACTTATTTCGCGCCGTTCGAGCAACGCGGCGTGAAAGTCCTCGGCCCCGCCGCCGCGCCACTCGCGCGCCTGCGCAAAGAGTATCGCTTCCAATTCCTGCTGAAGTCGCCGCAGCGCTCCGCACTGTCGCAAGCTCTCGCCGGTGCTCTCGATTTTTGCGCGAAGAAGGAAATTCCGGAAACGGCTGTGGTCGTGGACGTGGATCCCGCGAGCCTTACGTGAACATCTCTGAAGAGCGAACTATGGAAAACGAACGCAACCGTCGAATCGTTCTAGTCGGCGGCTCTGGCCAAGTCGGCACCGTACTTGCGCGGCATTTTCACGAGCAAGGATTCGATGTCGTGGTGATCGCTCGCGGCCAAGCAACGGCTCCGTGGCGTACAACTCCTTGGGACGGCGCAACCATGGGCGCTTGGGCCGACGAGATCGACGGCGCCGATGTGTTGATCAATCTCGCTGGCCGCAACGTGAACTGCCGTTACACCGAAGCCAATCGCCGCGAGATTCTGGACTCGCGCGTCCAGACCACAAAGCTTGTGGGAGAAGCCGTCGCGCGCGCGCAAAATCCGCCGCCGCTTTGGATGAATATGAGCACGGCCACGATTTATCGCCACGCGTTCGATCGGCCAATGGACGAAGCGACCGGTGAACTCGGCGGCAACGAACCGGACGCCCCCGCCAGCTGGAAATTCAGCATCACCGTCGCGCAAGCCTGGGAGGACGCATTGTTCTCCGCACACGCTCCCACCACGCGCAAAGTAGCGCTTCGCAGCGCAATGGTGATGAGTCCCGATCGCGGCGGCGTTTTCGATACGCTGCTGCGCTTGGTCCGCTTCGGGCTCGGCGGCGCGTCCGGCTCGGGGAAGCAATTCGTTTCGTGGATCCACGACGAAGACTTCCTGCGCTCGATCGACTACCTCATTCAGAATCCGTCGCTTGACGGCGTCGTGAATCTTTCCTCTCCGCATCCGCTTCCGAACAAAGAGTTCATGGCCGATCTTCGCCGCGCGTGGGGAATTGGAGTGGGCTTGCCCGCAAGCAGCTGGATGCTGAGGCCGGTGCGATTTTTCTTAGAACCGAGACCGAGCTGATTCTGAAGAGCCGCCGCGTGGTGCCGCGCCGCCTGCTGGATCACGGTTTCCGATTTGAATTCGCGAATTGGCCCGCTGCTGCGAAGGACTTGGTGACACGTTGGAGAAAATCGGAGATCAAGGCCTGATCCTGTGGAGCCACAGCTTGCTCGCTAGGCGAACGCCGGCCACAGCATAAAGCACAGGGCGAACATCGCAAGCGCAGCCACTGCGAGCAATTTCCGCGAGGCGTTCAGCGACTCCCACTGGTCATAGACGGGCGGATGCTTGAATCGAAGCGAAAGCACCACGATCACAAACCCCCAGACGATCCACCCCTTCCAGAAATAAATACCCATTCCTACCATGCCCAGCGCCACCGCGAGCGAAATCCGTTCGTGCTTCTCCGGCAAAAGACTGTAAATGATGTGTCCGCCGTCGAGCTGCCAGGCCGGAATCAGATTGAGTGCGGTCGCGAGGAATCCCACCCAGGCTGCGCGCGCCATCGGGTGCAACAA
>JABDGF010000102.1 GCA_013286165.1 Acidobacteriota bacterium | reverse complement strand
GGCTTGCTCAACGGCGAAAACTACGCCGCTGCGCCGACGATGACGCCCGGCGCGGGAACGTACACGCAAAGCGTGCAGGTGGCGATGAGCAGCACGACGCCCAATACGACGATCTACTACACGACGGACGGCTCGGTGCCATCGACGGGCTCGACTCAATACAACGCGCCGGTCACACTGACCGCTTCGCAAACGCTCACAGCGATCGCCGTCGCGCCCGGCTTCATACAAAGCGCCGCGACGTCGAACGCGTACGTGATCTCGACGCAAACGGCGCCGCCGCAATTCACGCCGCCGTCGGGTTCTTATTCCGCGGCACAAACTGTGACGATCAGCGATACGACGCCGAACTCGGTGATCTACTACACGCTCGATGGAACGACACCGACGCACGCCTCGCCCGTTTATTCGGGGGCGATCACGGTCTCGAACACCGAATCGATTCGGGCGATCGCATCCTCAGCGAAATTGAGCGACAGTCCGGTGATGATCGCGTCGTACACGATCGCCGGCGGCGGCACGACGACGATCAACTTCGGGTTAGGCTTCAGCAATCCGGGTTGCATGCAGTTCAACGGCAGCACGACGCTCGACGACAGCCGCCTGCAACTCACAAACGGAGCCGGCAACGAAGCGGGCAGCGCTTTCTGCAACACAGAGGCGGATATCCGCGCGTTCAGCACGGATTTCACGTTCCAACTTTCAGACGCCAACGCAGATGGCATCACTTTTACGATCCAGAATTCTTCGGCCGGCGCGAGGGCTCTCGGACAAGCCGGAGGCGCGCTCGGTTACGGCGTTGGCACGGCGGGAATTCAGAACAGCGTCGCCGTGAAATTCGACCTCTATAACAACAACGGCGAGGGCGACGATTCGACCGGCATGTTCACGGACGGCGCGGCTCCTTACACGCCTGCCGAAGACATGACCGCCTCCGGCATTGATCTGCACAGCGGCGACACGATGGCCGTGCATGTAACGTACGACGGCACAACTCTCACGATGACGATCACCGACGCTGTGGTGAACAAATCGTTCACGCAGAGCTGGCCGGTGAACATTCCGGCCACGGTGGGATCGGATTTCGCCTACATCGGATTCACAGGTGGAACTGGCGGGCTCACTGCGAGCCAGAAGATTGAATCGTGGACGTGGGTTTCGACGGCGCCGGCGGTCTCGCAGCAGTGGACCATCGTGACGACGAGCGAGTCGGCACCCAACGCGGCGCCACTCACTGACGTGAATGGAAATCCGTACTCGTGCAGCGGGCAAAATCCAGACAACGGCGGCGACACCAACCCGAACTGCTACAACCCGCTCGTGATCACCACGGATTGGAAAGCGACCCCGACGCCAACGGGATCTTCCGTCGCGGGAGTGCTGGCGAATACCTTTACGAACTCCACTTGCTCCATGTCGCCGATCACGAGCTTCAACGTGACCGGCTATTCGATGATCGGATCGTACAGCGCCGTGATCAAGATGGGATTCCAGAGCGGCGACACGATCACGTTCACCGGAGCGACGGCGACGAACAGCAACACTTTCTCCGGCACGTTTACGTCAAGCGGAACGTGCATGGCGGGCGATTCCGGCGCGTTCACGGCCACGTTGTTCACGCCTCCATCGGGATCGTATGCGGGGTCATTCGAATCTTCGCAGGGTGGCGCGGCTGCGTTCGTGCAGATGTCGCTTTCCACCGATTCGAATTTCAACGTGAGCGGGACGTTCTCGCCACAGGCCGGCGCGGCTGTTTGCTTCTCGACTCTCACGACGGGCACGACGCTCGCGAACTCTTACGGTTC
Organism: Acidobacteriota bacterium; assembly: GCA_013286165.1. Classification (GTDB taxonomy): domain Bacteria; phylum Acidobacteriota; class Terriglobia; order Acidiferrales; family UBA7541; genus Palsa-295. The sequence continues at coordinate 1,714 of JABDGF010000102.1, read as the reverse complement.
GAGCATCGCGAGCGGCGACGTGCTCGAGGCGTACGGGTCCGATTCATCTGGGAATGTGGTCGCGTTCATCATGAGCAACACGGACGCGAACGGAGTGACGCTGCCGAGCGGCGGACTCTACGTGACGTACATCGGCCTAGCGGGTGCGTGCACGGGAATTTCGGGCACCGACATTCCGTTCACCAAGATCGAACGCTACAAGCCGATTGGTCCGATCGCGCCGCGGCACGGGCCGATTCGGCCGGTGGCGTTGCGCAATCCCCGAATCGCGGCGGCGATAGCGATTCACCCGGTGCCATTGCCTGACTCCCGTCCGGAACGCCACTAGAAGCGAAGCTGTTCGCCGGCGGCTGCCGAGAGCGCGCGTGTCGATGCCGCGCGTTGGAGGTATGATATTCGCCGCGCGGGCTCGTAGCTCAATTGGTTAGAGCAGCGAACTCATAATTCGTTGGTTCCTGGTTCAAGTCCAGGCGAGCCCACCAAAAATTGCGCGGTTTTAGATGATGTAAGCCTTAGGCGCCGCGCGATTTACGTCCTAGCACCAAAATGTCTCTCGCGTAGAAACGTAGGTTGCGCGGCCTTGCGTCCACGCCGCGCGCGTGGGGATATAATGGCGCTCTACGCCTATGACTCCGACCGAGACGCACTCCAAAGCCGCAAAAGATACGACGAAGCGCTACACCAGCACTCACCCGCTCAGCAAAAACGAGCACTTGCTCCGCTGGGTGGAGAAGATTGCCGAACTCACCACGCCCGAAGCGATCCACTGGGTGGATGGCTCGAAGGAAGAGAACGAATCGCTCTGCGCGGAAATGGTTCGCGCGGGCACGTTCACCAAATTAAACGAAGAGCTGTGGCCGGGCTGCTACTACGCGCGCTCGGATGCGTCCGACGTGGCGCGAGTGGAGGACCGTACATTCATCTGCTCGCTTTCGAAAGACAGCGCCGGGCCAACGAACAACTGGATGAACCCGCTGGAAATGCGGCGTAAGCTGCGCGGGCTGTTCAAGGGTTCGATGCGCGGACGGACGATGTACGTTCTGCCGTTCAGCATGGGTCCGGTGGGCGGACCAATGTCGCGCGTTGGCGTGCAGCTCACCGATTCGCCGTACGTTGTGGTGAACATGCGCATCATGGCGCGTATCGGCTTGCCGGTGTTCAAGGAAATCGATAAGGGGCCGGACGTTCGCGTGGTTCCCTGCGTTCATTCCGTCGGCATGCCGCTCGACGCGGGACAGAAGGACGTTCCCTGGCCGTGCAACACCGAAAAGTACATCGTGCATTTCCCTGAGACGCGCGAGATTTGGTCGTTCGGATCGGGCTACGGCGGCAACGCACTGCTCGGCAAAAAATGTTTCGCGCTGCGCATCGCTTCGAATATCGCGCGCGACGAAGGCTGGATGGCCGAGCACATGCTGATCATCGGAGTTCAGGATCCGAAGGGCGAGAAGACGTACATCGCCGCAGCATTTCCGAGCGCGTGCGGCAAGACGAACACGTCGATGCTCGTGCCACCTGCGGGCTTTGAAGGCTGGAAAGTTTGGACCGTTGGCGACGACATCGCGTGGATCAAACCCGACGAAAAAGGCCAGCTGCGCGCGATCAATCCCGAGGCGGGTTTCTTCGGCGTTGCGCCCGGCACTTCGGTAAAAACCAATCCGAACGCGATGGCCACGCTTTCGCGCAACACGATTTTCACCAACGTCGCGCTCAC
>JABDGF010000101.1 GCA_013286165.1 Acidobacteriota bacterium | reverse complement strand
GCGCGCTTTGCGGGATGTGATGCGATTCATCCGGGGTACGGATTTCTGGCGGAGAATCCGGCGCTGGCGCGCGCGTGCGAAAAGGCGGGAATTGTTTTCATTGGGCCCAGCGCGGAGGCGATGGAAAAGCTCGGTTCGAAGACGGCGGCGCGGAATGTGGCGCGCGAAGTGGGAGTGCCGACGGTGGCGGGCACTCTCGATCCAATCGCGAATGCGGAAGAGGGAATCGCAGCGGCGCGGAAGACGGGCTACCCGGTGGTGTTGAAGGCCGTGGCAGGCGGTGGCGGGAAGGGCATGCGGCTCGTTGAGCAGGAGAAGAATTTTGCGAGCGCGTTGCGGGATGCGTCGTCGGAAGCGCAGAACGCGTTTGGCGACGGGCGGATGTACCTCGAGAAATATTTGATCAAGCCGCGGCACATCGAACTGCAGGTGCTGGGCGACAAGCACGGCAACGTGATTCATCTGGGCGAGCGCGAGTGTTCGGTGCAGCGTCGGTATCAGAAAGTGATCGAGGAAGCGCCATCGCCGATCATGACGCCGGAGCTGCGGCGCGCGATGGGCGAGGCGGCGGTGAAGCTGGCTCGCGCGGGCGGCTATTACAACGCAGGGACGGTGGAGTTCCTCGTCGATGCCGAGCGGAAATTTTATTTTCTGGAGATGAACACGCGGCTGCAGGTGGAGCATCCGGTGACGGAGATGGTGACGGCGCTGGATCTGGTGAAGCTGCAGTTTCGCGTGGCGGCGGGTGAGAAGCTGCCGCTGAGGCAGGAAGACGTGACGTTGCGCGGTTGCGCGATCGAGTGCCGGATTTATGCGGAAGATCCAGACAACAATTTTTTCCCCTCGCCGGGGAAAATTGTGGAGCGGCGCGTGCCGACGGGGCCGGGAATTCGCCTGGACGACGGCGTGTACGGCGGCTGGACGGTGCCGAACGACTACGATCCGATGCTGGGAAAATTGATCGCGTGGGGTGCGGATCGCGACGAGGCGATTGCGAGATTGAAGCGGGCGCTGGCGGAATATTACGCGAGCGGGATCAAGACGAACGTTGGACTGTTCCGGCGGATCCTGGCGAGTGAAGATTTCGTGACCGCGGCGATCTACACGCGCTGGCTGGACGATTTTCTGAAGCGGCCGGTTGAAGAGACTGCGATCGACGGCAACGCTCGCGATGCGGCGTTGATCGCGACGGCGTTGTGGCACCGTTCGAAACGTGCTGCGAAGCCGACGAGTGGTGGCGGTGCCAAGCCTGCGGCGGAACCGGTTTCGAGGTGGCGCGGCGAGAGCCGGCGAGAACAGGTGGCACGGGAGCCGCGCGCGTGAACATTGAAATTGAATTCGGAGGCGAGAAGCATCGCGTTGAGACCGCGATGCGCGGAGAGCGCGAGCAGTGGACGATCGATGGGCGCGCGCTGGAGGCGGACGCGGTGGAAGTTTCGCCGGGCGTCTATTCGATTCTCGTCGATGGGAAATCGTTTGAGGTGCGCGTCGAGCCGTTTGCGGGGAAACTGCGCGTGGCGACGGCGGGGCGCGAAACGGAAGCGACTGTGCGCGATCCGCGCGAGTGGCGCAGAGGCGGACACGGCCCGGCGGAGACTGAGGGGCGGCAGCAAATTCTGGCGCCGATGCCGGGCAAGGTGGTGAGGCTGCTGGTGGCGACGGGTGATGCGGTGCAGGCGGGGCAAGGAATCGTGGTGGTGGAAGCGATGAAGATGCAAAATGAAATTCGATCGCCCAAATCGGGAACGGTGGAACGGCTGGCGGTAATTGAGGGCCAGACCGTGAATGCGGGCGAAACTGTGGCGATAATCGGGTAAAACGTGGTGAAATCGGCGCGAGATTAACGTTTACTAATACGTATCAAGCACGGTTACCTTTACGCATGGTGTTCCTGCCCGGCACTCCCTTGCCTAAGAGCGGTTTGCGAAGCTGGAAGCACGGGGATTATCCAGCTCTCGAATCTGAAGACCTCTTGGGGATCAGGCAATGGGATTGCATGTGCATTTCGCCATGGTGGCGGCGTATCTGACGATGGGGATTGTGCTGCTGTGCTGGGCGCTGGTGTGCGCCGTGGCAGCAGAGAAGCTGGAGAAGGAAGGCGTGGCGTTCCGGTCGGCGTTTCTGATCTGCGCGATGTTTTCGCCGATCGTGGGATTGGTTGCGGCGCGGATGATGGCGACGCAGCGCGCAGCTCGGCCGCTCCCGGCACGTTCGCTTCAAAGCTAACGTAGGACTTGTTTCGTAAGGCGAGCGCACGAAGGCCTCCGCGCTCGCTTTAATAACTCATTCAAAAATTCTGGCGAAGACTACTTGCCGACGGGCAGCTTTCCGGCCGATTCGAGGATCTGGCGCGCGAGGTAGTTTGTGACTTTCACCTCGTCGCGCGCTTCGATCATGTAAGCCGTGCGGAGTAGCTGTTCTTTGCGATTGCGGAGCATGTCGCGAATGGACTGCTGGACCTGCGGATCGGAAAGTTCGCGCTGGCCGGAAGGCTCTTTGGCGACGAGCTTGAGGATGCGATAGCGTCCGTTTTGTTCGGCGATGGGCTGGCTGACGTCACCGGGCTTCATCGAGAGAACGGCTTTCTTCAAGATGGGATCGGACTGATTCAGGCGCGACTCAGGGACGAAGCCGAGATCGCCGCCGGTGGTGGCGGTGGAGTCTTCGGAATAGTCCATGGCGAGCTGGCCGAAATCGGCGCCGCCGGCGATCTTCTGCTCCAGCAGGACGACTTTGCGCTTGGCGTCGGGCTCGTTCTGAGCTTTGTCGTTCTTGCGATTCTGCACGCCGGGATCGGGGCGCGAGGTGACGACGATCTGCGCGATGTGATACTCGGGCTCGACGACGTTGAACTGGGCGCGATTTTTATTGTAGAAGTCGCTGACGTCTTGATCGGTGATGGAAATCTTGGCGACGACTTCGCGATTCAAAAGCTTCTGGACGGAAAGATCGCGGCGAAGATCCTGTTTCAGATCGTCCACGGTAAGGCCGCTGGACTGCAGTTTCCGCTGAAACTCTTCTTCGGTGTACGGGCTCTTCGACTCGGTGAACTTGTCTTCGACCTCGGCGTCGCTCGCGAGCAGATTGGCTTTCGCGGCGCGGTTCAGAAGGATTTCCTTGTTGATCAGTTCGTCGAGAATGCTGAGCTTGAGGGAGGCGCCCTCTTCCTGAGACGGAGCGGGACCCTGCGCGTTGACGCGCGTGCGGAAATACTTCTCTACCTCGGCGCGAGGGATGTCTTTGCCGTCCACAACCGCCCAGGTATCCGGTCCCGGCGCGACGTCCTTTTTGCAAGAAGCTGCGAGCAAACAAACCGCGACCGCAGCGACGACCAGGAATTTTCGAGTCAAGCGGAACTCCTTCGGAGGAAGCCGATGCCGGGCAGCGAGTTACGCAGCTTTGGTAACGCGGCCAGACCGAATGCAGGACGTGCAGACGCGAACGTGTTTGCGCGAGCCGTTAACGACCGCGCGGACGCGGCGGAGGTTCGGATTCCAACGGCGGCGGGTAACGTTGTTCGCGTGGCTGATGGTGTTGCCGAAGCTAGGTTTTTTACCGCAGAATTCACATGCCAGT
>JABDGF010000100.1 GCA_013286165.1 Acidobacteriota bacterium | reverse complement strand
TCGCGATCCATGGCGATGTGAACGCGCGTCACTTGTCCGAATCCGGCGAACAGCTCGCGCAGCTCGCCTTCGCTGGTCTGAAAATTCAGGTTACCCACGAACAGGTTCTTCATTCTTCTTCTCCTCGGCCTGGTGCGCCGGGCTCGTCGTTCGGCGGCGCGGGGCACCCCGCCGGCTCGGCCTACGCGCATGCAGACCATACCACTACCCGAGGAAATCAACGAGTAATACGTTTTCGCCCATGGACAGGCACGAAAGCGCGACTCGGCGCGCGTAGTAGCTGTGCCGGCGTGCGAAACCCGGTGATCTACGGCAGCCTTTACTACAACGATTTAGCTCGCCGTCGGGCCTTTGAGGCCCATCGCTTCGGCGGTGACGTCTGTATATTTCGAGCCCGAGCCGGTGTTGAAGAGCACCACGCGATCGCTCGGCTTCAAGTAGCCGGACGCGAGCAGGCGATCGTATGCAGCAGTCGCGGCTGCGCCTTCGGGCGAGAGGAAAATTCCTTCGTTCTTCGCCCAGTCTTTCAGCGACGCGAGAATTTCTTCATCGGGAATTGCGAGCGCTACGCCGCCGGACTCGCGCAAAATGTCGAGCATGATGTAGTCGCCGTAAGGCTTCGGGACGCGCAGGCCTGCGGCAAAAGTTGCGGCGTTGGGCCACATCTCGCTCGCGTTTGCGTGTTCGTCGAAAGCTTTCGCCATCGGCGCACAGCCCGAAGATTGCACGGCGATCATTCTCGGGCGCTTACCGGGCTTCACCCATCCGAGTTCTTCCATTTCTGCGAACGCTTTCCACATTCCGATCAGGCCTACGCCGCCGCCGGTGGGATAGAAAACGGCGTCGGGATATTCCCAGCCAAGCTGCTCGACCAGTTCGTAGCCCATCGTTTTCTTTCCTTCCACGCGATACGGCTCCTTCAGCGTGGAAATATCGAACCAGCCTTCCGCTTTGCTGCGCTCGGCGACGATGCGGCCACAATCGGAAATTAGTCCGTTGACCAGCGTCACGTTCGCACCGTAGGCTACCGCCTCGACGTAATTGGCAAACGGCACATCCTTCGGCATGAAAATGTTGGCTTCGATGTCGGCAGCGGCGGCGTAAGCGGCCAGAGCACCCGCGGCGTTTCCGGCGGATGGGACGGCGAGTTTTTTCAGGCCGTAGTGCTTGGCCATCGTAATCGCAAGGCCGAGGCCGCGCGCTTTGAAGGAGCCGGTGGGATTCGCGCCTTCTTCTTTAAGGTACGCGTTGGCGTGGCGCTTGGTGCGAAGCATCGGCGTCCAGCCCTCGCCGAGCGTGACGGGCGTCGCATCGGGCAGCACGGATTTGTAGCGCCACATGCCGGGCCAGGGTTCGCGGGCGGCATCGGTTGCGATTTTGTCGCGCGGGGCGGTGCCTTTCAGCGCAGTGAGGTCGTAGCGGACATAGAGCGAGCCTTTGCATTCGGGGCAAAGCGTTTGCGGCGTATCGGCGGATAGAGTTGCTTTGCAGCGCGAGCATTCCAGATTTTTGATTTTCGGCATGGCAATCAAGATAGCAGAAGCGCGAAATCATCTAGCGGCATGACTGAAAATTTACAAAACGGAGTGGCGGCGAAGCGCGGCGGCGATTCCATGGCGCTGCCGTTTGTGGGCGCCGGAATGTTGGTGGTGGGCGCGCTATTGTCCGTCGCGCTTGGTGCGCATCCGTGGATGGCCGTGGTCCGTTGGATCGCTTTGGCGCTGTTTGCACTTGGCGGTAGGCGCCGCGCGTCCCTCACGTACTGGATTTTGTTCGCGATGCTTTTCGGTGCTGAGATCGGCATCGACTGGCCGCATTTCGCCGAGCACCTGAAATTCCTCAGCGACATTTTCCTTCGGCTGATCAAAGTGATCGTCGCGCCGCTGATCCTGGGAACGTTGATCACCGGCATTGCAGGGCACGGAAATTTGCGCGGCGTAGGGCGAATCGGCGTGAAGAGCCTCGTGTTTTTCGAGGTGGTCACCACGATCGCGCTGCTCATCGGCGTTGTGGCGATCAATATCAGCCGCGCGGGCGAGGGTCTCGCTATTCCGGTGACGGCGGCCGATGCGGCCGTCGCGAATGCTGCGCCGATGCATTGGGACACGTTTCTGGTGAACGTGTTTCCGGAAAATATCGCCAAGTCGATCGCCGACAACCAAATCCTACAGGTCGCGGTATTTGCGATCCTGTTTGGTATCGCGCTGGCGCGCATCTCGGAAGAAAAACGTGCGCCGATGGTGCGTTTCTTCGAGTCGCTCACCGAGGCGATGTTCGCATTCACGAATATCGTGATGTATTTCGCGCCCATCGGCGTGGGGGCGGCGATCGCGTACACCGTGGGACACATGGGCATCGCCGTGCTGCTGCCTTTGGGAAAATTGCTCGCCACCGGCTACGTGGCGCTCGCTGTGTTTTTGCTTTTCGTGCTCGTGCCGATCGCGAAGTTCGCGCGCGTGCCGGTTCTGGGCTTCTCTCGCGTCGTGGCGGAGCCTGCGACGATTGCGTTTGCGACGGCATCGTCCGAAGCCGCGCTACCGCGCGCGATGGAAGCGATGGAAACGTTTGGCGTGCCGCGCAAGATCGTCGCGTTCGTGATTCCCGCGGGCTACAGCTTCAATCTCACGGGATCGTCTTTGTATCTCGCGCTCGCTTCGATTTTCGTGGCGCAAGCGGCGGGCATGCACCTCACGTGGGGCGAGCAGCTCGCCATGGTGTTCATGTTGATGATCACCAGCAAAGGTGTGGCGGGCGTGCCGCGCGCTGTGCTCGTCGTGCTGATGGCGACGGCGGCGACGTTTCACCTGCCGAGCGAGCCGATCCTGATGCTGCTCGGCATCGACGCCGTGATGGACATGGGCCGCACTGGCGTGAACGTGATCGGAAATTGCCTCGCGTGCGCCGTGGTCGCGCGTTCGGAGGGCGAACTCGCGCCTGCCATTTCAGCTTCTGAATAAAATCTCTCCCGCAAGCTCGCACAAAACCTTCAGGAGTAAAATCACGCGAATCATAACTGCGGTCAATCCGTCGCGCGAGGGTGAAAGCCATGTCCGAAACGCACATCGCCCGGCGTCGAATACATCATCGCGTTCACGGCCACCGGCTCTTCGCCGGAGATGTATCGAGCGGCTTGCAAAGCGTAGATGCCGATGTCCATCAGCGAGCCGCCGCCGGCCATCGCTTTTTTCAGGCGCCACTGTGTGGGATCGACGATGTTGAAACCCGCTTCGGCATTGATGATTTTCACGCCGCCGAGTTCTTTATCGCGCGCCACTTTAATCATGGCCTGGTTGTACGGCTCGTAGCGGCAGCGGTAGGCGACCATCAGCTTCTTGCCGGCTTTCGCGCCGGCGTCGATCATCGACTGGCATTCCGCCGTCGTGGTCGCCATCGGCTTTTCGGTCAGCACATTTTTCCCAGCTTGGAAGCCGCGAATCGTGTATTCCGCGTGCATGCTATTCGGCAACACGATGTAAATTACATCCACTTCCGGGTTGTCGCGCAGCGTGTCGTAATTCTGGTAGTTGTAGATCGCCTTCGGATTCACGCCGTAGCGCGCGGCGAGTTTTGCGGCTTTGTCCGGGTGCCCGCTGACCAGCGCCACCAGTTTCGATTTTTCGCAGCGGCAGAAGGCGGGCAGAATCTGGTGAATCGCCAAATTGCCGAGCCCGACGATCGCGTACCCCGCCTTTTTGCCCGGCGG
>JABDGF010000099.1 GCA_013286165.1 Acidobacteriota bacterium | reverse complement strand
TGCGCAATTCGTCAGCGTGGTGGGACCGGGACGCATGAAAATTCGCATCGAAGGGCACACGGACGACGTTCCGATTCATAATCGCAAGTTCGATTCGAACTGGGAACTTTCCACGTCGCGCGCAACGGAAATCGCGAAACTTTTTATCACGCGGTTCGCGATGGATCCGGCACGGCTCGCGGCTTCGGGGTATGGCCAGTATTATCCGACGGCGCCCAATGACACCGAAGAGAATCGCGCTAAAAATCGCCGCGTCGATCTGGTGATTCTTAACGCGAACGTCCCGGTGAGCGCGACGGCCGCGCCACCCGATCGGTCTGCTCCCGGTTCGCCCGACGAATCCGGGCCTGCAGCGAACGGAAACGCGCGGCCCTGAATCACCGCCGCGAGACGATCGTCCGTGGAATTCGTGTTGTATTTGTGATTCGCTGAATTGCGGTGCAGGTTGATCGGTTGACAGTGAATCTCGTCTTCACTCAGCGGATATTTCAGCGCATGGGAAAGGTCGATGTCGCTAATATCCACCTCCTTCGAATTTTTCAGGTAGCGTTCCAGGTTGAACGTCCCGACCATCTGTGTTTCCGTTCGCGTGCCTGTAAGGAATTTATCGGCTGCTCGAAGTACGCCGTGAGACGGGAATTGGATTTATGCTTCGAGGGTTAGTGGAGTGAACCAAGCCAAAAATTACGGCACGGAAAGCGGGGGCGCTACGGTTTGCGCACGGGAAAGCGTGATGAGCGAACGCTATTCGAATTTGGGTGCTTGCGCCGGAGCCGCGTCAGGCGTCTTAGGCGTCGAGTCGCCTGTCCTGGCCGGGCCAGCGGCCGGTGGCGCGGACGGACTTGGTTGGGCCGCGTCGTCGGGATCCGCAGCAGGGGCACGTGCCGGCTTTCCGGAAATTTCCGCGACGATTTGCGCGCAAATCTTTTTGCTTACAGGGCAGCCGGAGTCGTTGATGCGGCACTGCGCGAGCGTGAGTGTGCAGCCACACGTGCAGGTTTCTGAATTCATGCGCTTCAGCGCGGCAGTCCGCTGCTCGGGCGAGAGGCCCGTGAAATCAACGTCAGGCAGTTCGGTCGCGCGGTCCGCGTTCTTCAGGAAAATCTGCCCGGTGTCCTCGAATGTCTCGACCGTCGCATCCACAGGCAGTCCAAGCAACGCGCGAATTTCGCTTTCGTACACGTAGCTGCGGAAAAGGCCGATGTGCTTCTGCACCACTTTTCCGTCCGGATTGATCACGAATGTCGTCGGAAGCGCCGGCACGCCGCCGTATTCCTTAATCAATTCGCGCGTAGCCATGATCACCGGATAGTTGAATCGGTTCGTCGCCGCAAACTTCTTCACGTCGTCGGCTGGATCGTCATCGAGCGAAACGCCAACCACCACGATCCGGTCCTTATATAGGTCCTTCAACTGGATGAGCATCGGAATTTCAGCGCGGCATGGCGGACACCACGTCGCCCAGAAATTCAGCAGCACCACTTTGCCTTTCCAGTCAGTGGTGGAAATCGGCCGGCCATCGAGATCGGTCGCCTTAAACGCGGGTGCATCTTGTGGATTCGACGCGAATCGTACGATGCGTTCCTGGCCGGGCTCGGGCGCAGACGACATCGGCGGCGCGGGAGCTTTCGAATGCGCGAGGTGCTCGTTGAGGGATTCCTTGGCGGGCCGAACTTTGGCAATGCCCAGCGCCAGTCCTGCGAGCGCAAGAACGATGGCGAGAACAAAAATGAACGAACGTCGCATTCAGTTGTTGAGGGCATATTCATTATGCGCGAGAGGCGCAAGCCGAACAAGACACGAAGCCCCAAATGTGCGGCGAAATTGAAAATTGGGTGCCACCGGACGAGGGCTTAGCGGGGAGGCGCAATTCCATTTCGGGAACCTTCCCGAGGGGCGGTTCCAGATCGGTCCGAAAATTTGGCCCGCGTACTGGCCGTCAGCCGCTAAAACACTGAAAACAAGGGTCAAATGCGGCCGCCGTGAGATTGATCGCGTTGGGCACAAGCGTGCACTAGGTACGGCGTGGGTCGCGTTCCAACGATCCGCACCGTTTGCAAACGGGGAGGAAGGGGCCCGAATGCGAATGGGACGGGTCGTTCCCACCTGCCTCTGAGAGGGAAGCTAGGATGGATGACCCCATGGTTCGGTCACGCCTAGGCCGGGCCAAATGGAACGCGATCTAAGGGGGCCGCTGATCCCAAGCAGCGGTCCCCACTTTTTTTCAGCAGCATTCTCCGCTCGTTTTAATTCGCGTACGTGACCCCGTCGGTAGAAGGGTGGAGTTCCGTCTCCGACTTTCGGATGATTCGTTGTGGAACGTTTGTGTGATAGTTTCCGCAGCATGACACCCTCAACTCTTGTACTTGCTCTTGCTTTTTTCATCGGCGTGATTGCTGGCCTGCGCGCGATGACGGCTCCTGCCGTTACCTGCTGGGCCGCCTATCTCGGCTGGATCAGCCTCACTGGATCGCACTTGGCGTGGATGGCATCGATCATCACCGTCGCAATCTTCACGCTCGCCGCGATTGGCGAAATTGTTAACGACAAGCTTCCGAAGACCGGGCCGCGAACGGCTCCGCCTTCCGTGGTGATTCGGTGTGTGATGGGAGGGCTGTGTGGCGCGGCACTGGCGATTGCCGGAGGGCAAGGCTGGATTATCGGCGTCGTCCTCGCCATCGTTGGAACGCTGGTGGGAACCTTCGGCGGATACCAAGTGCGCCATCAGATCGTGGCCGGCTTGAAAATTAAGGACCTGCCGATCGCGCTGATCGAAGACATCATCGCCGTGGGCGGGGGACTGCTGATCGTTTCTCATCTCTAGAAGCATACGTCGCACAACCGACTCGCGCCGGCGCGACTGGCGCTGACCCTGCAGGTGTCAGCGCCGGACGCGTTGCGCGTGGCAGTCGTAAAGATAAAATAGAATTCACGTCTCGAGTTGTGTACTATCCCGCCATGAAGAGCACGCATCCTGTACCCATACCTCGTTCGCGAATTGTTATTTTCCCTTCGATTCTGGCGCTCGTCCTGGGCGCGGCGTTTTCTTCGAGGACTGCAGGCGCGCAATCGGCGTGCACCGCGGCGACTGCCAGCCCGCGGACGAATGATACGAATGTGCTTGCAGGCTTAGCGCAGGTAACCGTGCTTCCGAAGACGCCAGCAGGCAAAGTGGCGCTGGCTGTCAACTACGTGGTGACGGGTGACATACAGACGGGCGTGGTGCGGCAACCCACCTTGTTGCCTTTTGCAGTACAGCAACAGCAGGCACTTCGCGACGCTTCCATCACGAGTCAAAATCTCTCGAATCTCGCCGACGGACTGGGTACAACGCTCGGCGCGGCGTACCTGACTCGTTTTCACTCGCTCGACCGGAATCGCGGCACGCCACTTCCGACAGACATCGTAAATGTAGTGAGTTACGCGAATACGATCACCTATGCGCATTCGAATGAAGGGAAATATTTGTTTGGAAACGGAACCAGCGATGGTGCTAACCCGGCTTCACCAGAAAAGCTCGTGATCGTGAAAGATGCGGGCGGACAATTCGATGTTTTTGGAGTGAGCTACTCACTTCCGGCTGGCGCTGCAGGCGCCGATCCGTGTGGGAATTCCCGCCCGTTCCAGACGATACCGGACGTTCTGCGGTTTGTTGGACCCGACTATTTCAACCTCGCGACGGGAAACGTCGCCTATAACCGCGGGCCAC
>JABDGF010000098.1 GCA_013286165.1 Acidobacteriota bacterium | reverse complement strand
GGCGGCGAGAGCAATACTTAAATCAAAAATCAGGTGAGAGAGGAAGAAGAATGAGAGTACTTCTCAGGCTGTCGCTGGTCGCTTTGGCATTGGCGTTTCTGATGCCGCTGGCAACGTCCAACGTCAGCGCACAAGGAAAGCATCCGGCGTACTTGCACGCGTTGTCGGATTTGCGTGACGCGCGAGCGCATCTGCAGCGTCCGGATGGTGGGGTGCTGCACGCGGAAGAGGACGCGGCGGTGAAGGACATCGACAAGGCGATCGCTGAAATCAAGAAGGCGGCGATCGACGACGGGAAAAATATCGACGATCACGTCACGATCGATGCGCACCTCGATTGGAAGGGCCGACTGCACCGTGCGCGCGAATTGCTGGACAAGGCGCATAGCGACGTGGCGCGTGAGGAAGACGATCCAATGACGCGTGGGTTGCAAGCGCGTGTGATCGAGCACATCGACAGGGCGCATCACCACGTGGACGAGGCGATCGCGATCGTGGAAACGCACTAAGACGCTACAAGCGAAAAGCAAACGAACTACGGGAAAGCCGGAGGTGGCGCGATGCCGCTTCCGGCTTTTTCTTTGCGCGCACGCGTTGCAGAATCGGTCGGTGGATGCGTGGTGGAACTTTAACCGCGCGGAAACAGAGCTGTAATGTGGCTCCGCACGTCTCTGCTAGCATCTGGGGCCACACTCAACGGGCTGCGTCGCCCCGCCGCCCAAAGGACCGAGAGAACCCATGCAAGCGCCGAAGCGCATTCTGGCTCCTGTCGATTACAGTCCGATTTCCGATGCAGCGCTTTCTGAAGCGACCGATCTGGCGAAGCTGCTTGGATCGGAGCTGGTGCTGGTGAACGTTGTTCCCGTGATCGCGGATCTCCCGAACGACGTGTCGCTGCTGAAAGAAGGCGCGTACGAAGATGAGCGCGACAAAGAGGCGCTCGCGAAGGTGCAAGCAGCGGCGGCGAAGGCTGCGGCGTCCGGCGTTACGGCGCGCGGTGTGATCGGGCGTTCGAACGTGCCGTCGAAGGAAATTCTGCTCACGGCCGAACACGAGAATGCGGATCTGATCGTGATCGCGACGCACGGAATGACCGGCTGGGGGGAGATCGCGTTTGGCTCAGTGGCCGAGAAAGTCGTGCAGAACGCGACGATTCCCGTGCTGGTGCTACGTCCGAAGGCAGCCGCGGCGGCGAAGTAGCCTTCGTCACGAACGTCGTCACGTACTTCGTCGCGCGCGCGATGTAAGCGACTCTTTCCTTTCCACACGAACCGTATAAACTCGTTTTCGCATGCCCCTTAGCGCTGGAACGCGCCTCGGCCCGTACGAGATCGTCGCGCCGCTTGGCGCCGGCGGAATGGGCGAGGTGTATCGCGCACGCGATACGCGGCTCGATCGCACCGTCGCCGTAAAAGTTCTTCCCACACATCTCTCCGCGAATCCTGAGGCGCGGCAGCGTTTCGACCGTGAAGCTCGCTCGATTTCATCGCTCTCTCATCCCAACATTTGTCAGCTCTACGACGTCGGCCACCAGAACGGAGTAGATTACCTGGTGATGGAGTTTCTGGAGGGCGAGACGCTTGCGGCGCGCATCACGCGCGGCGCGGTGCCGACAGATCAGCTTCTCAAAATTGGCAGCGAGGTGTGCGGCGGCCTCGAGCGCGCGCATCGGGCCGGCGTAGTTCATCGCGATTTGAAGCCCGCGAACATCATGCTGACGAAGGCCGGCGCGAAGCTGATGGATTTTGGCCTCGCGAAGGCGATCGAGGCGCCGGCAACTCCAGCGGGAAGCGTGACGCAGACAATGGGCGCGACGCCGTCATCGCCGATCACGCAGGCGGGCGTCGTGGTCGGGACGTTTCAATACATGTCGCCCGAGCAGGTGGAAGGCAAGTCGGCTGATGCGCGCACGGATATTTTTTCGTTGGGCAGCGTGCTGTATGAAATGGCGACGGGGAAGCGCGCGTTCGACGGGCAGACGTCGGCGAGCGTGATCGCCGGGATTCTGGAGCGCGAGCCTGCGCCAATTTCAGCGGCGCAACCGGCGTCGCCTGCGGCTCTCGATCGAATCGTGAAGTCGTGCCTCGCGAAAGATCCAGACGAGCGCTGGCAGACGGCGCACGACGTGCGGCTGCAGCTTCAGAGTCTGCGCGAGGCCGGCTCGCAGACGGCGATTGCGGCTGTGTCGCCTGCCGCGATCGAGGCCGAACGCACGCGGACCAATCGCAACGTGGCGATTCCCGTACTGGCGACGATGGCGATTTCGGCGATTGTGTTCGGCTTGCTGGGATACATGGCGCGGCGCCCCACGCCTGCGCAGAATTTGCAGACGGCGCTGAATCTTCCGCGCGGCTTGCATCTGGCTCCTATCAGCGTCGCGTTTGCGCTATCGCCTGATGGAACCAAGCTGGTGTTCGCGGCTGCGAAAGGCGACGAACCGCCGCAGCTCTGGCTGCGCTCGCTCGACAAGGTTTCGCCTCAGCCGCTGGAAGGCACAGACGGCGCGACGTCGCCGTTCTGGTCGCCCAATTCGCAAGCGGTGGGATTTTTCGCGAACGCGAAACTCCAGAAGATCGATTTGAATTCAAGCACGGTCACGTCCCTCGCCGACGCTCCCTACGGCCGCGGCGGCACATGGAATGCAAGCGGCACGATCCTTTTCGCTCCAACGAATATCGGCGGGCTCTTCACCGTCCCGGAACAGGGCGGCACGCCGAAGCGAATCACAAAAGGCGGCGCCGAGAACGGCACGGACCGTCTGCCGACGTTTCTCCCCGACGGTCTACACGCGATCTTCATTCACGGCGCGGGCGGGTTCTACGGAGGGAACGTTGCGATGTTGGTTGATATTCGCAACGGTGACACGCGCCAGTTATTCGATACGGATAGCCAGGTGCTTTACGCCAATCCCGGCTATGTGTTTTTTATGCGCGGCCGGGATTTGTACGCGCAGCCGTTTGATGCGGGCAAGTTCGCGACCACCGGCGATCCGTACTGCCTGGCGCAGGGAGTGCTGGCCTACAACGCGCGGCGCGCGGGTGAATTCGCAGTGGCGAACTCGGGGCTCTTAATTTATCAACCGGATCCCGGAATGCCGATGCGACAGCTTTCGTGGTTCGATCTCGCGACCGGCAAGTCGCTCGGCACCGTGGGAGAACCGGCGCGCTTCGCCCGCTACGCGCTCTCTCCGGACGATCAGAGGGTCGCCGCCATCGTGGAGACGACCGTCGATTCCTCGTTCAAGGCTCCCGGAGCGGTGTGGATTTACGAGGTGGCAAAAGACACGGCATCGCGACTGACCTTTAGTGAGAGGCCGCTGTACGGCTTGGCATGGGACGAATCAGCGAAATCCGTTTTCTACGGCGAACTGACGGAGCGATTCAAGATCTACCGCCAGCCGGTCGATGGACACACGGCCGCGACGGAATTGCCGCTCGATAGCTCAGACGACGCCGATCTCGAGAGTGTTTCTCCCAACGGAAAGTGGCTGGGCATCTCACGGCAGCAACCGCGGACCTTTCAGATCGACTTGGTGCCGCTTACGCCGGAACTGAAGGGGCGGACGTTGTTCGCGCCGAAAGCGGATGCCTCCGGCTTGACCTTTTCGCCCGATGGAAAATGGATCGCCTACAGTTCAAACGAAACCGGAAGAACCGAACTTTACGCGGGGCCGTTCGCCGATACTGCCGTGCGCTGGCAAATCTCAAAGCAGGGCGTTTTTCAGGGCGGTTGGATGAAAACGCCCGGGAAAATTCTGC
>JABDGF010000097.1:3096-3790 GCA_013286165.1 Acidobacteriota bacterium | reverse complement strand
CGAGGTTCGTTGCGAGCGAAACGAACGCGACGTACTGGCCGTCAGAGCTGACCACCGGATTGTAGCTTGCGCCGTTGCCGGCGGTGAGGCCGTCGGCTCCCACGGAAATCAATTGCGTGACGTACGTGGTGGAGGTGAACTGGCACGCCGAGGTGGTGGAGGTGCAGAGCGGGCGCCAATAGACCTGCGAGACGCCCGACGGAATGGGGACGCTGGTTGTGAGGTTCGTCGCGGTGGAGGTGAACGCGCCGAAGCCCGGCACGGTGGCCGAGGTGGAAATGGACGGCTCGGAACTGGCGCCGTTGGCGGCATTGCCGTTGGGGTCGCTGCTGATCACGATGGTTGTGGGAGTGCAGGACGTGGTGGAGGTCGCAGTCTGCAAGCAGTTGTTGCGGAGATAAACATTCGAAGACTGATTTTGATCGGTGAGAACGAGGTTGTGCGAGAGCGACGCAAAGGCGACCCACGAACCGGTGCTGCTGGAGGATGGACCGACGTTGTCAATGTTCAGCGGCGCAGTGGAGTTGGTGCAATTGACAAGACCATCGCAAATTCCAAGCTGCGCTTGTGTGGCGTCCGCGGCAAGATCGAGAAGGACGGGAAGGCCGAGAAGCGGCTTTGGGCTGATGGAGAACGGAAGCGAGTTGGAAACGCCGCCCCCGGGCGCGTTGTTTACGATTTCCACGTTTTGCAC
>JABDGF010000097.1:2464-3086 GCA_013286165.1 Acidobacteriota bacterium | reverse complement strand
TGTCACCATGGTGACGCCATTCATGACGATGTTGGTGTAGCCGGAAACGAAGCCTGTTCCCGTGACGGTGACAGTGGTGGCAACCGCGCCGGCCACAGCGCTGACAGGATCAACCTTGGAAATAACGGGAACTGCGAGATTCACGGCGAGCGGCACAGTGTTCGAAGCGCCGCCACCGGGCTCCGGATTCAACACGGAGATCTGTTTCGGGCCGGGCTGAGCGATGTCGCCTGCGGTCAAGGTCGCGGACAACTGGCCGGAGTCCACGTAGGACGTGGTGCGGTTCGCGCCGTTCACTACGACTGTGGATTCAGAAACGAAATTCTTCCCGAAGATCGTGATGGTGGCGCCGCTGCCCGCGGCAATTACGGAAGTGGGAGTAATGGAGGAGATCGACGGAGTGGGACTTTGAACGGCGTTGATCGTGAAGACGACGTCGGGTTGAGTGGAAGACGGCGAAGTGCCGCCGCCGGGAGTGGGCGTGGTGACCGAGATGTCAACGGTTCCGGGGTTTTCGATGAAGGAGGCCGGGATTTGCGCGTCGAGTTCGTTCGTGCTCTTGAAAAACACAATGGGATTCAGGGTTCCTGCTGAGGTCGTCCAGTTTACGGAGGTTTGCTGG
>JABDGF010000097.1:0-2454 GCA_013286165.1 Acidobacteriota bacterium | reverse complement strand
GGGCTATTTGCGTTGACGCTGGTGGGGCTGATCGAGATGAGCGTGGGCGCAGGATAATTGATCGTTTCCTGGCACGACGGCAGGATGAAAATCACAAAAAAGAGCAGCAAAAACGCAATTCGAGGCTGTGCCCGCACTTCGATCACTCCTATCGCTTTCAGTTGGGACGGCGGCGTAAGCGCAATCCTAGAGACTACTAAAGATGATGGAAACGGGCAACGAGGATGCCTGAAGAACCGGTGCGTTGCAAAGGCGCCTTGGACGGTTCCGGCGTGACGGGCAGCTTTGCGGCGATTGCTTGCGGACGCCGAAGCTTCGGGGTACAACCGAACGCGCGAAATCGCCGGTGCTGGGGCGGCGGCGATCGCAAAAAGTCGATGTCAGGAGGAAAGCTCATGGGTGCGTTCATTCGTCGAGTTCAGATGGGAATCGGCTTACTGGCGGCGGCAGCGTGTCTGACGGGATTGCCAGCCGCGGCGCAGGAAAAATCCGCGCAGACACAACAGGCTCCGGCAGCGGCCCCTGCAGCTTCACCGGCGCCGGAAGCAAAGCCGGCGGACGTATCGTCGCCCGACGCGATTATGGCGGCGACGTACGACGTGATTTCCGGACCTCCGGGCGAGCGCGATTGGAACCGTTTCTATTCGCTGTTCATGCCGGACGCGCGATTGATCTCGACCGGCAAAGCCAAGGATGGCTCGATGCGAATCCGGTCTGTGACGCCGGAGGGATACGCGAAGCTGGCGGGAGATTATTTCAAACAGCACGGATTTTTCGAGCGCGAGAGTTCACGCAAGTCGGAGCGCTACGGCAACATCATGCACATTTTCAGTACGTACGAATCGCGCAACGCGGCCGCGGATGAGAAACCGTTTGCGCGCGGCATCAATAGTTTCCAACTTTATTTCGACGGAAAGCGTTGGTATGTGGTGACGATCTTCTGGCTGGAAGAGACGCCGGACAATCCGATCCCGAAGGAATTTCTCCCGCAATAAATATGTGTCCGCGGAGGCGCAGCGATGGCCGCTGTGCCTCTAGCGCGGCGTTGGCGGCGCAGGCTGGGCTGCTCCGCTGGGAGCAGGAACTACGGGATGCTGAGCCGGCGCGACGGCCGGAGGCACGTTCGGACCGAGCGGCATCGCCGGCACCGGACTGCTGAGATCCGGCAAGGGCTTCAGCTCGGTGAGAACTTCAGGCGCGAGTTTGTCCGCGCGTGCGACGAGCGCGCTGACGTTCCACATTTGATCTTCGCTGAGTGCGGCGCCGAAGCTCGGCATTCCAGTGAGGCGAATTCCGTTTTTCACTTTCCAGTAGGTCTCGCCGACGGGATCGTCCGTCACGGTGCCATCTTGCGTGAACAGCTGCGGCGCTGAAGGATACATGCCCTTGGAGGCCGCCGATTGCGGCTGTTGAGGCAGGCCGTGGCAGAAAGCGCAGTTCTTCTGATAGACGTCGGCACCTTCGATCAATTGCGGGTTGGTGAACTGCGCGACGTCTTTATTCGGATGTTCGCGCTCGATGCGCGCGTGAAGGCTGCCTCGGGCCAGAATTTTCTCGAAAGGCATCGGAGCATCCGTCGCGGCCGCCGGCGCCGATCCGCTTTGCAAATACACATACAGCACGGCGGGCACGATCAGAATTCCTACGAGCAATCCCAGGAGAAACTTCATTTTTGCGGGCCATCCTTTGGCGACGATTCGGGGCGCGAGAGGATTGAATAACACAGCGCCATGCGGAATCCAAGCGCGTTGCGCAGCACCAGAAAGGCACTTGCGGCGGCCGGACGATGAGCGAAGAATACTGGCGCTTGCGGGAGGTTCACGATGTATCAAGCGGATTTATTCAAGGGCCGGACGATTTTAATTACGGGCGGCGGCACGGGATTGGGCCGGTCGATGGCGCTGCGGTTTGCGGAATTGGGCGCGAATTTGTTTCTGGTGGGGCGCCGGCCGGAGCCGCTGATTGAGACTTGCGACGAGATTCGCGCGAAGAGCGCGCGAGCCGCGTACGCTTCAGCCGATGTGCGCGAGTTTGCGGCTGTGGAGGCTTCGATCGCCGCGGCGGAAAAAGAATTCGGCGCGGTGGATACGCTGGTGAACAACGCTGCCGGGAATTTCATCGCGCGTACGGAGAAACTTTCGCCGAATGCGTTCAACGCGGTGATGGGGATCGTGATGCAAGGCACGTTTCATTACACGCTGGCGCTCGGGCGGAAATGGATCGCGGCCGGCAAGCCGGGGAATATTTTGAATATCGTGACGACTTACGCGGCGACGAATGCGGGATCGGGATTTGTGGTGCCTTCGGCGTGCGCGAAGGCGGGCGTGCTGGCGCTGACGCGTTCGCTGGCGGTGGAGTGGGCGAAGCATCACATCCGGCTGAATGCGATTGCGCCTGGGCCGTTTCCGACGGAGGGAGCGTGGTCGCGGCTGATGCCTTCCACGGAGATTCAGG
>JABDGF010000096.1 GCA_013286165.1 Acidobacteriota bacterium | reverse complement strand
ACGTGTTGATCGCGGGCTTTCATCTTCCGGTGCTCTCTGTATAAGTGCGCGAAAACATATCCGTAAAATCCCAAGACGACGATCCCGCTCAAGATGCAAGCCGCGATGGTCAGCATTTTTGCCTCACTACCTGGGTGTGTCGGCACAAGTTCGGCCGGCCCAATGACGAACCGATACGGTAGCTGCTCGTTCATCAGGAACGCGTCAAGGACTCATCAGGTTTTTGTAAAGAGCGGCGCGCTAGGAGCGAAAGGATCCGCGGCGGAAGACTGACCTCTCCTGCTACGAGAGGGCGGCCCCTCCCTGTTACAAGAGGCCTGCCGTTCCGCCGCGGTTTCCGGGGTGGGTGAAGCGAGCCTTGTGCCGATCTAAAACTTGACCATAATCGAAAGGTCGATGAACGATTCGTCTTTGCGAAGATCCGGAAACCACACGCTGCTCGCGCCGCCACCGCACGCAGTTTCGGCGGGACCGAGCGCCGTCTGGCCGGACGAGGCGCCGCTGCTGCACACGAAATACTGCGGTGAGCCATTGTTGCCGCCGGGTGGCGTGATGCCGCCGGGGCCAGACCAGTAGGGCACATTCGCGTGACGATAGTCGTATTCGGCACGGAACGTAATGTACTGCTTCGGCATATAGTCGAACGTTATAGATGAGTCCCAAGCCTTAAACGGATCGCCAGGATTCCCTGTGAAATAGGGCGAACTACTCGCGGCGGTGACGGCGGTCTCGCCGTTGATCGGCGGGATAAGCACCAGGTAGCGGCCCGGATTATTAATCTTGCCGCCCCCGAGCGTCAGTCCGAACAAATCGCGGTGGAACCACCAACGGTTATAAAGCATGTAGCCCAGAAAGCTCTGCTTCGGGCCGCCTTTGTGGTTGCCATAGCAACTCACGCCTCCACCGTATTCGCAACCTGCATCTGCCGTAAGCGAGAATGCCATCTTGTCGAGCGTGTTATCCGGGCGATCGAAATATTTCACCTCGATGCTATTGTCGGTGTGAATTCGCCTCCGATTGGGAAGGAAGAGATCGTCCGCACCCAGGCCGTAGTTGTTGGAAATGACGTTGATCCAGGGTTCCGGAGTCCATTTGATCTGCCCGCCGAGACCGGGGCGGTGATTGGCGGAAGCGTAGGACTGCCACCCGTTGATGAACCACGGCTCGAATTTCAAGTGTGGTGTGGGGAACACTTGGACACGGACGCCCTGGAAGAACCAGGGAGTGTTCGAGGATACGTATGAGGGCTGATATGCCCAATTGTCGAAGTTGTAGTAACTGAATAATCCGATGTAGGAGAGAAAGATGCCGGCATCTACGTTGACGCCGTTTAGGACATTAAAGTGATAGCCACCGTAAGCTTCCGAAAGGTAGCGGTAGGCGCCCGCGAGGTCCCACTGGCCGTGGCCAACGCTTGGATCGTTACGTGGCGTTGTAACCGAGTACATACCCAACTGCGTCATAAACCGGGCACGGACGTTGTCATAATGGAAATCGCCGCCGATACCGAGTTGCTCAAGCTGAACTTCGTACGAGCGGAACAATTCGCTCGAACCACCAATAGTGTGATCTGCGGGGTGATTGAAGTCAGCGACGTAGTTAACGTCGGCGCGAATCTCAGGCGTGAAGAATTTCGAGTCCCAAAAGATTTCCTTCGTGCGCGGATTGCCATTGAGCCAGGTCCAATCGGCGTCGGAAAACGGCTCAATCTTCTTCTTGTCGGCGGGACTGCCGTCGGCGGAAGCCGCAGCAAAAGTTGCGGCAGGCGCAAGAGCCACAGCCGAGGGCGCGGTCAAAGCGGAGGCCGAAGCGGTGCTCGTCGAGGTGGGAGAAGACGATGACGATTCCGTTGACGCTAAAGCTGCGGAATCGTTCTTCGCCGTAGACGGGGCCGGACTGGTTGCGGCAACAGTTTCTTGCGCACGAGATTTCTTCAATTCGGTTTCGAGTTGATCGATGCGCTTGCGCATCGCCTCGAGCTCGTCCTCGATTTGTGTAGAACTTCGCGAAGGCATTGTGTCCGGTGAGGAAGTTGAGGACTTCGCGGACGGCGGGTTCTGGGTTACGGGTGGAGCGCTTGCGGATTGAGCCCGGGCGGAAATCGCCCCGGCCAGTAGCAAGACGGGCGAGCAGACACGAAGCGCACGGGAAAGCAAATTCGACATACATCCCCCTTGAAGAAAGGCGACCGCGGGAATTTTCCGTTGGTATCGAAATATGTAATCGCTTGCATATAAGGATTCAATAAGGCTTCCGTAATGGTTTCATCTAGCCGAGGACAGTTATCCAATTCGTGGCTAACCGGCTGACGTCACGGCTATTGCGTCTACGTGGAAACAGACAAGGAAAGCGCGCAGCTAAAAAAAGACGATCATGTCGCCCGCACCCGTGAGCTGGTTCTTTTTGTGGCCCAGGTCGTAGGCGGGTGCGTCGTACGAGCGCTCGTAGCGAATTTCCGGGCGAAGAAGGATCGTCGTGCCGATCCAGTGGCCCCAGCCGAGCAGGTGCTCGGAATAACGCGACTTGGTGCCGGTGCGTTGGCCGACCATATCGTCGAGGTACTCGTTGCGGATCGAGACGTAATTCTTCGAATCGATTTCTTTCTCGAGATAATTCACGAAAGCCCATTCGGGCGCATAACAGGTGAGAACGATTACGTCCGAGCAATCCGCGCCATTGGCGCCAGTTTCGAGAAGCGGCGCTGCGGCCGGATTATTCACGTTGGGCACGCCCCTCTCCCACATGTACCAAGCCTCCGTACCGGTGTGCCACGAAGGGTGTGTGCTGAATTTGTGAAACCAGGTGAGGTAGAAAGAATTCAGGTTGTTGTACGCGTACTTGCCGTTGTTGAGCGCGTTGATCATCGGATAAAGCGTGTCGTTGCCGTTGTTCCATGTGTACTGAAATCCGAGATTCAGCGTCGGCTTCGCATCGTGCGTGTTCCACGGCGGAGTTTCGCAGCCTGCGGACACGCCGCCCTGAAGCAGCCAGTGGTCGTTGAGCTTCACGGTGGCGTTGACGCCGGTCTGCGTGTAGCAATCGACGGTGTAGAGCAGGGAGTGACTATAGGTGTAATTGTTCGGAGCGAGTTGCGCTTCGATATCTGGCAGCGAAATGTAGCGGCCCACGCGAACGTCGAGGCCTTGCGCGACTTGGCCCCAATAAAGATCCGCATAAAACATCACGGGATCGTAGCCGTACTCGAGATTTTTGCCGAGCAGCTGATTGCTGAAGATTCCTTTCGCGGTGGTGTAGCGGTAGTCGAGGCCGTAAAGGTTGGTGAAGCGGAATCCCCAGTCGAAGTGATCGGTTTGAACGGTGTCCGGCTGGCGCTCGAAGTAAATAACTTCCTGGTCGGGTTGAACGGAGTTCGGCACGACGTCGTATGCAGCGGGCGCGTTTGCATAGCGGCCGCGATTTGAAGTGCTCACGTTGAAGCCTGCGTCGAGCCAGCCGTAAATCTGAATGCCCGTGCGCTTGAACCAATCTCCGTGTGACCCGCTCCAGAGCGCTTGCATCAACGGACCGGATTGCGTCCATGGCTCGCCGATCGTTGGGGAGCCACCGTACGGCCAATCTGAAAATGGAAATGGAGGATTGGTGACGGGGCTGGGAAAGCCGCGGCGCGGGGGAGTCGGACCGCTGGGCGTGGTGCCGGTCCAGTCTGCTTTATAAGCGCCGAAGAAACGCTGAAAGATATTTCCCTGCAAAGCTTGCGGAGGAGTTGTTGCAGGCGTATCTCCCGATGGAGCGGGTGGTGCGCTTGAGGTTGATTGGCCGGCGTCAGTGGCGGGTTGCAAGGATGTAGAGGACGAGTCGGAATTCGTGTCAGTCGAAGAGGAAACCGAAGTGCTGCTCTGAGTTGAAGTGGTGGTTCCGGTCGAAGCTAT
>JABDGF010000095.1:3701-3931 GCA_013286165.1 Acidobacteriota bacterium | reverse complement strand
CCGGACCGCGGCCGATCGCCACCACTTTGTATCCGGCTTTGTTCGCGAACTGAATGCCCAGGTGGCCCAGCCCGCCGATCCCTTGTATCGCCACGATGTCGCCCGGCCGCGCGCCGCAGTTCCGCAACGCGTTGAACGTGGTGATGCCAGCACACAAAAGCGGCGCAGCTTCCACGTCGCTAAGCGAATCCGGAATCGCAGTGAGCGCTTCGAGCGGCGCGATCATGTAT
>JABDGF010000095.1:0-3691 GCA_013286165.1 Acidobacteriota bacterium | reverse complement strand
ATCATGTATTGCTGGTAGCCGCCGTCGTAGCTGATGCCGGAAATTTTGTGGTTTTCGCAATTCATGAAATCGCCGCGGCGGCAGTATTGACATGCGCCGTCGTGCCCGCCGTGCCAGCCGATGCCCACGCGCTGGCCGACTTTCCAACCCGTGACGCCCGGCCCGGCTTCGTGCAGCACGCCCACCACTTCGTGTCCCGGAATACGCGGAAACTGAATGCCGGGCCACGCGCCTTCCTTCGTGAGCACATCGCTGTGGCACACGCCGCATGCGTTTACCTTGATGAGCACCTCGTTCGCTTTTGGTTTCGGAATTTCGCGCTCCACAATTTCAAACGGGCCACCGGCTTTCGAAACTTGCGCAGCTTTCATCGTCTTCGGTGCTGTCTGTGGCGTTGCCATAAGGCCTCCTGGTCAGTAAGGCTCCGCGAACAGGAGCCAGTAAGAGATCGTTGCGCTCGGCAATGTGCGTTAGCTCTCAGCCCAGCCCGCGCACGCTCAATCGATCGAGATTCGAAGTTATCCCGGCGCAACGGTCGCGTCAATGACACCAAGGTATTGCCAAATTCCGGCCGCCTGCGTTGAAGAACGGCAGAGATTTGCCCCATTCAGATTACTTCTACGTTTGCGTTGTGCCCCGGTGCGCCCGCAATTTTTCGATCGCATGTTAATAGCGGGGAATCGAGAAGTTCAGCGAGAGCTACATATGCCGCATCGTAGGCGGTCAGTGTCGCGCGAAGCTCCCAGATTCTCGACATCAATAGATCATGAGAATGCATATTGATTCCCAAGCTCCGGAGATCCTCGAGTGCGTCTGCCCCGCGTCGCGCAGCGATCGAATTGTCCCGCACGTGACGTCGCATGACTTGAGCCACTTCGACATCCAGCAAGTGCGGCGCGTGCAGGGAATTTGCAGTCGAGAATAGACGCCGATCGATTTTTGCACCGGTGGTTGATTGAAGAAGCCACTCAACCGCAGCGGATGCGTCGAGAACAATCACCTTGTGTCTCGTTCTTGGCGTATTAATTCCGCTGCGGGGATGAGTCCCTCAACTTTGGATCGACGTCGCACGCGCTCGCGCAACTCGGCGATGGATGGACGCTCGCCGACAAGACGCAATTCGGCAAGCAGAAAGTCAGACAGCGACATTCCCGCTAGGGCGGCCTTGCTCTTGAGCGCCCGGTGCAGGACATCCGGCACATTTCGGACCTGAATCATCTTTGACATGTGCCAAGCATAGATGCATGTGGAGCACATGTCAAACCTACTGCCAAGGCTCGCGCTTGCCCGAGAGCGCCCGATCCAGATACGTCGCTGCGCTGATCAGCGCCAAGTGCGTCAGCGCCTGAGGAAAATTTCCGAGGTGTTCGCCACTCTCGCCCAGCTGCTCTGCGTAGAGGCCAACGTGGTTCGCGTACCCAATCATCTTCTCGAATAAAATTTGCGCCTTCTCCAGCTGTCGCGACCGCGCCAGCGCCTCGATAAGCCAGAACGAGCACGCCGTAAACGTTCCTTCGCCCGTCTTCAACCCATCGAGATCGTCCACGTTTCGGTAGCGATAAACCAGCGTATCCACCGCGAGGTCCTTCTCAATCGCCGCGAGCGTCGAAAGCCACTTCGGATCGGTCGGGCTGATGAACCGCACCAGCGGCATCAGCAGCGCTGCAGCGTCCACACGATCCGATCCCTTGTACTGCACAAACGCTTTGCGCTTCTCGCTCCAGAAATGTTTCACGATGTCCTGGTAGATCGCGTCGCGCGTTTTCTCCATCCAGTCAAACGGTCCGGCAAGCGAACGCTTCTCACCCATGCGGATCGCGCGGTCAAACGCCACCCAGCACATCATCCGCGAATGCAGAAAATGGCGCCGGCCGCCGCGAACTTCCCAGATTCCATCGTCCGGCTGATTCCAATTCTTCGAAAGCCAGCGAAGCACCTGCGTCGTGCTCTTCCACTCATCGATGCCCGGCCCATCGCCATACTTCGTCGCGAGATACACCGCGTCCATCAACTCGCCGTACACATCGAGCTGGAGTTGCTCGTAGGCCGCGTTCCCGATGCGCACCGGCCGCGAGTCTTTGTAGCCGCGCAAGTTTTTCAGCACACGCTCCGGCGTCTCGATGCCGCCATCGGTGCGATATAACGTTTGCAGCGGCCCGCTCTTCGCGTCGAACTTCAGCCGCGCGTTGAGCCATTGTTGGAACTGCACCATCTCCTCCACGAATCCCAGCCGCATCAGCGCGTAGAGCGTAAACGACGAATCGCGCAGCCACGTATAGCGATAATCCCAGTTGCGGGGCCCGCCGATTTTCTCCGGCAATCCAAAGGTCGGGGCCGCAATCAACGAGCCGGTTTCGCGATCCGTGAGCAGCTTCAGCACCAGCGCAGAACGGTTCACCATTTCGCGCCAGCGCCCGGTGTAATTCGATTGCCCGATCCACTCGCGCCAGAAACGCGCCGTTTCCTGAAATCGCATTTCGATGCGCGCGGTGTCGATCGGCTGCCGCGCGCGCTCCGTGCTCTCGCCAAACGCAAACACCGCCGTCTGGCCTTCCTTCAACGTGAATTTCTGGTTCACGCCGCCATCGTTCGCAAGGAGCTTGAGGTCGCTGTTCAGCAGCAGCTCTTCCTGCTTTGCATTCGGTTTGAAAATCACGCAGTTCCCGAGCCGCTTCACCGTGTGCTTCGCGCGCCCGTAATCGAACCGCGGCTGGCACCTGATCACGCTCACTTTGCGTATCACGTGGCTGCGAAATGTATCGCTGATGATCGGCATGAAGTCCGTCATTTCAGCGATGCCGTCAGGCGAAAGAAAACGCGTGATCAAAATGTTCGTATTGGGCAGGTACAGCTGCTTGGTCCGGCTGTTTTTCAGCGCCGGCTGAATCGAGAAACATCCGCCTTTGTC
This sequence comes from Acidobacteriota bacterium, assembly GCA_013286165.1. Classification (GTDB taxonomy): domain Bacteria; phylum Acidobacteriota; class Terriglobia; order Acidiferrales; family UBA7541; genus Palsa-295. Next base: position 783 of record JABDGF010000095.1, on the reverse strand, counting down.
CGGATCCAGCAGGGAACCGAATACCGTCGGCGAATCGAACTTCGGAAAGCAGAAAAAATCGATCGACCCGCGCGTGCTCACGAGCGCCACCGTGCGCATGTTCCCGATCACGCCATAGTTCTCGACCGGTTCGAAACGCCCACGTGCCGGGTCGGTCACCTCAGCGCTCTGTTGTTTGGCCGTCTTCACAGGTGCCATGATTGTAGGCCTCGGCGAAACCGCACACCCTACTCTGTTCGCTGTAAGCGGCCCGTCAGCAATTCCTACGCGTTTGTAATGGCTCTTGCGTATTCCTCGTTCTCCGCGGCTGCTCCACACTTTCGCCACGCGCTTTCTCAGCTCGCTGCGCCTCAAGCTTCAAAGGAGAAACATGTCCACGCCCCTAACGAAAGTCGCGCGCGCCTTCACGGTCGCGGCGCTCCTCACGTTCGCCGCCGCTGGCTGCAACAACGGCACGAACAACGACGTGAACTACCGCACCGCCATCAACGACCACTTCAAAGCGTTCCCCGCGTGCATCTGGTCGCAGTCGAAGAAGTTTCCCGTGCAAGCCGCCACGTCCGACGACGTGAAGACGGCCGGCTACGACGCGCTTACCCAGGCTGGCCTGCTCGTCCGCACCACGAGCGAGAAGAAAATCGTGGTCATTTCGAAGCAGGAAAATAACTACGACCTCTCCGACGCCGGCCGCACCTCATGGGTTCCGGATTCCTCGCAACCCGGCTACGGCAATTTCTGCTATGGCAATCGCGAAGTCACGTCCATCGACAACTCCACGCTCGG
>JABDGF010000094.1 GCA_013286165.1 Acidobacteriota bacterium | reverse complement strand
CGAGCGGATATCCGAGCAGCAGCGCGAGCAGCGTCACCGAGCCCGCGATACGCACCGACCGCAGAAACACTTCCGCGTAGAGCGGCTTCGCAAGTAGTTGCCGGTAGTTGTCGAGCGTCCAGCTGTGAACGATGGTTTGCAGCGGCGAGACCGACCAGAAGCTGTAGCAGAAAAGCATCGCGTACGGGATCAGCAGCAGCGCCACCACCCACGCGAGCGGCGGAATCGTCACAGTCGCTTTGTACGCGCGCGAGTACACGCCTAGTCGCCGCCTTCCGTCACGCGAATCGCGTCGTTCGCATCGAATTCGAATTCGCGCTCGCCACTCAGTGGTCCCGGCGCCGCAATTCGAGCGCGCACCAGATGCGAGCCGCCGCAGTCAATTTCGAGCGCATCCATCGCGCCGCCGAAGGACTGGTTTCGGATTGCTCCTCGAAAACGCGCGACAGAGACATCATGTGTTGTGCCGCCTGCGCCGGCTGGCACGAGCCGGATCGCTTCCTGCCGCAGCGAGAACGTGGCTTTGCCCGGCGCTGCAAACGTGCGCCACACGATCGGCCCTGCGCTCGCAATTCCATCGCGCACATCGGCCCGCAGCAAATTCGTCTGCCCGATGAACTGCGCCGCGTACGCGGTGGCCGGCCTGCCGTAGATTTCGCGCGGGCTGGCGATCTGCTCCAGATGCCCGGCGCGCAAAAGCGCCACGCGATCGGAAAGCGCCATCGCCTCTTCCTGGTCGTGCGTCACGAAAATGAAAGTGATGCCCACTTCGCGCTGTAGCGATTTGAGCTCCACCTGCATTTGCCGCCGCAAATTTGCGTCGAGCGCCGAGAGCGGCTCATCGAGTAGCAGCACGCGCGGACGGTTCACGAGCGCACGCGCCAGAGCGACGCGCTGTTGCTGCCCGCCGCTGAGCCTCGAAGGGGCTGACTTCGCAAAGTCGCCCATCTTCACCATGTCCAGCGCCTGTGCCACGCGCCCCGGAATTTCAGACGCGGCCGTGTGCGACGCGCGCAAGCCGTACGCGACGTTGGCGAATACCGATAGATGCGGAAATAGGGCGTAGCTCTGGAAAACGGTGTTCACCTGGCGCTTGTGAGCCGGAACGTTGTCGATTCGCGCGCCCGACATTGAAATCGACCCGCCGTCGAGTAGTTCGAATCCCGCGATCAATCGAAGCAGCGTGGTCTTGCCCGATCCGCTCTCACCGAGAATCGTCAGAAATTCGCCGCTCGCGACGTTGAGCGAAATGCCGCGCAACACCGGCCGCGCACCATAACGCTTCGTGACGTCGCGGATCTCGAGCAGCACGTCATGAGCACTAGCCGAGGCCGCCGATTTGTCGAGCGATGCAGGAGTGGACATCAGCGCTCTCGCCCAAAGCACACGCCGCGCACCCGGCAGCAGAGGTTAGGCAGCAACACGCTCGAAATCACTGCGCGGCCTTCACTTCGTTCAAAATTTCGTTGTACTTATCGCGCCGCGGAACCTGCTGCCAGAAGTAAATGTGGTTCATATAGTTGTTCACGTCGTCCAAATGCAGCGACGCGCGCTGGTCCGCCGTCATCAACGCGCCAGCGTCTGGATTCGCCGGATCGTATCCCGTGACGTCGCTCACGGCTTTCTGCGTTTTCGCCTGGATCATGTATTCGAGAAACTGCGTCGCCAGCTCTTTGTTCTCGCTCGCCTGCGTGATCATCAGGTGATCGATCCACCCCGTTGTGTTTTCCTTCGGAATCGCCTCGCCGATTGGAAAGCCAGCCTTCCGCAGTTGATTCGTCATCAACGGCCATCCCATCGCCGCCACCACTTCGTGATTCTGAAACAGATTCGTCAGCTCGCCGCCCGTCGTCCAAAATTTGCGAATATTCGGCTTCAGTGCGAGCAACTTCGCTTTCACGGCGTCGAGTTCCGCGTCCGTCAGGTTGTAAACGTGATTCGGATCGGGCTTGTCGTACCCAAGCACCTGCGCTGCCATGTAGATCGTCGAAAGTTCATCCCACACGGAAATCTTATTTTTGAGCGACGGATCCCACAGCGCCGCCCAACTGTCCGGCGTCTTCGGGAACGCCTTTGTATCGTAGAGCAGGGGATTGGGCCCCCAAGTGAACGGAACTCCGTACGTCTGCCCATTCACTTTCACCAGCGGCATCGATCGCAGCCGTTCTGAGAGTTGCGGGTACGAGGGAAGTTTCGAAAGGTCCAGCGGCGCTGCAAGCCCAGACGACGCGATCATCGTCGCCACATCGCTCGACGGCGAGATGACGTCGTAATTCGAAGCGCTGCCGCCGCGCAATTTCGCCACCAGCTCGTCGCTCGAGCCCATGTACGCCGCGCTGATCTTGCAGTTGTGCGATTGCTCGAACGCTTGAATGTAAGAAGGGTCGGCGTACCCCTCCCAAACCAGCAGGCTCAGCGTCGGCGTCTTCTTCGCACACCCAACCGCGATCAATGCCGCGGCCAGCGCCACGCCGCCAAGCTTTAGCCATCGCGATTTCCCAACTCGCTTCATGCGGTCTCGCCTTTCCCGCGATCGCCACTCGCAGGCTGAAACTCTAAAATGTCGGCGGCGTATTCACCCACAACACCAGCGTTTCCGTTTTGCCCGGATTTTTCCACTGGTGCGCGTTGCTGCTCTCAAAATAAAAACTGTCGCCTTCTCTCAGGCTCGCGGTCTCGCCGTTGTCGAGCGAGATCTCCAGCGTCCCGCGGAGTATATACAGAAATTCCTCGCCCTCGTGCGCGTAGGATTCGCCGCTGCTTGCCGACGGAGCGATGCGGAAAAGGTGCGGCTCCATCATCGTATTGCCCCACGCGAGCAATTCCATCCGCACTCCCGGCCCGGCATTCAGCACCTTGCGTTCGTTCGGTTGCACACGTCCGGGATTGGCTTCCGATGGATTGAAGAGGGAAAGAATGTTCAGCTGATAGAAACGCGCGAGCTTGCGCAGCGTGGAAACCGACGCGCTCATCTGTTCGCGTTCCACCGCGCTTAAAAATCCCACCGATACGCCTGCTTCGCCTGCCACCTGCGCGAGCGAGTACCCATAATGCATGCGCATACGCCGCAAACGCGCACCCACCGAGCTCGAACGTGGCTGCGGCGCCGCATTCGTCAGTAGCCCCTGCGTCTTCATCAGGTGCACGATCGCGGGCGCGTTCATCTTGCGAGCACGACGCAGAAATTGCGCGCGCTTCAGAATGCGAATGTCGTCCTGCGTGTAGAGCCGGTATTTGCTTTGCGTCCGCTTCGGGGAAACCAGGCCAAGGTTTTCCCACAACCGCAATACCGTGGGAGAAATTCCAATCAGTCGAGATACGTCGCTGATTCGTAGGTAACCGTGCGCTTGCGATTTTGGCGTGGACGTCTTGCGCGCGCTGGACAAATTCAAAATCCCCTTGACATCACTCGGGGCTTCTTCTAACGTTCGCGGATTATAGTAAGGTTTTTTCGCAGCCTGCAACTGAAAAACGGAGTTGAGCGTCTCGGGGGTGCGTGGCGCCAGCTATTTCCAAAGGAGCGGCTATGAAAGCGACGGGGTGGTTACGGGTGTGTCTATTGGTGTTTCTGGGCCTGGTCGCCACCGGCGCCGCCTGGGGACAAACGAACGGCTCGATCCGCGGAACAGTGAACGATCCATCGGGTGCCGTCGTGCCAAACGCCACCATCACGGTTACGCTTACCGGAACGGCCACCATCCGCACGGTCACCACCGATGCCAACGGTGGATTCGATATTCCTGAACTACCCGTCGGCAGCTACGACGTCACGACGAACGCCTCCGGATTTAAGAAGTCCATAACGAAAGGTGTCGTCGTCACCATCGGCCACGTCAACTTCATCACTGTCGCGCTCCAGGTCGGCGGCGGCAACGACACCGTTACCGTCGAAGCCAACGTCGCGCAGGTGGAAACTACCAGTACGCAGCTCGGCGCGGTGATGACGGACCAATCCATCCGAGAACTTCCCCTCAACACGCGCAACGCTTTCCAGCTTCTGCAACTCCAGCCCGGCGTGCAGTCGCAGCTTGGCGCGGACCTTTTCTATGGCAGCGACAATCCCGGCGTCGTCTCTGTAAACGGCGGCCGCGGCCGCTCCAACAACTACATGGTGAACGGCGGCGACTCGAACGATATTTTCGTCAACTCGCCCGGCGTTCAGCCCTCGCCTGACGCGATCGAGGAATTCCGCGTCATCACCAACTCGTTCGACGCGGAATTCGGCCGCAACTCCGGCTCGGTGGTCAACGTCGTCACGAAATC
>JABDGF010000093.1:58-4417 GCA_013286165.1 Acidobacteriota bacterium | reverse complement strand
GCACTTCCTCGATCGTCTCGACGAAAATCGCTCCGCGGCGGCGCAGCTGGTCCACCACGTACCGGTTGTGCACGATTTCGTGGTGCACGTATACCGGGTTTCCGTAGGCTTCCAGCGCGAGCTCCACGATATCGACGGCGCGGACAACGCCGGCGCAGAAGCCGCGCGGCCGTACGCGCACAAGAGTCTTGGTGCCGTGGTTGGTTCCCTGAATATGCGTCAACGTCACTGCGTTCTCCATAAGCCTCAACAGTTTACACGAACCGAGCGCGAAGTGTCACTGGCTTCGCTTGCGCGGCGTTCGCCCAGAGTACCCGCCCAAACCTATCTTGGATTTGATGCAGGTAGGCGTTGAGAAGCGGCCAGACGGCAGAAAGGCCGTGGACACGGGAGAGAGCCGTGTCCACGGCCTTTTTAATTCTAAATCGCCAGGGTACGAAATTGTTTATTGCGCGGACTCGGATCCAGCTTCGCGGAGCGCCGACTTGTGGCTTGCGGCTTCCATTCCTTCCATTCCGCGGCGCGTGGTTGCTGCGATCATGCGCACGCCTGCTTCGCCCAGTTCCAAACCGCGCTCGCCGATCATGCCGATGAAGTAGAAGATGAGTCCCATCACGAACAAAACCGCGAATCCCATTCCAAAGAGAAGTTCAGCCGCCAGCAATTCGCGCACAAAATAGATCTGAAGCACGAAGAACACGGCGATGGTCGCCAACGTTCCCTTTCGAACCTTCGCCTTCTGCGCAACCGCGGCGAAACTGGCTTTCACTGTTTCCAAAGTAACTTTCATGGCCCTCGCTCCGTAACGCCCTATTGGATGCACGAGGGTGCCCAAAAGCGATATTCGTAAATGACTGATAATGGGCGGATTGCAGGCTCTCAAAAGTGAGACAGCTTGGTGAAGGGAAAACTGCTTCCCGTAGAACGGAAACTCGTAGAACTCGAAAACTATCCTGCTGCGACAAATTTCGGCGACGTTTTTGGTCACTGCGCCGGCACGCGAAAATCAGCACGGGGCGAAAGGCGAAGACACGGCGCGGATCGCTGCCAAAGAAAAAGCGGCCGGCAATTTCTCACCGGCCGCTCGTGGAAATTTGAAAAATCATTTCGCGTTGCTAGCGCCCTTCGAACGGATAGCGATCCTGCGCCAGAACGGCATCTGCAACGCGTCTGCGGATCGCGATCGCATCCACAGGCGCGTGTTTCGAGAATCGGCGCAGTACTGCGAGCTGCGTCGTTAGCGTGTCGCCGCCTTCGGTGGAAATCAGCGCGGTGCGTGCATCCTTCTCGATGCGATCCATCGCGTCATAAATGTACGCGCGTGCCGCATCCACCATCACGCTCGCCGCTTCGCCTCGCGCGGAGTGCGTTTTTTGCGCGCGCCGGAGCACAGATTCCATGCCGTAAATATCCATCACCACATTCGCGAGCGATCCGACGATCTCTTGCTCTTCCGCCAGTTTGTCGCGGAATTTCTGCACCGCCGTTCCGGCTGCGAGCAGAAAAATCTTCTTCGCTTGCTCGAGAGACTTTTCTTCCTCGGCGAACTCACCCGTCGGCCCGTCTTCGAACGACGGACCTGCCAGAATCTCGTCCGCCAGTTTCATGGCCGCCGGAATAATTGGCAGCACGCCTGCCATCGCGCGCTTCATCAACATCTGGATGATCAGCATGCGGTTGATTTCGTTCGTACCTTCGAAGATGCGGTTCACGCGGCTATCGCGGTAGGCGCGCGCCACGGGATAATCCTCGTGAAATCCATAGCCGCCGAAAATCTGCACGCCTTCGTCCACCACGTAATCCACGATCTCGCTGCCGCCCACTTTGCTGATCGAGCTTTCGATTGCGTATTCCTCCAGCACGCTCATCGCATGCTTGGTCTTGTCCGTTCCGGCCGGCACATTCGAAGCTGCGGCTTCAATCATTCCCGCCGTGCGGTACACCATCGATTCGATCGCGAAAATCCGAATCGCCATTTCGCCCAGCTTGGTTTTGATCAACCCGAAATCAGCGATCGACTTGCCGAACGCCTTGCGCTCTTTCGAATACTTCGACGAAGCCTTCAACACATCCTTCGCGCCGCCCACGCAATACGCGCCCAGCGAAAAGCGCCCGGCGTTCAGCGTGTTGAATGCGACCACGTGCCCGCGTCCCGGCTCGTGCAGCAAATTTTCCTTCGGAATGTGCGCGTTCTCGAAAAAGATCGGCGTGGTGGAGCTGCCTTTGATGCCCATCTTCTTTTCTTCGCCGCCGTTCGTGAATCCCGGCGTGCCGCGCTCTACGATGAAGCTCGAAAATTTCTCGCCGTCGATCTTCGCGAACACCACGTACACATCCGCGAATCCGCCGTTCGTGATCCACATTTTTTGCCCGTTCAGAATCCAGCTTTTGCCATCCGGCGAAAGCACCGCGCGCGTGCGCGCTGCTAGCGAATCCGAACCAGCCTGCGGCTCAGACAGGCAGTAGCACGAGAGCAGTTCACCCGACGCAATCTTCGGCAGATATTTTTTCTTTTGCTCTTCGGTTCCGAAGTAAACGATCGGCACCGTGCCGATGCCCGAGTGTCCACCGTGAGACACCGCAAACGACCCGTAGCCCGCCAGCTTTTCCGCCAGGCAAATCGCCGAAATCTTGTCGAGCCCCGAGCCGCCGTACTCCTCCGGAATACCGCCGCCGAGCAGGCCGATCTCGCCCGCCTTCTTCAGCATCTGGCCCATAAGCTTTTCGTCTTTGTGCGCTTCCAGCTCCGGAATATTGGGCACCACTTCCTTCTGCACAAATTCTTCCGCCGTCTGTCCAATCAGCCGCTGATCGTCCGTCAAATCCGCCGGCGTAAACACGTCCTCCGCCGCCGAAGTCGAAATCAAGAACGAGCCGCCGCGATTCAATGTCTGCGAAGCGGTGGAAGAAGCCATCGATGCCTCCATAAGAGCTTTATGTAGTGTGATTCTCTCTCCACGGTGCGTACAGCACAACCGGATTCCCGTCCGAGTTGCGGGCGCGACTATCATTCGATAGTCTTTCTGCCCAACGGACTCTCGCACTCACATTAACCTCAGGAGATCACCAATGCTCTCGCGTTCCCGTACATCGTCCATCGCCGCTCTCGCAGCACTCTTCGTGCTTTCGCTCGCCGCAGTCGCAGCGCACGCTCAGATGCCGAAACCCAGCCCCGAAATGGCGAAGCTCAAATTTCTTCAAGGCAATTGGACGTACGAGTCGATCTACGAGAAAGGCGCTTTCTATCCAGACGGCGCGACAACGAAAGGCACGTACGCGACGATCGAAGGCCCCGGTGGATTTTCACAGATCGCCGATTTCCACGAGATGGCGCCCGAGGGCGAGGAGATCGGCCACGAAGTGACGAACTGGGACGAAGCCAATCACGTTTACAAAAGCTACGTCTTCGGCAACGCATTTCCGCAATGCGTGATGCGCACCGGCCACTGGGACGGCGACAAGCTGATTTTCGTGACGGAGTTCGAACAGGGAAAAATGAAGATGACGCTGCAGAGCGAGACGGTCGCGAATCCCGACGGCACAGTTACGATCAAGGAAAGCATGAAGGGCGCCGACGGCACCTACAAGCTGCTTTTCACCTCGCACGCGAAGAAAGTCTCGTAGTGCGGCAGCGGTGGAATAGCCTGCCGCGCAGGCTGTTCTCCGACGACCAGAACCGTCCTCGCAAGCGCGTCCTACAGACGGCGCGACGCAGTTCCTGTACAGGCGGGTCGGTGCGGTCAGCATCGGCCCGGCAGCCGTTGCCTTTGTCGTTGCCTTTTGCGCGGCCAGCCTTCCAGCCGCGTCATCCAGAGCGAAACGAAGGACCCCTTTTGCTTTTGCCTCGTTAGGCCACGCGCTCGAAAATTCCCGCAGCGCCCATGCCGCCGCCGATGCACATTGTGACCATGCCATAGCGCAGGTTGCGGCGTTCCATTTCATGCAAGATGGTTGCGGTGAGCTTCGCGCCCGTGCATCCCAGAGGATGCCCCAACGCCAGCGCGCCGCCGTTGACATTCACTTTTGACGCGTCGAGCCCCGCTACTTTCATCACGCTCAGCGCCTGCGCCGCAAACGCCTCGTTCAATTCAATCACGTCGATCTGATCGAGCGTCAGTCCGGCGATTTTGAGCGCCTTCGGAATCGCAAACACCGGCCCGATTCCCATTTCTTCCGGCGGGCATCCCGCCGTCGCAAACGCCACCAGCCGCGCCATCGGCTTCAGCCCAAGCGCGCGTGCTTTGTCAGCGGACATCACGACCGCCGCCGCCGCACCGTCGCTGGTCTGCGAGCTGTTCCCTGCTGTGACTGTGCCTCGCACGTGATGCCGCAATATCCGCTGACGGCCAAAGAAGCGGG
>JABDGF010000092.1 GCA_013286165.1 Acidobacteriota bacterium | reverse complement strand
TCACATCAGCCACCAACTCTCGCGCTTGCCGCGCCGCCGCCGGCGTCTCAAACGATTCCTTGTACTCCGCCACATCTCGCAACGCGCCGCGCACTTCCGGATTTTCATCCGCGATCTGCCTCAGCCTCGCATCCTCGCCCGGCAACTCATCATTCGCGCCCGGATCGCGCTCGCCGTCTGCCGCGTCCCCAATCAGATCATCCACACGCGCAGCATCTCCCCCGTCGTCGTCGCCGAATCCGGTCGCATCGCTCACCGCAGCTCCGCGTCGCACCACTCGCGCCGGCTCAATTCCCAAAATCTCGTCATCGCTCATCCGCGCAGAAGCGGGAGCAGCCGTGGTTGTCGCCGGGCCAGTCGCACTCCGCGGAACCGCCGTCGTCGTTGTCGCCGCCATCTCGTTCCTCTTCCCTTCTCCGAATTTTCACCAGCGAATTTCTCGCACGCTGATCCGTGCTTCGCTTTTCTACCCCGTACCCATTTTGTTAATCCGCCAGACCAATCCGTAACCCCATATCCAGCAGCAGCTTACCCCTGCCCTCTACATCCTTAATCGTTAGTTTCTGGAATTGGACCGGACGTACTATTCCCGCCGCCGCTCTCCAAATCTAAATTCACTACAGCGGGGGGAGCTGTTCCGCGGAGCACGATGCAACGGTCAGCCCGCAATACAAAGTTCTGAGGTGCAGTAATGAGTTCTCAACCCAACGTCTCCGCAGAGACGAATCCAGCGCCCGTAAGCGCACAGTCTGAAAAGCCGACCACCGAGCGTCGTTCGCGCCGCCGCGCGAAAATCTCCGCAGCCGTTCACATTCGCGGCATCGATACTCCGGAACCTTTCGAAGAAGTTTGCAAATCCATTGACGTCTCTCGCGACGGCCTTCTGATCCATGTCGCCCGCGCCGGATACTGGAAAGGCCAGCGCGTCGAAGTCACCTTCCCGTATTCGCCGTCGGCCACCGCATCCACTCCCGGCCAGCAAGCCGAAGTCGTGCGCGTCTCCGAAGAATCCAACGGCCACTACAGCATCGCCGTCCACTTCGCGAACTCCAAGATCTCCGGCCCGCGCGCTGAAAATGGAAATCGCACCGGCGCATCTTCCGGTTCGGCGATCGCCGCCAACGTTCCGCAATCCGTCGTCCTCGGCGTCGAATCCGATCCCAAGACAGCCGAAATCATGCGCACGATTCTTTCGAACGATGGCTACACCGTCATCATCGTTCCCACCGCGCAGCAGGCACTCGACGTTCTTCGCACCACTGTTCCGTCGGTCTTCATCGCCGAAGTCGAAGGCCCGGAAATGAGCGGCCACGATCTCTGCCTCATCGTGAAGCGCAACGATCGCTTGAGCCGCGTCCCGGTAATCCTGATCACATCATCGGCCCAGCCCGCCGACTACACCGCCAGCCACCAGATGGGCGCGGTAGTCTGCATGGCCAAGCCCTTCAAACCCGAACGCCTGCTCCACGTGGTCCGCCTGGTAGCTCCGCCGCCGCAACTCCGCAGCGCCTACCAAACCCCACGCAACGGCGCCAACACCATCGAACGCTCCATCTAGTCGCACGTGGGGTAGCCCCGCTCTGCGGGACTGCGCTACCACCGCCCCACTCCGCACAAACGTGCGCGCTTCGTCTTAGCGCAAAGAGTGGCACAGGCCTGAGTTAGCCTGTGTTTCTTGTCTTACGGGCGTTTTTTCAAAACGCCCGTCATCCAGAGGCCGATTCATCGGCCGAAGGATCTCTCCGCCGATTTCGACCTTCGCGCGCCCACCAACTCCCACCCGTCACTTCTTCCGACGCGCCGCCCCCGCTCCACCACCCACCGCCGCCGCAGCCGCCGCGACCGCCTGCTGCTTCAACAAATACTCCCGATGAAACATCGCATGCGCCCTCACATTCGCATACCCCAGTGGTGCCTCGATCTTCGCCGCCTGCCCCGCATCCGACGAAAACCACCGCATACAAATCTCCAGCTCCACCGCATGGTTATCCGCAAACTCATCCGGGATCACACTCGGCAGAATCACATCCGCATCCACACCCGGCCCACTCTCGCCCGCGCCGCTTGCCGCATTCGCCGCTGCAACGTCCGGCGCTACCAGATGCGTCACATCCTGCGTCCGCACGACCGGCGCTTCCGCCACCAGCTGCGCAATCTCGCGATACTGTTTCGTTCTCGACTCCTCATCCGGTATCACGAACTCCTCAAGCCCCAGCAGCCGCTTGATCAGCCCCATATTCTCCGGATGCGCCAGCACAGACCGCATTTGCGGATCCGGATTCGCCATCATCTGCATCAGCACCGCGCGTTGTTGCGACCATAGCGTCGGATACTGTTCGTCCGTCTCCGGGTAGCTGAAAAGATTCCCCTTCAAATCCGCGAGCCGGATCCATTTCGATTCGAACGCCGATCCCGCTCCCAGCAGCGTCACTTCCACGTCATGCGGCCGGTTACGCCGGAAACAATCCACGGCCAGCAGCATGATGTCCGCGTGGAAAAATTTCATCCTGCGCCACACCAGCCCAATCCGCCCCATCGCCTGCTCGCGCGCCATCGCATAGCCAGACGCGGTGTCGTTGTTTGACATCGCTCCGCCAAACAGCGCCGGAAACGCTCCCGTCAAAAACTGCGAGATCGGCCCCATCAAATCTGCGGCATGCTCCGTCAAATCGCCCGGCACTTCCGCCGCTTCCGGCTGGAAGAATCCAGACGCCAACGATTGTCCTGGCTTCGCCCGCGCCGGATAATGCGCGCCCGGCTCCGCCGTCTGATTCTGCAGCGAATCAAAATCCAGCACTTCGCTGTCCGCGTAGATCGGAGGGATTCCGTACTCGTACGTTTCCATCTGTAAATTAGACAGCGTGTTAAACCGTTCCTGAACGCTGATCAACGAATCCCCCAGCGCCGGCCGCCCGCTCGATCCATCTCCCGGCAACGCGTGCAGCACGCGCCAGTGATCGTCCATGTTTTCGTTCCGCGCCTCGCAGTAAACGTCGCCCGCAAACGCCACATAAGCGCCATCCGGAAAAAGTTCCAGCAGCTCGTCGCGCAGCGCCTTATCGTCCAGCGCGAAAAATGCCCACGGCCTCAGCCACGTCCGCTGAAACGTAATCAAATTGATGTTGAAGTCACCGCCTTCCGTCAGCGGCCCACCCTGCGACTGCGCCAGTCGCGCCAGCCTCTCGTACTCCTGGCCGCCGCTCGCCACCGGCGCACCAATCCGGTCCGCCGCCTGCGGATACGCCGCTTTCAACCGCGCCTGGTGCACTTCCATATTCCATTGCAGGTACGGATACTCATGCATATCGTCGGCCCACGGCGGCGTCTTCAGCGCCAGCCCGCCCACGATCGATACCACTTCCTGCCCATTTGGCACTCGCGCCCGCGTCTGTGCCTCCGGCACCGTTACCACTTCCGCCGCAACAAAATCCTCTTCCGTCAGCACCGCCCCGCAAAAATCACAACTCGACCCAATCACGTCCAGCTTTTCGCTTTCCAATATGGAGCGATCCGAGCCCTCAGCATTCAAATCAGTCTTACTCTCCGTCTCAGCCCCGCCCGCCGTTTCTCTCCCACACTCCGGACAAACGTACACGTCAGTTCCAACTCGAACCTCGCGCAACCCAATCTCCGTCTCCGGATGAAATCCAAATCTCTGCCCATCCACCACGTACCTCACGTACGCGCCGACCTTCCCATCCGTCCACAGGTTGAACGCTTCCTCCACGATCAAATTCCCAATCCGGTTATTCCGTTCGACGAGCTGCGCCACTTCCGTCGCCGACTTCGCCGCGGCTACATCCTCCTCCGCTTGCGCCGACGAAGGGAAAAATCTCACTCGCGGCACATCCTGAGACAGCACCGCCACCAGCGACAGCCCAAACGCCTGGTAAATATTCGTAACGAATTCGTACCGCGGTAAATCTTCAATAGACGAGTTGTCTGTTAGCTTCTGCTCGAACGGCAAGTGCCAATTCTGATCCCGCTCGTTCCACCACAAATATTGCAGCCCGCGCCAAAATTGATGCGCCTGCTTGATCCGCCGCACTTCCTGTCGTCGCGACGACTCCGATTCCGTCGAATACTGCTGCACCAGTTTCCGCAGCCCCGCCTGCAGCCGCTCCGGCAAATCCTCATGATTCCCGCCGGGATTCAACGCGTCCGGCCACGAATCCGCCTTCGCGCTCACGCCCGCGGTCGCCCGCGGCCTGCTCAAATTCCGCTGCGCGCCCGCCGCACCCTTCCGCCCCCGCGCAATCTCCGCCAGACTCGGTTCGTGCCCCGCCGGCCCCTCCACTCCAACAATCGCCGGATCAGCCGCCACAGGTTGTTTCTCGCTAGGCATACACACCAATCCCTTTAATTTCTTTCCGCATCCAAATTTTCACTGGGAAAACTTCAGGCCAGCAGTGGAATAGCCTGCCGCGCAGGCTGTTCTCTTACGATCTGCGCTCCGAGTCGGAGCGACACCCTACTCGTACCACCAAACGTAGCGACGAACTCTTTTCTAGCCACTAAT
>JABDGF010000091.1:3082-4703 GCA_013286165.1 Acidobacteriota bacterium | reverse complement strand
TCTTGGCGGGGTTGTCGACGATTCAACTCGCGTGTGTCATGATGCTGCTGTATTACGCGGCGGACGTCCGGCGCTGGCTTCTGCCGCAGAGGCAGCGGAGACCAGAGCTGACGCGCGATGATTCGGCTGTATCCTCAGTGAGTGGCGGTTAGGAGAGAATTCGGATGACTGAGCCGGCCCAAAGCCCCCCACGAAAAACATCAGCGATCGTTATCACTCTACTGGCTTCGGCGATTACCGCCATCGTCGGATGCGGCGGCAGTTTTATGCTGGATGGCCACGGCGCTCAGAGCATAGCCATCGTGCTGGCGGTGATCGGGCTGGTAGCGATCGGAGTTTTTGCGCTCACCGCAATTTTCGGCGTCATTTACGCCATTGTGAGCCGGTTCAAACATGACTGAGCGCGTGCGTCCCTACCTGTTTTACGACGTTGCACTGACAATCTGCTCGGTGTGTTTTCGCAAGCTCGAAGGGAAAATCGTTTTTCAGGACGAAAATGTTTTCCTGCTGAAGCACTGCCCAGTTCACGGCCGCGAACAGGTGCTGGTGGCGGACGACATCGCGTACTACCGGCGCTGTCGCGAAGTTTTCATCAAGACACCGGAAATGCCGCTGGTGTACAACACGCCGGTGAAGTGGGGCTGCCCGTACGATTGCGGGTTGTGCACGGATCACGAGCAACATTCTTGCCTCTCAATTGTGGAAATCACGGACTCCTGCAACTTGCGCTGCCCGGTCTGTTACGCGGGCAGCGGGCCCGAGCGGCTAGAATTCCGCTCGCTCGAGCAAATCGAAAAGATGCTGGATGCGGTGGTTCGCAACGAAGGGCGGCCCGACGTGGTGCAGATTTCCGGCGGAGAGCCGACGCTGCATCCGGATTTCTTCGGAGTAGTCGAGCTTTGCCTTGCACGGCCCATTCGCCACTTGATGGTGAATACGAACGGGCTGCGGATCGCGCAGGAAGAGGAGTTTGTGCGGCGGCTGGCCGAGACGGCGCCAAACATCGAGATCTACTTGCAGTTCGATTCGTTCGAGCGCGCGGCGCTGCAGGATTTGCGCGGCGCGGATTTGCGCTCCACACGCGAGCGGGCGATCGAACGTTTGAACCAGTTCAACATCTCAACCACGCTTGTGGTCACGCTGCGAAAAGGGCTGAACGACCACGAAATCGGGAGAATTATCGAGTACGGGCTCGCGCAGCCGTGCGTCCGGGGTGTGACTCTGCAGCCGATTCAGGATGCCGGACGCCTGGCAAAATTTGACGCTGCTACGGACCGTCTGACGCTGACGGAAGTGCGGCGGAAGATTCTAAAGCAAACTTCCGTGTTCCGCGAAGAGGACGTGATTCCAGTTCCCTGCCATCCCGATTCGCTCGCGATGGCATATGCTTTGAAGCTGGACGGCAAAGTGGTGCCGCTGACGCGATTCGTCGAGCCGGATGTGCTGATCAACGCCGCGTCCAACACGATCGTGTATGAGGAGGAGCCGGGCGTTCGCGATTGCTTGTTCAAACTATTTGCGACGAATCACTCGCCGGAGTCGGGGGCCAATACGCTGCGCGAGCTGCTTTGCTGCCTACCGGGAGTGATGGCGCCGGCGGGGCTAACCTACAAAAATATTT
>JABDGF010000091.1:0-3072 GCA_013286165.1 Acidobacteriota bacterium | reverse complement strand
ATATTTTTCGGGTGCTGATCGTGCAGTTCATCGATGCGCACGCCTTCGACGTCCGGTCCGTGAAGAAAACGTGTATTCACATCGTTCATCCGGACGGACGATTGATTCCGTTCGATACGTACAATCTGTTTTACCGCGACGACCTGGAGCGTACGCGCTTGGCGCCGCTGCGCGCAGGGACTGGGCTCGCGACGCCGCCACAGCTGTCGCAAATCCAACGCTAGACTGAGCCGCGGCTAGTGCACGAGCCACGGCGCGCCAATCGGCTTGTAGGCGACGTAGAGCAGGTAATAGACGATCACGCCGGTCACGGATACGTACATCCAGATCGGGTAGGTCCAGTGCGCGATCTTGCGGTGCGAGCTGAAGCGCTCGCTAAGCGCGTAGCCCAGCGTGATGATTACGAGCGGCAGGCTTACGACCGCGAGGATCGTATGCGTCGTTAGCAGTGTGAAATACATGGGCCTGATCCAGCCCGTCCCACCGAATCGAATAATCCCCGCGTGGAAGTGAAAGAAAAGATAGAAACCCAGAAAAACCGAAGAACACAGGAACGCGGAAACCATGCACAGCCGGTGCAACGCGACTTTTCCGGATTTTATGAAGTAGAGGCCGAGGACGAGCAATCCGGCGCAGGCGGTGTTGAGCGACGCGTTGATTTTGGGGAGTGCGGAAAGAGGGATAGCCATTAGAGCGGCGATCAGCGGATCGCTTTATCGAGCGTCATCCAGAGCAGCAGCAGCGGAATGTGCGCGACGGTGGCGTGCATCAGCCATTTCGCCCGGACGTTCGTGCGGTCGCGATTGGCCCAGAAGCCGACTTGAAGCAGCAGCACGCCGAGCACGAGCGCTCCGAAGAAGTAGCTCATGCCCGTCATGCCCATCACAAAAGGCATCAGGCTCAGCGGGACAAGCACGGCGGACATGCTGAGGATCACGCGGAACGTAATGTCGCCGCTGCGATCCACGACGGGCAGCATCTGGATCCCGGCGCGTTTGTAGTCCTCGCGGTACATCCAGGCAATCGCCATGAAGTGCGGAAACTGCCACACAAAAAGAATCGCGAAGAGAATCCAGCCGCCCTGAGTGATGGTGCCGCGCGCTGCGGCCCAACCGATCAGCGGAGGCAGCGCTCCGGGAATCGCGCCGACGGCGGTGGCAAGCGTTGTGCGCGTCTTGAGCGGCGTGTACGCCAGCAGATACGAAACGCTGGTGGCGAAGGCGATTAGTGCGGCCAGCCAGTTCACCGCGAGCACGAGCCAAGCGGTGCCGATGGCGATCGTGGCGATGCCGAATGCAAGGACTTCGCGGGTCTGCAGCGTGCCAGTAGGAAGCGGGCGCATGGCCGTGCGGCGCATCACGGCGTCCATTTCGCGCTCGATGTACTGATTCAGAGCCGCGGTGCCGCCGGCGACGAGCAGCGTGGCGCAAAGCGTGTGCGCCAGGCGCACCAGATCCATCGGACCGGTCGAGCCGAGGTAATACCCGGCGACGGTGGTGATTACGACGAGAAATGTGACGTCAGGCTTGGTGAGGACGACGAATGCCCAAGGCTTGTCGAAGGCGGAGACGGACGCGGCGCGCTCGTTGCTCATGTCGGGTCTGCCGAGCATTATGCCTTAGAAGTCTCCGTTCGCGCAGCAGCGGAATTCGTGCCAGTGGCGATCGCTTGTGCTTCGGCGACGGCGGGGAGTATCAGCCTGAAACAGGAAAGCGTGAGCATCCAGCTGGTCGCAAGAGTCAGCGCTCCTACAAGCACGTGAATCACCGTCAGCGTGATGTAGGTTGGAGTCGGCTGCGCGGCGTGCTGCGCTACTGATACGGCCCACAGCGCCGCGAGGCCCAGCAGGAACTGCGTTCCGACGATGGCGCTCAGCAGCACGCCCCAGCGACGGAGGTCGGGCACGTTGCCGAAGCGCTTGCGGACTGTGCGGCCCGTAATGATCGACATCACCAGCACCACAACTGCGCCGATTTCGTGCGGCATCAAGTTGAATGCACCATGACGAAACGCCGCGCCCAGAATCAGCTGGGTGAAGATGGCGCCCGAAGTGAGCATCGCGAGCGTGCGGAGTTTCGGCGAGCCGGTGTCTTCGAGCGACGGCAAATCGCGCTGCCACCAGCGGCTGGTGAAGAGCGCGATGCTCAAAATCGTGACGAAGTAAATTTCCGCGAGCGTCGCGTGCGTGGTGGAAACCGGCGGCGGCAAGCGCATCAGCACCGTGATACCGCCGAAGACGCCTTGCAGGATCACGAGGCCAAGCGCGGCCCAGCCGAGCTTACGCACCCACGCGCGCGGCTCCCGGAGCTGCAGCCACACGGCGAGAATGATTGTGAGGATCCCCGCGACTGCGGCGATCACGCGATGGCCGTGCTCGTACAAAATTCCGCCCACCATCGGCGGCATCCATGAACCGTAGGAGAGCGGCCAATCGGGAACGGCGAGGCCGGCGTCGTTGCTGGTGACGAGCGCACCCGCGATGATGAGCAGCACGATCCATGCCGCCGTAGCGATGGCGAATCGATGCACGGCGTCGGGCACTTGCTTTACGCCGCTGGACTGAGTGACTGGACTGGAACTCATTTTCTAATTCCCTCTTACGCGTGCTTCGCGCTATTGCGCCTTGAATTCGAAATCTCCGCCCGAAGCTCCCGGTGTGGTCACGGTAACGGTCTGCTGCATGCTGCCGTAAAGCTCGTGCCACGCGACCAGCGTGTATGTCCCCGGCGGCACACCCTTCAACTCAAATTTGCCGTCGGCCTGCGTCACTGCAAAGTATGGATGATCGAACACGAAAACGTAGCCCTTCATCCACGGGTGGACGTTGCACTTCATCGGAATCGCAAGTTCCGGTACATTGAGCGATTCGACCACCGGCGCGGAGCCAGGCAGCGACGAGCGATTCGACGGCTGATTGTTCTGCGACATCATGAAAACGTTGTGAGTGGTCTGATCGTCATTCGCAACGTCGAGTTTTTGCCCGGTCATGAGCGCGGTCACGTGCGGCTCGTACATGCAGCCCTTCTGCGTGAGCTTTGCGTCTTCGGCCGGCGGCTGGAAGCGGTAATCGCT
>JABDGF010000090.1 GCA_013286165.1 Acidobacteriota bacterium | reverse complement strand
AAAGACGGCATCGTTGGCGTTCCCGACGATCAGCTTCCCGTGAAGCTGCCCGAAAATGTTCAGCTCACCGGAGAAGGGCAGTCGCCACTGGCCAGTTCACCTGATTTTGTGAATACGAAGTGCCCGAAGTGTGGTGGCCCTGCGCGGCGCGAGACGGACACGATGGACACCTTCGTCGATTCGTCCTGGTATTTTTACCGGTACACCGACCCGCACAACACCTCTGCGCCGTTCGCGAAGGAGAAGGCCGCGTATTGGTTCCCAATCGATCAGTACGTCGGCGGCATCACACACGCCATTCTTCACCTGCTGTATTCGCGCTTTTTCTGCAAGGTGATGCGCGACATCGGCCTCGTCACGCACAGCGAACCAATCGCGCGGCTCTTCACGCAGGGCATGGTTCAAAAGGGCGGAGTAGCGATGTCCAAATCGCGCGGCAATGTGGTCGGCGCGATCGACATGGCAGATCGTTTCGGCTGCGATACCGGCCGCCTCTACACGCTCTTCGCCGCGCCGCCGGAAAAAGATCTCGAGTGGAGCGAGCAGGCGATCGAAGGCGCGTCTCGCTTCCTCACCAAACTCTACAAACTCGTCGCGCGTCTCGCACCCGCGCTGGCGCAAGCCGATTCGCGCCGCGACAATGCGTCCGCGCTCACGATCAGCACGGACAAAGAGCGGAAGCTGCTTCGCGCCGTCCACCAGACTCTCAAGCGCATCACCAGCGATTACGAAGGTCGCTGGCACTTCAATACGTCCGTCGCGCTTGTGATGACGCTCGTCAATACGCTGCAGGAACTCGAGCCGCTCGACCAGGACATGTCGCCCGCCGTGCTCAAACACGCGCTCGAAATTCTCGTGCTCGTGATTACGCCGATGACGCCGCACATCGCCGAAGAACTTTGGCAGATCCTCGGGCACTCCACCACGCTCACTCACGAATCCTGGCCGAAATTCTCCGAAGACCTCGCGCGCGAAGACATCTTCGAAGTGATCGTCCAGGTCAACGGCCGCCTGCGCGGCAAAGTCATGGTAGAAGATGGCGTGGCAGAGGCCGACCTCGTGGCGCTCGCGAAAGCCGACGAAAAAGTCGCCAAAGAAATCGCCGGCAAGCAGATCGTCAAAACAATCGTTGTCCCGAACAAGCTGGTTAACATCGTCGTAAAGTAGGCGTCACACAAACGAGCGAGGGATGAACCGGATGACACCATCGAGCGGCGCCGCATCGCAGAAGGAAACGGACAGCCTCGTCAGCAGCACCAAGCACGGAATCGTCGTGCTGGACTTCGGCGGCCAGTACACGCAGCTCATCGCGCGCCGCGTCCGCGAGCAGCAGGTGTTTTCCGCCGTGCTGCCGTGCACCGCAAAGCTCGACGAAATCCGCGCGCTCGAGCCGGTCGGCATCATCCTGTCCGGCGGCCCCAGCTCTGTGTATGACAAAGACGCGCCGTACTGCGACCCGAAGGTTCTCGACTTTGGCGTCCCCGTCCTCGGCATCTGCTACGGCATGCAGTGGCTCGCGCACACGCTCGGCGGAAAAGTTTCTCCTGCTGACCGCCGCGAATACGGTCGCGCCTCGCTCGACCTCACCCCCGGCTCAAAGCTTTTCTCCGGCATTCCTGCCACTCTGAATATTTGGAATTCCCACGGCGACCACGTTATCGACGTTCCCGAAGGCTTCGCGATCACTGGCCGCACGCACAACGCTGTCGCTTCAGTGGAACACACGGGCAAAAATTTCTACGGTGTGCAATTCCACGTGGAAGTGAATCACACCGAACGCGGCACAGACATTCTCCGCAACTTCATCTTCGAGGTCTGCGGCGCAAAACAAAATTGGAACCGCGCGGGCTTCATCTCTGCCACGATTGATTCCATTCGCAAGCAATCCGAAGGCTGCCGCGCGATCTGCGCGCTGAGTGGCGGCGTCGATTCCGCCGTGGCAGCGGCTCTAGTTCACCGGGCCATCGGCGACCGCCTCACCAACGTCTTCGTCAATACAGGGCTTCTCCGTCGCAACGAATTCGAAGAAACTCTCGCGCTCCTCCGCGATCGCCTGCACCTTAACGTAATCGGCGTTGACGCCACAGACCGCTTCCTCGCAAAGCTCGCCGGCGTCACCGACCCCGAAAAGAAACGCAAAATCATCGGCTATGAATTTATCGATATCTTCGCGGAAGAGCAGCGCAAGCTCATCGCCGCCTCCAAAGACGGCCTGCCCGTGAAATTTCTGGTGCAGGGAACTCTCTACCCAGACGTCATTGAATCCGTCAGCGTGAAAGGTCCTTCCGCCGTCATCAAATCGCACCACAACGTCGGCGGTCTCCCAGACGACATGCCCTTCGGTCTCATTGAGCCGCTCCGCGACCTCTTCAAAGACGAAGTCCGCCAGATCGGCAGGGAACTGGGCCTGCCCGAAGAGATCCTCATCAAGCATCCGTTCCCAGGGCCGGGCCTCGCCGTTCGTATACTGGGCGACATCACCCGCGAAAAATTAGACACGCTTCGTGGTGCTGACGCCGTGGTCGTCGAAGAAATCCGCAAGGCCGGACTCTACTCCAAAGTCTGGCAAGCCTTCGCCGTCCTGCTTCCGGTCCGTAGCGTAGGCGTAATGGGCGATGGCCGCACCTACGGCAACGCAGTTGCGATCCGCGTCGTCGAATCTCTCGACGCCATGACGGCCGACTGGTCACGCCTGCCCATGGACGTGCTCGAGCGTATGTCCGTCCGGATCGTGAACGAGGTTCCAGGCGTGAACCGCGTCGTTTACGACATCAGCTCAAAACCACCCAGCACAATTGAATGGGAATAAGGGGTTTCCGGGCTAGCGGAGAAGGGGATTGGCTTGCTTGGATGGGGCTGTTCCAGAATGGAAAGTCGTTTTTTGAGCGACCTTCACCACCCGTGCCACAGGGCCGGTCGTTTCGACGTTGGCTGGTTTACCGTCGTTACTAGCTTGCGCTAGCGGCTCGACATCTTCTGGGCCATGAACAACAGCAGGCGACGGTCGCCTTCATCGATTCGGCCCAACAGACGGCGGAAGCGCCCGAGTACACGCGCTTCTTTTCCACGGCTTCCCCATACGATGTCATCCGCCGACTTGCGTTTCGGCAAGTTCGGCAGGGCAGCGGGCGGCTCTTCGCCGTCGTAGAAAAGCTGGTAGAGCGGCACTTCCATCGCCCGGGCCAGCTTTTCTAGGGTTTCAATCGCCGGCACTGTGTGCCCGTTTTCGACGCGCGAAATGTAGCATCGAAGCAGGCCAGTGCGCTTTTCGATGTCGCCCTGGGAAAGTTCCTTAGATTCACGTAGAAGACGGATACGGTCTCCGATTATCATGTGGGGATTGTCACATGGTTGATACTTGCTCGCAACACCTATCTATTTATCTGCCCTCATGAGATTTTATTGCGTGAAACCAAATACCGATGCCTGACGTCCCAAAGAACGTGGCAGCCACCGCCTCTGCACTATCGATTCCGGTCGCCCGGAGCGAGAAGGCCGACATCGAGCACGACCTTGTCCGCCGCGCGCAGTCCGGTGAGGAAGCCGCTTTTGAAGAGCTGATCCGCCGTCACCAGCAGCGCGTGTTCGGCCTCGTGAACGGCATCCTGCGCCGGCGCGACGATGTGGAAGACGTAGTCCAGCAGGTCTTCCTGAAAGTCTTCGTTTCGCTCAAGCGTTTCGATCAGCGCTCGGCGTTTTCCACGTGGCTGTACAAAATTTCGGTGAACGAATGCTGGGACTACCTGCGCAAGCGCAAAGTCCGGCCGCTCACCTACGAAGCCGATCTCTCCGAAGATCAGGTTTCGCGCCTCGACGGCGTGGCTTCGGCGGATAAGCCGCCCGAAGATCCCAGCCAGCGCGCCGAAGCCCGCGACCTGCTCGAGCGCATGCTCGAGAGATTGCCGGAGGAAGACCAGCAGCTGTTGATGTTGAAAGAAGTAGAAGGCTTCTCGGTTCAGGAACTCGCCGAGATGCTGAACTTGAACGTGAATACGGTGAAAGTTAGGCTGTTTCGTTCTCGCGCACGCCTTACTGAGGTTTACAAGCGCAAGCTCGAATCGAACACGTCACAGCCCAATACCCGGGAGAAGAGAGGCTGACCATGACGTTGGACCCCATGATTGAAACTTCAGGTGCCTGTCCGGACTTCGAAGCTCGGCTCTACGACCGCATCTCCGGCGAGATGTCTGCTTCGGACATCACCGCTGTCGATGCGCATTTGAAAAATTGTCCGGCGTGTGCCGCCGCGTTCGAACGCGCTACGTTCAGCGCGCGTTTGCTCCGCATCGCCGAACCCACCCCCGACCCTGGCCCCGGTTTCGCGCACTTGACCATGGCGCACATCCGCCAGGCCCAACGCGACCTCGCCGAAGAGCGCTCCATCTGGAGCCCGTTTGTTTCGCTCGCCTGGAAATTTGCGGCCACTGCGGGCGTCGCTCTCGCGCTCGTGCTTACCTTCGATATCTCGCAGCACCGCACCACTGTGGACGGCACGTATCTTTCGCCGTCTGACGACGCGGGACTTTTTTCCGATGTGAACTACAAATCCAGCGACCGTGACGATTTTCTAGTCTCTCCGGCGGACGAAAACCATGGAAAACGCTAAGACACGTAGTGAAGCGGCCGTTCTTGTTTTGATTGTGTTCCTGCTGGGAGCGATCGCCGGCGGCACCGCGAATCATCTGTGGGGCGAACGTGTGTGGGGCAAGCAGCTTCCACCCGCGCCGCCCACTCGCGAGCAGATCGTCGATAAGATGACCAAAGAGTTGAGCCTTACGCCGGATCAGGCCAAGCAGTTCGGCGACGTCGTGGT
>JABDGF010000089.1 GCA_013286165.1 Acidobacteriota bacterium | reverse complement strand
TCGTTCCACATCGATCCCTGGATCAAAGCGGCTCGCCCGAATGACGACGCGGAACTCGCTCGCGACGCGGTAAGCGAAGGCTCCGCGCTTGCGGCCATGGTCGATTACGAAATGCTCGATCAGAACGTCGGCGTGCGCGACATTCCGGACATCACTCTCATGATCCGCACCGGCGCGATTTCAGAAATGGACAAAGACCCGAATCTCTCGAAGGCGCCGCAGTTTATCCGCGACCAGCTTTTGTTTCCGTATCTCGCGGGCACTGGATTTACGCAGTCGTTTCTGAAGGCGCACTCCGGCTGGGGCGACTTGCACGAAATATTCGCGAAGCCGCCAGTTTCGACGCAGCAGATCATTCATCCCGACATGTATTTGCAGGGCGTGATGCCGGTGGCGGTGAAGTTGCCGGACCTGAAAGGCATCGTGCCGGCCGATTGGAAATTTCTCGACGAGAATGTGCTGGGTGAATTTGGACTGACGGAAGTGCTGAAGCAGTTTGATGGCGCGGACACGGCCGACTTGCTCGGCCCCGCGTGGAGAGGCGATCACTACGCGCTATTTGAAGATGAGAAGACCAAAGACGCGCGGCTCGTGTATCTGCTCGCGCTCGATAGCGGCGACGACACCAGCCGTTTTTTTGCGCAGTACGCCAAGGCGCTCGAATCGAAGCATGTCACGCACGTGAACTCGTTCCGCAGTGCCGGGTACATGCAATTCGATACGGACAGTGGCAGCGTGTTCCTCCGGTGCATCGCCACTCAGTGCCTCACCGTTGAAGGCGCGTCGCGCGCCACGTTCGACAAAATCAACGCCGCGATCGGCTGGCAGCCTGCACCTCAGCCCGGATCAGGCGGTAGCGCCAGCGGTCTTACCCAATCGCAGCCTGTAGCCCGAGGCGAGCGCAGCGAGCTGTAACATAGGCTGTCAGTCTGTGCCGCCCTTGATGTCGCACGGCGAACTAATCATTCGCCGACGAACTTGCGAAACTTCCGCGGTGCACGACCATCAACGTCTGATCGTCCAGCTGTTTTCCAGCGCCGCGATGTGCGGTGACCTCTTTCATGCAGGCAGTGGCAAGATCTTGCGGCGCGCATCCGTGCCGTTCCCTCACAAGATTCGAAAGGCGTTCCGTTCCGTACTCGGTTCCCGACGCGTCCATCGCTTCGGAAAGACCATCGGTGTAAAGCAGCAGGCTGTCGCCGCGCTCGAGTTTGATTCGCTCGACTGTGTAGCGGCTGGTGGAAAACATTCCCAGTGGCAATCCCGTCGAATAGATTTTTCGCACGCCGCTTTTCGAAACGTGCAACGCCGCCAGATGTCCGGCGCTATTGATTTCAATTTCGCCGCGCTGGCCGGCTCGTCCGCAGATCAACGTCGCGAATTGTCCCGCGATCGTGCTTTGGCAGAAAACGCTGTTCGCCACTTCCATCAAATTGTCGAGCGGTAGCCCAACTCCGGCCAAGCTCCGGAACATCGCATGCAAATGGCTCATTAGCAGGGAAGCGGCTACGCCTTTTCCGGCCACATCGCCGAGGAGAAAAAACATCTCGCCATTTTCCGTTGGCGAAGAAATCACATCGCAGTAGTCGCCGCTCACCATTCCGGCCGGCTTGTATTGATAGTGGACCAGCCAATCCTGATGGCGCGTGTCTGTGTTCGGCAGCAGTCCTCGTTGCACTCGCGCCGCGAGCTCCAGGTCGCGCTCAAGCGCTCGCTGCTCGTCGCTGTTCAAATCATCCAGGCAAAGCTGCGTGAGCGGGTCGGCGAGCAGGCGGTCGGTTTCCACCGGCGCGTGACATTGCGTGCAGATTCCAAAGCTGCCGTCAGCGAGACGCTGCAGCGCGGAGTCCACTTCGCAGAGAAGCGCAACGAGCGGTGCTTTCGGGGCGGCCGGCGCCGCCGTGGACGCAAGCACCGCATTTAGCTGGTCCTTGCGTTTCTCAAGCTGCTCGCGAAAGTATGTGTCGGTTACTCCGGCCATTTGCGTCGCCTCCATCTCCAAGCTTCGCCCCATGCAAGCCGCCGTACCATCCGTTTCTCGCATAGAAATCTTCTTACTGCCCCGCTCAATTTGATTCCGGTTCGACAATAGAAGATTCGGTGCCCCGTTCGCCAAAATGGCCCGGAGTTGTAAGTCGTTGCCTTTACGGGTGCCGTACCCTTTTCTGCCCAAAAGGGTGCGTGGCGCTGGCCGCAGCTACGACCGCGCCTCAATCCCGTCTAGAAGCGTCTTCGCCGACTTCTTCTCCAGGCGCGCCAGCCGATGCTCAAATCTCTCTTTGTACTGTCTGTGCATCGCGGCGCTCAGCAGCCCCGCGCCCTTCGACCGGCGCAACTCCGCAAGCGCCCGTTTCACCAGCGCCGCCGCCTCACGCAGTTGACCAGTCACACGCTCGTGGTAGATCGCGAGTTGCTCGTAGGCCTCAAACCCTTCGCGCGAATTTCCAACCATGCTTTCCCAAAGTTCCCGCGCTCGCTCCACGTCTCCGGCGCGCCTCGCCATTCGCGCCAACGCACGCCGCGCAAAGCGGTCTGCTTCCGCAGGCAACTCTCTTTCGATCGACTGCGCATAGTGCTTCCGCGCGCGTACCGTCTCGCCGCGCCGCTCGCAAATTCTCGACACTCCAAACAATTCCAGCGGATCGCCGCTGTGCTTCTCTGGTTCGGCGAGCAGCGACAAAATCTTGCTCGCAAGACCTGCGAGCCCACGCAGGTCCGTCTGGTTGTGCTTGAAAATCTCCACGATCGGCTCGACGGCGCCGCCGCGCAGATAGTCAAAATAAAATTGTGGAATCATGGCGCCGATGATGTCCGCGCCGCGATGGAAGCCGAGCACATGCTTTTCGAGTTCCGCGAGCCGCACCGAGCCGAGCCGGATTCGCCACAAATTTCGCGCGGGATGCAGAAAATCGAGATGCGCTGTGAGCGTGGGGACTTTGATTTTGCGCGTCATGCGATAGCGCGTTTCGAGCAGCGGCCAGTCGAATGATTTTCCGTTGAATGTGACCAGCACGCCGCGCTCGGCGATCCGCTCCGCCAGCGTCACGAGGAGCGCGTGCTCCTCGCTGTGGTCGCGCATGAAAAACTGCTCCACTTCGAGGCCGCCTGCGTCCCACCACGCGATTCCAACCATGAACGGGTATGTTCCCGTGCCGCCTGTCAGGCCCGTCGTCTCCGTGTCGAGAAAAAGCCACTGCGAAGGATCGCCGGCAGTTTCGTGCGCGCCCGGTGATAGAAGATGCATAACCTCCGCATCGACTGTTCCGTCCGGCGCCGCGTGACCAATCGCTTCGGAGAACCACTTTTTCACGGACAAGTGTTCGCCGTGATGATTTTCCAGCGCGCGCGCTTCCAATATTTCCGCGAGCTGTGCCGCGCCATCTGGCAGGGAACTTGTCGCCGACCGCACCGGCGCCACAGCTGCCGCGCCCGCCGCTTTCGCGCGGGCCGGCTTCAGCGCTGTGAGCCGCGCGAATTTGTCGATGATCGGTGAACTCAATCCGTGCTCCGCGACGCTTCCGATTTTCCCGCCACTTCCCAGTGCATCACGCGCGGCTCGAACTCCAGCAGAAACTCTTCGTCTTCGTCGTAGTATTTCGCGCGATCCACCGGCACGCCCGCGAATTTCTCGATCGCCGCCATCGACTCCCAAATCGTGAGCGTTGTGAAATGCGTGCGCTCGCCGTCTTCATCTTCACGCCGCAGGATGTGCACGCTCAGATTACCCGGCACGCTTTGGTAGTCGGGAATCGCGCGCTCGCACAAAAACTTCGCGTACTCGTCCGCCTTCGCGCGATGAGTCATGCCGTGCCACATCCGCGCAATCACAGGCCGCTCCACCGCGAAAGCGTCATGCGCACAGCTTCTCCAGGATCGCCAGCGCGGCCTCTTTGGTTTTCTCGCATTTCTCACCCGCGGGACCTACGCACGATGGGCAGCCTTTCTCGCAAGGGCATCCGTGAATCATCTCGCGCGTCTTCTGCAGCAAAATCTCGTGCACGCGGTAGAGCGGCTCGCTGAATCCGATGCCGCCGGGATACGCGTCGTACAAATACAAATTCGGCTCGAAGAATTCCTTCATCTGCGTCGGGTCGGTCGTTGCCGGCGAAAACTCCTGCCAGTCCGCTCCCACACCCGGCGACGGCGGCCGCTCACCCACAGCCGTCCCGAGGTCTCGGCCGTCGCACATTAAAAGCAGCGTCGCCATCGACGCCATCGCGTAGAGCAATCCGAAAATCCCGCTCTGCCGGTCAGACAGCGCGTAAGGCAGCTCGGTGAGCAATTTATTTTCGAGCGTGATCCAGAATGCCGTCGTGTGCATCTCGTTCTCAGGTAGTTCGAGCTTTCCCGCACCGATATTTTCGTTGGTGAAAAATTTGATCTTCTTGAAGCCGACCACCTGCGACCGCACCAGCACATCGCCATGCGCGCGGAGCGCCGGTCCCGCGATGCGCTCTTCCTCGGCGATTTCGAGCACGCGCACCTGCGTGTAGCGAATCGCATCCGTGTAGTAATCCACGTTCACCGATTTCACGTAAGCCTTCCGCTCGTCGAAATCGAGCCGCTCCACGTGATACTGCTGGCCGCCGTGAATGTAGATCGCTTTTTCGTGGACGGTTGTGAGCGCCGAACTGAAATCAACCTCGCCGATTACTTCGGGCTCGCCATCTTCGGTCGTCTCTGGGTGGCCGGTGATGTCGATGATGATGAAGTTGTCGCTGGTTACCGAGCGCAGGCTCACCGTATCCGCTGGGTATGCTTCCTGCACCCAGTGCCAATTGCCGCCGCTTTTGTGGAGGAATCCCGCTTCGCCCATGCGCTCGCACAAATTCTGCACGTCCACCGCGCCAAATTTGTCTTCGGCTGTGACCGGCAGCTCGA
>JABDGF010000088.1 GCA_013286165.1 Acidobacteriota bacterium | reverse complement strand
ATGACGGGCCGGGCGTGCCGGACGAGATTGCGTCGCGGATCTTTGAGCCCTTTTTTACGACCAAGCCGCCGGGAATCGGTACAGGCCTGGGGCTTTCGATCGTGTACGGGATCGTGCAGCAGCACGAGGGGAAAGTGACGGTGGTGAATGGCGCGAACGGCGGCGCGAAGTTTGTAATCGAGTTGCCGGTTGTTGCCGGATCAGCGGTGGAAGCGAGAGGGAGCGCATCGCGTGGCGCGGTTTGGATGCTGCGCGTGCCACCTCGACGGATTTTGGTGGTCGAAGATGAACCCACAATCGCGCAGCTCGTGGTGGACGTATTGGAGCAAGAGGGCCACCAGGTGGACGCGGTGCTCGATAGCCAGGAAGGCCTCACGCGGATTTCGATCGCGGACTACGACTTGGTGATTTGCGATTTAAGGATGCCGCGGATGGATGGTCCTGCGTTCTACGATTCGCTGGTACGGAGCGGCAGCAGGCTCGCAGAGCAAATCGTTTTCATCACTGGCGATACGCTGGCGCCGAGGACGGCGCAGTTTCTGCGGCAGACGGGTCTGCCGTTTTTGGCCAAGCCGTTTTTGGTGCAGGAACTTCTTCTGGTGGTGAACCGGAAATTGCGCGCGGCGGACGTTGCGAAGAGAGTTGGTTTGGAGACGGATGTGAAGACGGAGAAGGCTCGGACAATGAGCCGAAAGGCGTAAATGGACATGCAGCAAGCTTACAAAGCGGCGAGGATCGCGCGGGAGTGCGCGGTGTTGATTGGAACGCCGAACGCGCAACTGGCGCGAAGAATTTCGTACGAGTTGACGCGGGGAGCGGAGTCGCGCCTGATGCGCGTGGCACAGACGCTTGAGGAATTGCTGGAGAATTTTACGGAGACGGCGGCGAGCGTGACGTTTCTCGACGACCAACTTTTAGATGGAGTGCAGTTGACGGAATTTGTGAAGCAGCTGGCGGGGAGCGCGCCGGTGGTGCTGCTGGCGGAGCCGGGGCGCGAGAGCGAGGTGCTGCGGTTTATCGCGGAGGACAAGCTGGATTTTGTGGCGCGCGTGGCAGATTTTGCGCCGCTGGTGGCGAGCGTGATGCAGCGGCGGTTGCGATGGGCTGCGCTGGGCGCGGCGCCGGTCCTTGGGCGCGATGAAGATGCGGCGGCGGAGCTGGCGGAAATTTTCCGGCACGAGATTAACAATCCGCTGACGGGGATTTTGGGGAATGCGGAGTTGTTGCTGGCGCATGGGGCGCACCTCAGTGGAACGGATGTGCAGCGGTTGGAGACGGTGGTGCAGCTGGCGGTGCGGCTACGCGAGACGATTCGGCGGGTGAGTGATGCGATTGAGTCGAATACGCGAGTGGGTCACGCGGTGTGAGGTGGGTGCGAAGACGAGAAGGAAGCGGGGAGAGATCCTTCGGCCCGTGAACGGGCCTCTGGATGAGGGGCGTTTTGAAAAAACGCCCGTTAGGCAAAGGCACACCGGCAAGATTGCCCATGCTACTTACTGGGTGCAGGCGTGTCCTTGAGTTTGAGGACTAGGATGCGGCCGTCGGAGTGGAAGGTGCCACCGGTGGCGGTGTGGGCTTCGTTCAGGGGATCGGCGGGAGTTATGTGGGTGCGCTGCTCGACCAAGCCGGTTTCCGAGAGAGTGTCGTTTACGTATTCGCGTTCGCCGTCGATGGCGGGATCGATTTTGTGCGTGACGGAATTGAACGAGAGGGATTTTGCGCGGTCGTCGCGATCGAAGCCTATGTCGTGGGTGGCGGCGATGCACCAGAGCGGGCGGCCATCGACGACGTATTCGGATTTCCAGGCGCGCAGATGATTGCGCGACATCGCGACGCGAACGGGTTCGGCGTGCGCGGCTCATAACTTCTCAGCGCCAGCGCCCGCTCCACAATCTCGTTCACGTCCACGCGCGTCCGCTCCGGCTTTTCCTCCCGCGCGAAATATAAAAGGTTCTTCACGATTCGCGACGCGCGCTCCGCCTCCTCAAACACCCGGCGTGCCTCCACCAGTTGATCCTGCCTCAGCCCATGGCTCAGCAGCAGTTGCGCGTATCCCATAATCGCTGTCAGCGGATTGTTCAGCTCGTGCGCGATCCCCGAAACCATCCGCCCCAGCGCCGCCATCTTTTCGTTCTGCAGCATCTTCGCCTGCAACTCGTCCAACGGCACCGACCTCACGAACTTCGACTCCAACTCCGGCGATGCCTGCGCAGACAACTGCGCCGCCGACAGCTCCGCCGCAAATCGAAGTTCCGTTTCGGCAGTCCCCGCCTCTCCGCGCTTCATCGCACGCCGCTTCGAATCATGCCCCTTCCCCCTGCATGATTCGGACCACGGCGCACACACACCTCCACCCACCCCAAAGCCCAAAAAACGTCGAGTTTTCGCTTGTTTTACCGCAGACCCACAAAAAGATTAAAAATCTCTTCCCACCTTGACTTCAACTTACCGTTCCGGGAATCCGAGACTCAAGCAAGCACTCGCCGCTAAGAGTGGCACAGGCTGGAGTTGGCCTGTGTGCCATTGCCGTTGCTTCCGACTTTGACGTCATCCAGAGGCCCGTTCACGGGCCGAAGGATCTCTATTCTGCTGTTGACCACTCACGCGCCTAGCGGGCAGGATCTCGCCCCAAGGACCTTCTAATTCGCCCCCGCCGCCTGCCGACTCAACCGATTCTTCTGCGCATCATACTGTTTGAGCTTCCTGTAGAGAGTCGTCTTCCCAATCTTCAACAGCTTCGCCGCCTCCAGCTTGTCGCCGCTCGCCTCATGTAGCGCATGGAGTATCGCCCGCTTCTCCAGCTCCTCCAGCGGCATAATCTCATCCGGCATCGGCACCCGCTGGTTCATCGTGTACGCCACATTCGACGGCAAATCCGCCAGATCCAGTACCGGCCCGCTGTTGAGCGCCGTCGCCCGCTCCACCGCATTCTCCAGCTCGCGTACGTTACCCGGCCAGTCGTACGTCAAAATCTGCGCCATCGCCGCCTCGGAAAATTGGTACGGCCTTCCGCTTTCCGCGCTCCGCTTCTCGAGGAACGCGTTCACCAAAATCGGAATATCCGTCTTCCGCTCGCGCAGCGGCGGCAGCTTGATCTGCACCACGTTCAACCGGAAATACAAATCCTGCCGGAAACTTCCCTTCTGAATCATCGCTTCCAGGTCGCGATTCGTCGCTGCAATCACGCGCGACGCCACCGCCACTCGATCCGTCCCACCCACCGGGCGAATCTCCTTCTCCTGAATCGCGCGCAAAAGCTTCGCCTGCAGATCCGTCGGTAGTTCGCCGATCTCATCGAGAAACAGCGTCCCCGTCTCCGCCGTCTCCATCAATCCCTGCTTGGTGTGCACCGCGCCCGTAAACGCGCCCTTCACATGCCCAAACAATTCCGCTTCGATCAACGTCGGAACCAGCGCCGAACAGTCCACCGGCACAAACGGCTTCACCCGCCGCACGCCCGAAAAGTGAATCGACCGCGCCACGAGTTCCTTACCCGTTCCGCTCTCGCCCAGAATCAACACCGGATACGCGTGCTGGCTTACCTTCTCAATCAGCTTATAAACTTTCTGCATCTTCGCCGAAACGCCGATCAACCCCGCGAATCCCGGCCGGCTTCGCAGCGTCTCGCGCAGCACGCGGTTTTCGTTATCCACCTCAAACGTCCGCACCATCCGGTCCAGCTTCGATCGCAGCTCCGGAATGTGAAACGGCTTCGTGATGTAATCCGCCGCGCCCATTCGCGTCGCTTCCACCGCACTCTCGATCGTTCCGTATTGCGTGAGCACCATCACTGCGGTCTGCGGATACATCTCGCGAATCTTCTTGATCAGCCCGATGCCGCCGATCTGCGGCACGCGTAAATCCGTGATCACAATGTCCACCGGCGCCTGATCCAGAATCTCGAGCGCCTGCTCGGTCGTCGCAGCGGTTCGCGTTCTCAGCCCTGCATCGGACACCACGTCGCGGCACAGGCTTCGGGTCGAATCCTCATCATCCACGATCAATACGGTCGCCGTCGCAGGCCTCTCGATCAATTGCGCCGCACTCGTTGCAGTGGACATCAAGAATCTCCTTTTGAAACGCTGCTGTCCCATCCGGTATGCAAGGCCTGTTCCAATTGGGGATTTTCCCGCTTTGAACAAAACAGAACATTTACTAGGACCAATCGGACCAACTTTGCACGGAGTTTAGTGCCACTTTGGGCTAACTCACAAGTCCGTAAAACTACGGCATTTTGCAAGTGCCTGAAAATGTGGGAACTACGCACGACGTCAGTACATTCCCGTTTCGGGAATGCAGATAAGGAAGGTTACCTCTACCGCGCACCACCAAAATCAATCAACACCACACTGTCGTTGGCCGTCCCCGCATACACGTGGCTCCCATCCGTCGCCGCCGTGATCACCAGAAACTGATCCCCACTCCCATCCACCGCAGCTTCCCGCGTAGCTAAGCGCCGCCACGAGTCCCCGCGATCCCGCGACTCAAAAACCCCGCCGTCCTTCATCGAGATCAGCCACCGCGTCGTGGTGATCGACGCATCCGACGCCTGCGCCCCCGGCAACCCGTGCTGCAGCTTGATCCAATTCCTTCCACCGTCGCGCGACGCAAACACTCCGCCCGGCGACAGTGCGAAGATCGTGTCGTCCGCCCAGATCACCCGCAGCACGCCGCCCGCCTGCAGATCCAGATCGTGCCACGTCCAATTCTTCCCGCCATCTTCCGAAGAAACCATCCCGCGTGACGCAGCGATCCAGATCGCGTTCCCCGATTGATTCGTCTGCACAGACCGCACCGGAAATTCCGCCGGCCCGATGGGAATCTTCGTCCAAGTAATCCCTTCGTTCGACGAACTGAACAGCCCATCTTCCGTCGCCGCGTACCACGCCGTATCGCTGAACGCTAATTCCTGAATCTTCGAGCCGAAATACCCGCCGCCCGCCACCGTTCCCGTCCGCGCCCACGCGTTCGCGCCGCGATTGAATCGCGCGAGCCCTC
>JABDGF010000087.1 GCA_013286165.1 Acidobacteriota bacterium | reverse complement strand
AACGGCGGAACGGAGAATCTGAATACGATCAGCAGGAACTACATCAACACGCACGGAAAGGATCTGGAGGGGCAGCCGCTGGGGAAATACTACATTCACGGAGTGAGCCATCATTTGGGGCTGGATGTGCACGATCCGGGGGCGACGGACCGTCCGCTGGAGGCAGCGATGGTGATCACGATTGATCCGGGGATTTACATACCGGAAGAGAAGATTGGGGTGCGAATCGAAGACGATGTGCTGGTGACGGACACGGGATACAAGATTTTGTCGGAGCGTGCGCCTAGAACGGCGGAGGATGTGGAGGCTGTGATGGCGTCGGGTGGGGGCACGGCGAAGTAGCGTTGTGGTGGAGCGACTTGAGTGTGAAATGAAAACGGCGGAGCTGCTTGAGCGGCTCCGCCGTTTTGCTGTGAGGCGCTTATCGCTGTCGCGATGCGCCGGGATGTTGTGGTTAGGCCTGAACCTGAAGGAATTCTCCGGGGAGGCGGCCGATGCGGCTTTTGCGGTCGGCGTGAATGCGAGCGGCCTGTCGCGAATTGTGCGAAGGCTGATGCTGCGGTTCAGCGGCCGGCGTGTCGAGTTCGATGCGCGGACGTTCGATACGAATGCCGAGCTTGCGCTCGAGCTGCATCAAGTCCGTGCGTTGCTCACGGCTGAAGAGCGTGGTGGCGACACCGCGTCCACCAGCGCGGCCTGTACGGCCAACTCGGTGAATGAAGTCCTCGGCGATTTCGGGCAGGTCGTAATTGATGACCTGCGCGACGTCTTGCACGTGGATGCCGCGCGAAGCGACGTCAGTGGCAACAAGGACGCGAACGCGACCCTGCTGAAAACCGGCGAGCGCTGCGTTGCGCTGCGATTGCGAACGATCGCCGTGAATCACGGCAACGTCGAAGCCATCGCGATCGAGAGCCCACGAAAGACGGTCTGCTCCGCGCTTGGTGCGCGCGAAGATCAGAACGCGTCCCGATTCCTGACGAAGCAGGCGCATGAGCATCTGCATCTTTTTGTCGGACGGAACTTCGAAGGCCTGGATGCGGACATTTTCAGACGGCTTCGAAACGGAGCCGAAGGAAATGCGCACGGGCGACTTCATGTAATCGTGAACCAGATGCGCGACCGAAGCTTCGAGAGTCGCGGAGAAGCAGAGCGTCTGGCGTTCGCGAGGAAGCGCGGTAACGATGCGCTTGATGGCTGGGAGAAAGCCCATGTCGAGCATGCGGTCGGCTTCATCGAGAATCAGAATGCGCAGATCGCGGAAATTGACGAGCCGGCGCGAGAGAAAATCCTCGAGGCGGCCGGGCGTTGCCACGACCAGGCGAGCACCGCGACGAAGCGCGGTGAGTTGAGTGTTTTCCGAAAGTCCTCCGACGACAAGCGCGGCGTGACCCAGGCGGCGGTCGCGAAGTGCGTTGTAAGTCTCGACGACTTGCATGGCAAGTTCGCGAGTAGGAACGAGAACCAGCGCCGCGATGCCCTGCGTTTTTTCGCGGAGCATGTGTTCGACGACGGGGACCAAGAACGCGAGCGTCTTGCCGGTGCCGGTCTGCGCGGTGGCCAGAACGTCTTTGCCAGCGAGAGCCTGCGGAATGGCCGAGGCTTGAACGGGCGTCGGAGTGACAAATTTATTTTGCGCCAGGCGGTCTTTCATATAAGCAGAGATCGCCATGGTGGAGAACAGCGGGGCGGCTGCGGGCTGCGCTTGAGTTTGCGCGTGGGCAGACTGCGGCTGTTCTTGTGAAACGGTATTGCTATCCATCTAGTGTTTTACCTTTTGCGTGGAGAAAGGCCGAATCGCGTACACCCATAGGGTGCGAAAACACGGGCCTCATGCCACATGTTTGAATTACGCGTAATGACGGCGGAGCTTACTGAAGGCGGGTATTCTCAGGTGGAACTACCAATCCGGAGGGACCGCACAACACAACCGAAGTATTAAGCGCAGGGAGAGAGTAACACGGATTGAGGCCGAGTGGTAGCGAAATCGCACAGGGTGTTTGGTTGGTTCATTTTGTGCGGCGTATGAGTAACGGGCGGCTTTTGTGTGCGGAGGGAGAGATGAGAAAGGTTGGCGCGGCGTTCGTGGTGATGATGTGCGCGATGGCGGTGGTGGGATTTGGCGCTGGTGCGTGCGTGGCGCAGGCGGTGGATTACCGGAAGGCGGCGGTGAGTGGGGATTTTGTGGCGAAGAATTTTACGTTTCATGATGGCGCGACGATGCCCGAGCTGAAGTTGCACTACGTGACTTGGGGAACTCCGCGGAGAAATGCGGCGGGCGAGATTACGAATGCGGCGTTACTACTGCACGGGACCGGCGGCGCGGGAATGAATTTTGCGGGCGCATCTGGGGAGCATGCGAATGCGCTTTTGGAGAAAGGCGGCCCGGTGGATGCGACGGTGTTCTACGTGATTGCGCCGGATGCGATTGGGTCAGGCAAGTCTGCGAAGCCGAGCGACGGGCTGCGGCAGAAATTTCCGCACTACAACCTGGAGGATGTGGTGGCCGCGGGAAAGCTGCTGGTGGAAAGTTTGGGCGTGCATCATCTGGCGGTGGTGACGGGAATTTCGCTCGGCGGGCGGACCACGTGGCAGTGGGGCGTGCAGTATCCGGAGTTTATGGACGCGCTGGTGCCGATGATTTCGTCGCCGAGGCCGAATGCGGGGCGGCGCGGCGAGATCGATTTTCTGGCCGAGGCGATCGTGCGCAACGATCGGGGTTTTGATGGCGGCAACTACACGACGAATCCGCACAGCGTGGCGCTGGCGGAGATGATGTACGGCATGTGGTTATCGCAGGCGGTGGGATTGCAGGAGGAATCTCCAACGCGGGATGCGGTGGCGGCGGAGTTCGCGTCGATGGAACCGCCGGAGACGGATGCGAACGATTTTATTTATCAGGTGAGGATGAACGATGGGTTCGATGCGTGGCGGCAGCTCGAGAAAATTCGTGCGCCGATGCTGCTGATCAACATGGCGGGCGATTTGATGGTGCCGGTGCAACTGGGAGATGCGAAAGCGGCGGCGGCGAAGCTGAAAGACGCGACATATATCGAGGTGGCAGAAGGGAGTGAGTATGGGCACGGCGGGCTGATGCCGACGATTGCGGTGTGGGGGCCGACGATGCGAGCGTGGCTTGAGGCGCGCGAGCCGCAAAATTTCAGCCATTAAAACCGCGATGCAGCCGATGAACAGTGATGCGGCGCGCGAGTGCGGCGAAGTAGAATGACGGCGGCGATTCGAGAGACGGAGGCAGGACTGATGGTTCGAGCGAGACAGATTTTGGGAATTGCGGCTGTGGCGACTGCGATGGCGTTTGCGGGTGGTGCGAGCGCACAGAACGCGGCGTTCCACAATGCGCCGGCGAGCGCGAAGGCGACGAAGAATCCCGAAGGACATTCGGCGGAAGCGGCGACGGCGGGAGGCGCCGTCTATCAGCAGAAGTGCGCGATGTGCCACGGACAGAAGGCGCAGGGCGTGGCGAATATTCCGGCGCTGGCAAAAGGGCCGACGCAGACGGTGACGGACGGCGAACTTTTCTGGTTCATCACGAATGGAGATGTGGCGAATGGGATGCCGGCGTGGGGCACGCTTTCGGAGAAGCAGCGTTGGGATGTGGTGGCGTATCTGAAGACGATCAACACGGCGAAGGCAGCGCCTGCCGCGTCAACATCGGTGGGAGCAGATGCACCGGTGGGAAATGGACAGGGCGCGATGATTGCGAGTGCGCCGATGCCGACTCCGCCGTTCCTCGATTTCCGCACGGAAGAGCCCGGCAAAATTCACAAAATCACGGTGAAGGATTTGCCGGCGCCGTTTGCGACGAAGAGCGCGAACAATGGGCCGAGGCTGGTGCCGCGGCCGGAGGGCGTGTGGCCGAAGGTGCAGGACGGCTACAAGGTGGATCAGTACGTTTCGTCGGGAATTGAAGAGCCGCGGAACATCGTGACGGCGCCGAACGGCGATTATTTTTTCGCGGAGAGCACACCTGGCAACGTGAAGATCGCGCGCGGAATTACCGCCGATGGAAAACCGGAACTGGTGGCGACGTACGCGACGGGGCTGAACAAACCGTACGGCATTGCGTTCTATCCGCCGGGGCCCGACCCGAAGTGGGTGTACGTCGGCAACACGAATTCGATCGTGCGGTTTGCGTACAAGAATGGCGATTTGAAAGCGACGGGCGCGCCGGAGCACATCGCGGATGTGCCGGGCGACGGCGGGCACTGGTCGCGACCGGTGGTGTTCACTCTCGATGGAAAGAAAATGTACGTACCGGTAGGATCGGTTTCGAATGTGGACGATCCGGATACGACGCCGGCGGAACTGAATCGCGCGGATGTGCTGGAATTTAATCCCGATGGATCAGAGATGCGGATTTACGCGTACGGCATTCGCAACGGCGGAGGCGGCGCGGCTGTGGATCCGAAGACGGGTGAGCTGTGGGTTTCGGTGAACGAGCGCGACGGATTGGGCGACAACCTGGTGCCGGACTACATCACGCACGTGGAACCGGGCGGTTTTTATGGATGGCCGTGGTGGTACATGGGCGGGCATCAGGATCCGCGGCGGCTGGGAGCCCATCCGGAACTACAAAATAAAGTGATCACGCCGGATGTGGTGCTGCAGCCGCACTTCGCGTCGCTGGGGATCGCGTTTTACAACGGCAAGCAATTCCCTGCTGAATTTACTGGTGACATTTTTGCGGCGGAGCATGGATCGTGGAACAAGAACATTCGCGGTGGGTACGAATTGATTCGCGTGCCGCTGCACGGGACGGGAAAAGCTAGCGGTGAGTTTGAGGATTTCATGACGGGGTTTGTGCTGCCGGATGGGAATGCGTGGGGACGGCCTGTGGGTGTGACGGTGGCGACGGATGGATCGTTGCTGGTGACGGATGATGGGTCGAATGCGATTTGGAGGATTACGTACACGGGAGCGAAGAGCGGGGACTGAAGACACAGACAGACACAAGGGATGTGCGGCGCGTCGGCGGTTGGCGGCGCGCCGTTTTTTTTGGAGTTGAGGTGAAAAAACAAAAGGCACACAGAAAATATTTCTATGCCACACAGAGCACACTAACGGTTGATGGTGCTAGGTGACGCGGTTGTGGGTTCGTGGTGATGGCTCAACCCGGGACCAACTGAGAGTTGGTCCCGCTCAGACTCGAA
>JABDGF010000086.1 GCA_013286165.1 Acidobacteriota bacterium | reverse complement strand
ATCTCGCCGCCAAGTACGGTATCAAGACCGAAATTCTGTCCGTCGACCTCACGCGCCCCGAAGCTCCCGCTGAGATTTTCGCCGCTACACAGCAGAAGGGAATCGAGATCGAGCTTCTGGTTAACAACGCCGGCTTCGGCGCCTTCGGGTACGCCTGGGAGATTCCCGCCGAAAAAATGACCGAGATGGTGCAGGTAAATTGCTCCGCTGTCGTTCATCTCACGCGGCTCTACATGCCGCCGATGATCGCGCGCGGCCACGGCGACATTTTGATCGTCGCCTCGGTCGCCGGTTTCCAGGCCGTCCCGTACAACGCGGTGTACGCCGCAACCAAAGCCTTCGATTTTCTTTTCTCGATGGGAATTGCAGAAGAAGCGCGGGGAAAGGGAGTGAACGTCAGCGCGTTGTGCCCCGGCTCAACCGACACCGAATTCCAAAAAGTAGCCGAGCAGCCCGACCGCAAAATTCGAAGCGCCGAAACCGCCGACAAAGTCGCCCGCGTAGGCCTGGAGGCTTTGGCTGCGGGCAAGCCCTACGTGATCTCCGGTGCCAAAAATAAACTCATGACCGAATTCCAGCGCATCGCCCGACGCAATTTCGTAGTCCGCATGGCCGGCAAAATGATGCGCTTCACTCCCAAGTAGCGAAGTTGAATTAAACGCGGCCTCGGTTTTAGGCCGCGACATTCTGTGCGGAGCGAAGGATCCCTATTCGATTGTGGTTCCGTACTTCGCGGGGCGCCTCGCTACTTCGAAGTTGTAGCCGCGACCACATCCGCGTCGAACACGCCGGTTTCGATCACGCCGCCGCGCTTCATCTGCGCGAAAATCCGGTACCGCCCGACTTTTGGAAACCCGTACGGAAAACTCACTTCCGCCGACGGCTGCCCCGTCATCACGTCCATCGGCATCTTCATACCCGGATCCATCCCCGCCGGCGTCGCGCTAGCAGTCTGCGTCGTAGTATTAGCAGCGGGCGCATTGGCCATCTCCACCGCCGCCATCGCCGCCGATCCATCTGGATGAATGTGCGCAAACACGCTGCGGTCCGCGCTCACGATCTCCGCGTGCCCCGCCATTCCCATGTACGGCTCGCCGTCGGTCACCGGCTTGCCTTGCGGATCCTCCAGCCGAAACTTCAGCCACACAAACTGATTCGCCACCAGCGGCGCCGATCCGCGTACCCATACCATTTTGTAACCGTCAGCCAGCGTGAATACCGGTCCGTCCAGCCCGTCTGCCAAGCGCCTGTCGGGCAGCACGACAGCCATGGAGTCGTCGCCGGTGAGCCCACCGATCCCGAAATCCACCACGCCGCCGTGCGCTGGTACGTCGATTTCGGCGGTCATCGTGTCTGGAAATCCAGAAGCCCGCACGACGTCCGCGTACACCTGGTACTTGCCCGGTGGCATCGATGGCAGCGTCGCTTTGAAGACGTTGGTAGCCTCTCCGTCTCTATTGCCCAAATACCCCGAATCGGAATTGTCGTTGTCGTCCCCGGCCTTCGGCTTCATTGCACTCAACATCTTCGGATGCAAATGGTAGAAGACGTCCAGCCCCGGCTCGCGCACCAGAAACAGATGCATCAGATAGCCGTGATCGGGAATCAGCTCGGTCATCACCGTCTCCGGCCGCCTCGAATGCCACTTCGACTCGATCATGTCGAGTTGCATGGTCCTGCCGCCGTCACCGAGCTTCACTTCAACTTTCGGCGCCGCGTAAATTTTTCTCGCCGCGTTTGCCAACGCCGTCGAATTCCACCACGCATTCCCCGCAACGAGCAGCGCCACCACCAGCGCCGTCGCAATGCCCATCGCGATGCGCGCGCGCATCCGATTTCTCGGCGGCACAGCTGCGCCCGGCTCCACAGCCGCTTCGCGCGTCGCTGCTCCCATGATCGCGATGAATGCGGCGACTAGCAGCAGCATCAACGCCAGCAGCAGAATGCCCAGTCCTCGCGCCATGGGTAGCGTGGCGCGTGCTGCCGCCGGCACAGGGACTGCCAGTTCCCCCGCACCCTGTGCGCCATCGACTTTCAAGCGCACTTGCCACGAGCCCGACGCCATCAGCCAAATTTTGCCGGAGAAATATTGCGGATCGTCTTTGCCCTGCGCGAGCACATCGCCTTCCGGTGGATACTTCGCGCCAGGCCCAACGATGTACGTCGGCACCACCGAAATTTTCGTAATCCCCGGCGTCGCGCTGATCACCTCAACGCTCGCCACTCCCGGAATCATCTGCGGCGTGCGCACCGTCACAATCAGGTGATACGGCCCCGCTGCGCCCTGAAAATAGACGTCCGGGTTACCCACATGCGCGAAAGAGGGCACTGCGCCCACGAAAATCACGAGCGCAAGCAGCGTTGCCATCAAGCTTCGCGTTCGCACAAGGCCTGCGCGCATCCTCGCCGGCCCCATCCCGCCGCTACCGCCGCAGCCGCGCAATTCCGTCTCCCGCCGCGAGCCCCACGAACGAGGTGACCATCGCGATCGCCGTCGCAATCCCCATCCCGCGCACGAATTCAAGCGCCGTAGCGGGAACGCCGCCGAATTCCCACTGCAGGTGATACTGCGACGGCGGCATCGCATACGGAAAATATCCCTGCCCGAAAATCCAGTTCCGCGCCCCGGGCGTAACCAGAAAATCCGAGAACGGCCAGCTGACGCCAAACATCGCCCACACGTACACGATCCCCAGCGCCACCGCCAGCACCCACCTGCTTTTCGAGCCCCAGCGATCCAGGATCATGTCGATCAATACCGCCGGCACGATCACCAGTATCGGAAAATCCAACGGCACCATGTGTGTCACATTCGTGAACACGGGCCCCAGCTTCGGCGTTGCAGGAAACAGTGGCATCACCCACAGCTGCCCGAGTTCCCACACGGTGTAGATTGCCGCCACTGTCGTTGCGCCCCAGCGGTAGCCGCTCGCTCGCGCCATCGTCACCAGAAAAATCGGCACACCCAGCGATACCACTTTATAAAAAAGCGGCGAGTGCATATCTGCGGCGCCGGTGTACTCCGAAATCAGCAGCGCATGCAGCGCCAGCATCACGCCGCCCAAATACAAAAAGAGCCGCCGCAATTTCGCGCGCCGCTCCCCCTCCGCGCGATTCATCACGCTTGCGAGCATCAGCAGCGCACCGATATTCACGCCCATGATTCCCAGCGCCAGCACCATGTGCGGAGGGCTCACGATTTCCACGTCGAGGCCGAATGAGTTGTGCCACCAGTTATCGAACGGCGCCGACGTCACCATCGTCACGCCGCCCCAACACGCGAGGAACGCTCCGAACGGCCCGCGGAATCCCCACACGCGCACGCCCGCGTCCTTCGCGGCCTGGTCGTTCCCTAATGTCGTGGAGAAAATCAGGTAAGCGCTGACAGCGGCCACTAAAATCCCGCCGAACTGAATCGCCAGATGCGCCGGCGTCCAAAATGTGTCGCGCCCAATCGTCATGTGCCACGAAACGTCCCAAAATAATCCGAACACTACCGACGTGACGCCCACTACGCCGCACCACACATACCAAGGCGCCGCAGTCGCGCGTTCTTCCTTCACGCTTAAGTAGGGAATCGCCGCCTGCGCGCTCTGTGCCATGTTCGTATTACTCCCCAGTCAGCGATTCCGTTACAGCGAGCCGTCGGATGGCCGCCCCGGCCGTCATCCTACGATCGCCGACCACATTCGAAGCTACTCTCGACGCCATGCCACCACGCCAACGTCAAGCTCGACTCAATTTGGACTATGGGAGCGCAGCTACCGCTTTGCCACCGTCCGAACCGTGCCACAACGAAAACCTCGAACAAGGTACCGCGTCCGCGCTACTCCTCGTCCTGCCCCTGCGCCTTAGCCAGCCGCTCGATTGTGCCGAGGTCTTCCAGCGTCGTCGTATCCCCGCTGATGTTCCCTTTCGTCGCCAGTTCCCGCAAAAGCCGCCGCATAATCTTCCCACTGCGCGTCTTCGGCAGCCCGTCCGCAAATCTCACGTCGGCCGGCCGCGCGATCGACCCAATCGTATTCGCCACGTGATCCATCAAATCCGCTCGCAGTTTCGGCGACGGCTCGTGACCAACAGCCAGCGTCACAAAACAAACAATCGCCTCGCCCTTGATCTCGTCCGGCCGCGCCACCACCGCCGCCTCTGCCACCGCTGCGTATCCGACGAGCGCGCTCTCAATCTCCATCGAACTTAGCCGGTGTCCCGCCACCTTAATCACGTCATCGACGCGCCCAAGCACCCAAAAGTAGCCGTCCTTATCGCACTGCGCCGCGTCGCCCGCAAAATAAACGCCCGGAATCTTGTTCCAGTAGTCGTTCGCGTAGCGTTCGTCGTCGCCGTAAATCGTCCGCATCATCGACGGCCACGGCTTCTGAATCGTCAGATAGCCCGTCTCGCCCGGCCCCACCGGCTCGTTCTTCATGTTCACCACTTTCGCTTCGATCCCGGGCAGCGGCAGCGTCGCCGAACCGGCTTTCGTCGCCGTCGCGCCCGGCAGCGGCGAAATCATGATCGAGCCCGTCTCGGTCTGCCACCACGTATCCACGATCGGGCAGCGATTTTTTCCGATCGTCTCGTAATACCACTTCCACGCCGCCGGATTGATCGGCTCGTCCACCGTTCCCAGCAAACGCAAACTCTCAAGGCTGTGCGACGTGATCCAATCGTCGCCCCACGCCATGAAAGCGCGCACCGCCGTCGCGGAGCTGTAGAAAATCGTCACCTTGTAGCGGTCGACCACTTCCCAAAAACGATCGCGCTTCGGAAAATCCGGCGCGCCCTCATAAATCACGATGCTCGCGCCATTCGACAGCGGCCCGTAAACAACGTAGCTGTGCCCGGTCACCCAACCCACATCCGCCGTGCACCAGTACACATCGTCTT
Organism: Acidobacteriota bacterium; assembly: GCA_013286165.1. Taxonomy (GTDB): domain Bacteria; phylum Acidobacteriota; class Terriglobia; order Acidiferrales; family UBA7541; genus Palsa-295. The sequence goes on along the minus strand of JABDGF010000086.1, from coordinate 396 downwards.
CCCGCAGATCAAACACCATCCGCGTGCTCCACGTCGCCTGCGTCAGATATCCGCCGCTCGTGTGCAGCACTCCCTTGGGTTTTCCCGTCGTCCCACTGGTGTACAAGATGTAAAGCGGATGCTCGGCGTCAAACGGCACCGCGACGCAATCCTTATCCGCTTCCTTCTCCAGTTCGTGCCACCACAGGTCGCGCCCCTCTTTCCACGCCACCTCCTCTTTCGTGCGCTGCACCACGATCGTTTTCTGAATCGACGGACATTTCGCCAGCGCCTCGTCCGCCGTCGCCTTCAGCGGCACCACTTTCCCGCGCCGGTATCCACCGTCCGCCGTCACCAGCACCTTCGCCTGCGCATCTCCGATCCGGTCCGCGAGCGCTGTCGCGCTGAATCCGCCAA
>JABDGF010000085.1 GCA_013286165.1 Acidobacteriota bacterium | reverse complement strand
TACGCAGTGGATTCGTCGATCGCCGAAGACCTTTCCATTTCCGGAAAAACAACGATGCGGCTGAAGTGTGTGCGCGGCGGCGAGCGAATCGTGCCTCTGGAACTTTCGCGCACGCTCGAAGTGAAGTCGATTCGGATCGCGGGCGGATCGGAACTGACTTATTTTCAAAATGACGAGCTGGGACAGCGGGACGTATCGCGGCGGGGCAACGACTATGTGCTCGCTGTGTTGCCAGAGGCAGCGCACGCAGGCGATGAGATCAATATCGAGGCAGAGTATCAAGGCAATGTAATCGCGGATGCGGGCAACGGCGTGATGTTCGTGGGCGCCCGCGGCGCGTGGTACATGCACACAGGCGGAATTTATTTTGTTCCGTTTGAATTGAGCTCCCGCTGGCCACGAAAGTACACGCTGGTGGCGACCGGTACCAACACGGCGGCAAACGACGACGGCGTGTGGAAGATGGGACACTGGAAATCTTCTCAGCCGTTCAGCGTGGCGGGTTTCAACCTCGGCGAGTATCGCAGCGCGGTGGTAGCAGGTCCACCGGTGGTGGCGATTTATGCGAATCAACAGCTCGAACAGGCGATCGCCGAACGGATGCGGAGAGTGGGCGCGAGCGGCGCGGCGCTCGGTTCCGATCAGGCGGACCAGGCGCAGAGTTCGAATCCCTACATGCTGGCGCCGCAGAACGTGCCGCTGATTCAGCCTCCGCCGAGTCCGGCGGGCGTGCTGAAAGATCTGGGCCGGCAAGTTTCAGATTCGGTGCAGTACTTCGAAAAAATCAACGGGCCTTTTCCGTTTGACCATCTCGACGTGTCGCAAATTCCAGGCACGTTTGGGCAGGGTTGGCCGCAGTTTGTGTATCTTTCGACGCTCGCGTTTTTGCCCGCTGAAGCGCAGGAACGCGCGGGCTTGGATGAATGGGCCGAGCGTGAATCGCGCGAGCTGATGCCGTACCACGAAGTGGCACACCAATGGTGGGGCAACGTGGCGGCGGGCGCGACGTATCGCGACGTGTGGCTCGAAGAAGGGATGGCCAATTATCTGGCGATGATGTACGCCGACAATCGCAAGCCAAACGATCATCGCCTTTCGAAATGGCTGGAGCACTATCGCGGCGAGTTGCTCGCGAAACCGAATCCCGCGGCGCCGACGCTCGATGAAGCCGGTCCGCTGAGTTTAGGGTTGCGGCTCAATAGCATGCAGGAACCGCACGCCTACAACGTGATCGTCTATGGCAAAGGCGCGTGGGTGATTTACATGCTTGCGGAAATGTTTCGCGATCCCTCCGCGAAAGATCCCGACGCAAAGTTTCAGGAATTTCTGCGCGCGGTGCTCAGCGAATATCGTTTCCGCGCCATTACGACGGAAGATTTCGAGCGTGTCGCGGAGCGTTACATGACGCCGGCGATGGATCTGGAAGGATCGCACCGGTTGAATTGGTTTTTCGATGAGTGGGTGAATCAAACGGGAATTCCGCGCTATAGCGTGGTATTCACAACGAAACCGAAGGGCCCGGAATTTGTAGTGAGCGGCACGCTGAAGCAGGATGGCGTGGACGATGCGTTCATTGCGCGCGTGCCGATTTATATTGTGCACGGACCGGGCAGACCGGAATTTCTCGGCAACGTAGTCGCGAGCGGTGCAGAAACGCAGTTTCACTTCACTGTAAAATCAAAACCTGGACGGCTGGAGATCGATCCTTTCCACACCGTGCTAGGCCAATCCGAATAGTGAAATTGGAAATTTTGCGTTTCGTCTTGACACTCGCCCGTTTCTAAACAAAATCTTATCCGATGATTTGATTCGTTCAGCGCGTTCATAGAAAAAATAATTGCTTTCAACTTGCGAAAGCGACGATGTGGTCTTAATCTATGGCGTCCGAAGGACAGGATATTTTCGCTCTCGCGCAGTGTGCGACTGAAAAGGCGCGCTACGTGCATGAGAGCAACGGCTTCGGATCGTAAAACGCTGTACCTGGTGGGGCCAGGTCGCCAGCGATTGCGCTACAGAACTGCCCCTTCACAGTATTCATAGCGGATGGATATCACCGCCGGGGTAATGCGTGGAAACTGAGCTTCCGCACCATTCAGCCAGCGCCGGACTAGTTCACCCGATACTCGAACCGGGCCAAAGCCTGGCCAGCGTAACGGACAAAATCAGCGATGTCGTATTGAAACGGCCCATTATGAAGGGCTGGGTCGCCGGCTTGCTGATTGCGTTCAGTTTGCTGATGCTCCTGAATTTGGTGGTTGTCACGCTGCTGGTGAAGGGCGTCGGCATCTGGGGCATCAACATCCCGGTTGGCTGGGGCTTCGCGATCGTCAATTTCGTTTGGTGGATCGGTATCGGCCACGCCGGAACCCTGATTTCCGCCATCCTACTTCTGCTCCGGCAACAGTGGCGTACCTCTATTAACCGGTTCGCTGAAGCGATGACGCTGTTTGCGGTGGCCTGCGCGGGTATGTTCCCCCTGCTGCATATGGGCCGTCCGTGGCTGTTCTTCTGGCTGACGCCCTACCCGAACTCGATGTATCTGTGGCCGCAGTTCAGAAGCCCTCTGGTTTGGGACGTTTTTGCGGTATCGACCTACCTAACGGTGTCCTTGCTGTTCTGGTACGTCGGCCTGATTCCCGACCTTGCGACACTCCGCGACAAGGCCGTACATCCAATATTGCAAAAGACTTACGGCGCTTTGGCGCTCGGCTGGCGCGGTTCGGCGATTCACTGGACGCGTTACGAAACCGCCTCCCTGCTGCTCGCGGGCCTCGCAACGCCGCTGGTCGTCTCTGTGCACACCGTAGTTAGCTTCGACTTCTCGGTCGGCCAAGTGGCCGGCTGGCATACGACGATCTTCCCGCCCTACTTCGTCGCCGGAGCTATTTACTCGGGCTTCGCGATGGTGCTTACTCTGGCCATCCCCATCCGAAAGTATTATGGGCTCGAGGGTTACATCACGATGCGCCACCTGAACAACATGGCGAAGGTGATGCTTGCGACCGGCCTGATCGTCGCTTACGGCTACGTATTCGAGTTCTTCATGGCGTTCTACAGCGGCAACCAGTATGACCGCTTCGCAATCATCAATCGGCTGCATGGGCCGTATGCGCCGTTCTACTACGCGCTGTGGGTCTGTAACATATTCATTCCACAGCTTTTGTGGTCCAAGAAGATCCGCGAAAATACGTTCATTCTGTTCATCATCTCGATCATCGTGAACCTGGGCATGTGGCTTGAACGGTTCGTGATCGTGGTGATCAGCCTACATCGCGACTTTCTGCCGTCTTCGTGGCGGATGTACTACCCAACTCGTTGGGACTGGGCAACTTACCTCGGCACGCTGGGCCTGTTCTTTACCTTGTTGTACCTCTTCCTGCGCGTGCTGCCCGCCATCTCAATGAGCGAAATGCGTGTGCTGGTTGTGGAAACCGATCCGAAGCGGAAGCACTAGGAGAAGGCGAAAGGTTCGATGCCCCAGATTTTTAACCGAACAGCGAACATCGTCTCGAAGGCCAGCATCGCCGCGGTCGGCCTGCTGGCGGTCGTGCTGGGCGGCGTACTTTGGGCCGTAATGATGTCGCCGTACTACACGAACGTCAACGTGACGCGCGAGCAGCCGGTTCCCTTCAGCCACAAGCATCATGCGGGCGAGCTTGGCATCGATTGCCGCTACTGCCACACGTCCGTTGAGAAGTCGTCGTTCGCCGGCGTGCCGCCGACGCAGACTTGCATGACCTGCCATTCGCAGATCTGGACCAACGCGACGATGCTCGAACCGGTTCGCGCGAGCTACCGCAGCGACAAATCGATTTCCTGGACGCGCGTGTATGCGCTGCCCGACTACGTTTATTTCAACCACAGCATTCACGTGAATAAAGGCGTGGGCTGCACCAGCTGCCACGGCGAAATCGCGCAAATGCCGCTGACCTACAAGGCCAACACGCTGTACATGGGCTGGTGCCTGGATTGCCACCGGCAGCCGGAAAAGTATCTGCGCCCGAAGTCTGAAGTGTTCAATCCGAACTATGTGCCGCCCGCCAATCAATTGGAACTGGGCGCGCAGCTGGTGAAGGATTACAAAATTATTCCGCTGCAAGAACGGCAAAGCTGTTCGACATGTCACCGGTAAAAGAGACGCTGAGAAAAAATGAGTTCTGACGCCAATCCGAAGCTGCCCAACTCGATCGACCTGGACGCCGTGCGTTCCAAGCTGGCCGAAGGCGGCAAGCGCTACTGGCAGAGCCTGGACGAAGTTTCCGGCACTCGGCGCTATCAGGAATTCCTCGAGAACGAATTCCCGCCAGCCGATAAGCCGGGCTTGGAAGTGGGCCGCCGCGATGTGCTGAAAATCGCCGCTGCATCCGCTGCGCTTGCGGGATTGAGCGCCTGTACCAAGCTTCCCACCGAGCGCATCGTTCCCTACGTAACGCCGCCGGAAGAAATTATCCCGGGACTTCCTCTTTTCTACGCGACCTCGATGCCGCTTGCGGGCGTTGCTTACGGACTGCTGGTCGAAAGCCACATGGGCCGCCCAACGAAAGTCGAGGGCAACAAGGAAAATCCGGGCAGCCTCGGTGCGACCGACCTTTACGCGCAGTGCTCGACGCTTGGCCTGTACGATCCGGACCGTTCGCGAATCGTCATCAATAACGGCCGACTGAGCACTTGGGATATTTTCCTTGCGGCGATGAGCAACGAGGCGGGTTCGCTGCCGATGTCTGGCGCGGGATTCTCGATTCTCACCGAAACGATCACTTCACCTTCACTCGCTGCGCAGATCAAGGCAGTACAATCGCGCTTCCCGCAGGCCAAGTGGCATCAGTACGAGCCCGTTGGACGCGACAACGTTCGCGCCGGCGCACAGATGGCGTTCGGCAAGCCGGTCAACACGGTTTACAAGCTCGATCAGGCCGACGTAATCGTTTCGCTCGACGCGGACTTTATCAACTGCGGCCCGGGCCACGTGCGCTACGCGCGCGACTTTGCGAGCCGCCGCGTGATCGACGGCACTTCACAGAATCTGAATCGCTTGTACGTGGTCGAGAGCATGCCGACCTCAACGGGCGCCGTTGCGGATCATCGCAAGGCTGTTCGTTCATCGGACATCGGCCGCTTCGCGCAGGAACTCGCGACTGCCGCCGACGTGATGGGCTTTGCAGGCAATTCCGGCCCGAGCGGCGTTCCCGCGGCGTGGACCAAAGCCGTCGCAAAAGATCTCGCGGCGCATCACGGAACTTCCGTCGTAATCGTTGGCGAAGAGCAGCCGCCGATCGTTCACGCGCTCGCGCATGCAATCAATGCGTCGC
>JABDGF010000084.1 GCA_013286165.1 Acidobacteriota bacterium | reverse complement strand
TCGTCGCGATTGAAGAGCCCCGAAATCGCGAGAATCGCTTCCGGATACTTCTGCTTCAGAAAACGCAGCGCGGCATCGCCCGACCCGGGCGCGTAACCGATTCCAAATCGCGCAATCGCATCGGCGTTCAGGCCACGGTCTTCTAGATACGCAAGCGCGAGCTTTCCTTCCGGACTCTGCGTCAGGTGCCGCGCGTAAAACGCAGCAATTTCCCGGTACGCATTCACCAGCACCGAGCGCTGCTGATTTTCCGTGCGCTCCTCCGGCGACCGCTCACGCGGCTTCGGAATCGCGATCCCTGATTTTTCCGCGACGAATCGCACCGCCTCCGGAAACGTGCACTTCTCCATCTCCATCACGAACTGAAAAACGTCGCCGCCCTTGCCGCACCCGAAGCAGTGATAGAACTGTTTCGTTGGGTGCACGCTGAACGACGGTGATTTCTCGTCATGGAACGGGCAAAGCCCCGAGAAATTCTGCCCCGTCTTCTTCAGGCGCACGTATTCGCCGATGATCCGGACGATGTCCGTCTGCGTCTTTACGCGATCTGCGAATGATCCCGCTTCCGCCATTCCGCCTACTTTGTATGCGCTCCCAACACTCTTGTAAAGGGTCGGACAGCCGACCCGGCGGTCCTTTTTCCGTTCTGAGTCTTAAAACCTAAACGTGAAGTTCCGCAATCGTGATCGCTTCGCCACCGCGATCCGCCGCTTCATGCCGGATTCGCTCCACCAACGGATGCGCTGACAAAAACTCCGCGATCCCTCGCCGCAACGCACCCGTTCCATATCCATGAATGATTCGCACCGAAGGCCGCCCAGCCAGCGCCGCGTCATCAATAAATTTATCCACCAGCTCCGTCGCCTCTTCCACGCGCTTCCCAATCACATTAATTTCGCCGCCCGCACCGCCAGCCTCTTCCACGTCGCGGTCACCGCCGCGCCCACGCGCAGCTCCCACCGCAGCAGTCTCCACCGGCCTCGGCGACGACAACACTCGCGCTCCCGGCGTAGCAGCCGGAGCCGCCGCTCCCGCGCTCACCACGTCCGCCAGCGGCACGCGCATCCGCAACGGTCCCGCCTCCACTTCCGCCGATCGCCCATCGTGTCGCCGGAAAATCACCGGCTGCTTGAGTCCCTTCACCGTAATCCGCTGCCCCGCCGTCAACGAATCCGGATCGATGGCCTTCGCCACCGCGGCGGTTTCGTTCACGCCCAAGTCCGCCTGCGAGGTCGAGAGCGTCTCCACCACCGCCGCATCTTTCTCCGCACGCGCGTCCGATTCGATCTTCGCGATCCGCTTGCCACTCTGCTTCTCGAGCTGCGCGCGCAGCGTGCGGTCCTGAATGTCCGCGGTGAGTTTCGTCACTTCCGCTTCCAGCCGCTTCTGCGTCTCCGCAAAATTTCGCTCGAGGTCCGCGATGCGCTTTCGCTGACGTTCGATCCATTCCGTCCGCAGCGACTGCCGCTCCGTCTCCAGTTGCGCCAGCTCTTCGCGCGACTGCCGCTTGATCTCCTCCATCTCGTCGCGGCTCTTATGCAAATACGTGATCAAGTCGCGAGCCTCGCGCGATTCCGTGGAAAGGCTCGACTGCGCCGTCGCAATCACGCGCTCCGGCAGCCCGAGCCGCCTCGCGATCTCGATTCCGCTCGACGTTCCCGGCACTCCGACCAGCAACCGGTACGTCGGCCGCAAATGTTCTTCGTCGAACTCCATCGCCGCGTTCAAAATTCCCAGTGTCGTCGATGCGTACGATTTCAACCGGTCGTGATGCGTCGTCGCGATCGTCAGCGAGCGCCGTGTGCGAATTTCCTCCAGCAGCGCCACCGCAAGCGCCGCGCCCTCTTCCGGCGCCGTGCCCGTTCCCATTTCGTCCACCAAAATCAGCGACCGATCCGTCGCCACGTCCAGCATCGATTTCAAATTCACGATGTGCGCGGAAAATGTAGAAAGGTCCGCCGCGATCGATTGCTCATCGCCGATGTCCGCCAGGACGTGATCGAAAATTGGCAGCACCGCCGTCTCCGCCGCCACCGGGATCGACGCCTGCGCCGAAAGCGCCGCGAGCCCCACCGACTTTAACGCCACAGTTTTTCCGCCCGTGTTCGGCCCGCTGATCACCACAATCGTCTCGTCGCCGCCCATCGCGATCGAAAGCGGCACGGCCTTGCGCCCCTGCGGACGCAGAGTCGCCTCCAGCACCGGATTCCGTGCGTCTTCGAGTCGCAGCGCGTTCCCCGCCGAAAATTCCGGCATCGTGCAATCCAGCTCGCGCGCGTATCGCCCTCGCGCAAAAATCGAATCGAAGTGCGAGACCTCCGCCGCCGCAGCCTCCAGCGGCCCGCGATTCCCGCGCACCCGCTCGGTCAGCTCCTGCAAAATCCGCGAAATCTCCTCGAGCTCTTCCTCGGTGAGCTGCACCATCCGGTTATTCAGGTCGATCGCTTCCAGCGGCTCGACGAAAACCGTCTGCCCCGTGCCGCTCGCCCCGTGCACCACGCCCGGCACGCCGCGCCGGTCTGACGCGCGCACTGGAATCACAAACCGGTCGTTGCGCAGCGTGATGTAGTCGCCCGTCGATTCGCCGCGCCCTCGCAAAATCGATTCCAGCGATCGCTGAATTTTCTCGCGGCTCTGCGCGAGCCCAATGCGAATCCTTCGTAGCTGCGGCGACGCGTCGTCGCTGATCTCGCCATTCGGCAAAATCGCGTGGCGAATCACCTTCGTCAGCCATCGCTGATCCACCAGCGCCGCCGCACGCGCCGTGAGTTGCGGAAATCTATCTTTAAACTCTTTGAACGACGCCCGCGCCATCTCCACCGAATCGATCAGCGTGCACACGTTCAAAAAGTCCTGCGGCTCCAGCACCGACGCCGGAATCCCCAGCCGCGCCAGCCACTCCTCCGGATCGCGCAGCGAACCGAATCCCAATTCCGCGCCGCCCCTCAAATACTCCGCCGCCTCGCGCACCAGCGCGAACTCCGCATTCAGCGCCGCCGCATCGAAACTCTGCGCGAGTGCCTCCACAGCGCGCCGCCCCGGCGCACACGTCGAGTAGCCGCCGATAATTTCTTTCAGCTTGTCGAATTCCAGGACTTGTTGCGCGGAGCGGGACACGGAAACCTCAACCCATAGGATGAAGCAATCGCGCAAACGCTTCAATCGAGCGTTCTGTGGATGAATTCGCGCGCCTGTGGAAAAAAGGAAAGTTACTGCGTGGGCTTGCTTCGCTTCTTCGCCGCCGAACTAGTCGTCGCGTGTTTCGCACCTGAAGAAGAGGCAACCGGCGGCGCAGCGCCCAGCGTTTCCACCATCGCCACGCCAATCGCGTCGATCACGTTCGTCGCCTCGTGCCCCGGCTGCGCATTGTTATTCCCGAAAATCGAAAACACCAGCTTCTCGCCGCGCAGCGTCGTCGCAAATCCACTCATCGACCGCACGTGCGACAGCGATCCCGTCTTCGCCGAGATCAATCCCTGCGCCACGGACTTCGTCATCCGCGTCTCGAGCGTTCCATCGATGCCCGCCACCGGAAACGTCGTGATGTAGTTCTCGCCCCACGCCTGCTGCGCGTCGTAACGCAGCACTTGCACCAGCGCGCGCGGCGTCACCAAGTCGTTGCCCGAAAGTCCCGACCCATCCTCAAGCAGCACGTCGCCATCCGTCACGCCAATCGACGCGAGAAAATCCTTCTCCGTCCAGATCCCCGCATCCGTCACGCCAAATCCCTTTTTCGCGTACGCCACCGCTCGCAGCAGCAATTCGGCGTGCAAATTCTGGCTCACCTTATTCGTCATCCGCGCCGTCTCAAGCAGCGTCGGCGAAAAATGCTCCGCGAGCACTTGTGTATCCGGCGACGGCGGCGTTGGCGCAGGCCCGAGCACAATGTCCTGATCGTTGTAAATCTCCGGCGACAGCGCGTGATGCACCGTCGCCGTGCCATCCACATGCACGCCGCGCGCCTCAAATACCTGCTTCAACGCCTGCGCCGTGATCGACGTCGAATCGCTCATCGCAAGATCCAGCTTCATGCTCGTGTGGCCCAGCGGAATCATCCCGCGCAGAAAAATAAAATTCGTCCCCGGTTGCCGCGTCACTGAAAAATTGGGCTTGTCGACCGCCGGGCTGGTCACGATCGTTTGCGTAAACGAACCAAGCGCCGCCGCCGGCTGAACCGCAATCACAGCAGGATCGCCCACCGCTGCGCCCGGGCTCACTTCCACCGTGAACGTATTGTCGTTGAAACAGATCGCGCTCACCGGCGCGCCGTACGTAAAAAATAAATCTCCCACATTCCATCCCGCTGGATACGGGTCATACGGATAAAAGCTGTCGTCCGCCACCACGTTGCCGTCGATTTCCTTCACGCCCTTCGCAATCGCCGCGTCCGCCATCTCGTACAAAATCTTTTCCACCGGCCCGTCGTGCTCCGCCTTCCCAGCAAACGGAAACACGCGGTTCGAAAGATCCGGATCGCCCCGCCCCACAAGCACGAGGTCGCCCGAAAGTTTTCCCGCCGCGTCGATTTTCCCCGTCGTCTCGAGCGTCGTGCGAAATTTGTACTCCGGCCCTAGCATCGCAAACGCCAGCGAAGTCGTCACGATCTTTGCGTTCGACGCCGGCGCGAAAAACTTATCCGCATTCAACTCATACAATGTCTCGCCCGTCTCGCGATCGACCACCAAGATTCCCCAAAAGCTCTTCTCCGCCTTCGCCTCATCCAGCGTCGCGCTCACGCGCGTTTCAAATCGCACTACGTCCGCGCGCCGCGAACTCGTCGTAGCCGCGCGTCTCTTCGCTGCAGTCGCGCCACCCGTCGCAGCCGGCGTCGCCGCTCCAGTTTTCTGCGCCGCCGCGCTCGACAGACACCCGCACACGCAGAAAAATATCGCCGCGCCCGCACAAGCCCATCGCTTCGCTCGTATCATCAAAACCAATCATACGGGAACACACATCGCTCCCCGAGCGCTTCGCCAAACTTGGTTGCGAATCAGTCCCTAAATCCATATGATGAACCCCACTTCCCCGGAGGGAACGATGCGAAAACTAGTTTCAGCCCTACTCGTTGTTGTCTTGTCTGGAGCGCTTGGCTTCTTCGCTCCCGCCACCGTCCGCGCCGCGGACGATACCACCACCGATCAGGACCGCCTTAAGACCGCAGGCACCGTCCTTCACGAAATCATGGATATTCCCGACGATATTCCGCAGAGCGTCATCGACCACGCCTACTGCGTAATCGTCTATCCGTCCGTCATTAAGGGTGCGTTCATCGTCGGCGCCAGCTACGGCCGCGGTGTGATGACCTGCCGCACCGGAAAATTCTTCCGTGGTCCGTGG
>JABDGF010000083.1 GCA_013286165.1 Acidobacteriota bacterium | reverse complement strand
AAGCACCGACGAGATTCTTCCCTTCAGGGAGATTGACGCCGGTCTTACCGCCGACGGCGCTATCGACTTGCGCGACGAGCGTGGTGGGAATGTGGATGAGGCGGACGCCGCGGAGGTACGAGGCTGCGGCGAATCCGGCGACGTCACCGACGACTCCGCCGCCAACGGCGACGATTACGGAGCGACGGTCGGCACCGGAGCGGGAGAGTTCGCGGACGATCAGCTCGATGGTTTGGAGATCTTTTGAGGATTCCGCGTCCTCGAACAGGATCGTGGTGATGCGGAGTTTTTTGGCACCGCGCTTCAGGATGCGCGAGATTGAGCGGCCCCAGTTTTGCCAGACGTTGGGTGAGGAGAGGACGATGACGCTGCTGGCGTTAGGGAGAGAGGCGGCTAACGTGCCGGCGCGTTTTAGGATGCCCGAGGCGCAGTAAACGTCGTAGGGGCCGGCGCTGGAGCGGATGCGGATCTTTGACATTTGATTTTAGAAATTTAACACAGTGATGGATACGGAGGCAGCCGGAGGGCGAAGTTGGCGGGAACGGGACGCTGAAGGGTGAGGGCGGGCACGGCACCCGCTTCGCACAGAGCGCGAGCCGGCACCTACAGATCGTGTGACTGGACGACTAGGTCCGGGGTAACGCGAGGTTGTTTCGGAATTGATGAATCGTAAGAGGACCGCCAGGGTGGCTGTCCGACGCTGTGCTATTTGAATTTTGTTTGGAGTTCGGCTACGGATTCTAGGAGAACGTGGCCGACGATGGCGATGCTGCGCGGACTGATCTGGTCCATGGTGTCTTTTTCGGTGTGCCAGGTGCCGGCGGTGATGAAGTCGTCGAGGTCGATGACGTCGATGGCTGGGACTTTGCGGTCGAGGAACGAGTCGTGGTCGTCGCTGGTCTGGACTTCGGAGGAGACGAAAATGTCGCTGTAGCCGAGGCGCGCGGCGGTTTTCCAGACGAGATCGACGAGCCATTTGGTGGAGTTAGATTGGCGCGGGATGCGGAGCTTGTACTGGCCGATCATATCCGCGAGGATCACGGCTTTCACGCGCTTTAGTTCGCCGGAAAGGCCCATGCGGGCGGCGAGTTCGCGGCTGCCGTAAGTGTGGTCGTTGTCTTTGTTCCAATCGACGAAGGATTCTTCACCATCGACGAAAGCGAACCAGACGGCGTTCGGGCCCTTCTTCGTGCAAAGTTGGCGCGCGAGTTCGAGCATCAGGCCGGTGGAGGAAGCGCTGTCTTCTGCGCCAACGAAATTTTTCACGCTGCTGAGAGTGTCGTAATGAGTGAGCAGCAGGATAATGCCCTGGCCGGTGCCGGGAGCTTTGGCGATGATATTTTTCATCGCGACGGAACCGATGGGCGTGCTGGCGTGGAAGTCATCGGTGTCGATTTCGCAGCCGGAGCTTTTGAGCTGTGCGATCAGGTAATCCTGAACTTGGTGGATGGCGGGAGATTCGGGCGGACGCGGGCCGAACGAAACGATCTTCGCGACTTGCTCGTAGGCTTTTTCGCCGTCGAAGCCGCCGGTTCGATCGGCCGGGGGCGCGGATTCGGTGGGTTTCACCTGGAGCGACGGAGGGGCGGTCTGCTGCTCGGGCGCGGCCGCAGACGCAGACGAAGTCGCTGGTGCTGCAGCGGGCTGGCTTGAGCCGCTACAAGAAGCCGCGAGCGACAGCACAAACGCAGCGCAGAGAAGGTGAAGTTTTGACGTCACGAGCGGCATTCTAGGCTGCGCCTCCGGCGTTCTCGAGCTTCTCTTTTTTATTTTTGCTGCGCAGCACTAAGTACGAAACCCACACGCCGATGAAGTAAAGCAGGATCATCGGCGCCATGAAGATGATCATGGTGGTGGCGTCAGGCGATGGCGTCACGACGGCGGCGACGATGGTGATGATCACAAGCGCGTAACGGAAATTTTTGATCAAAAATTGCGGCGTGACGATGCCGAACAGCGAAAGGATGAAAATTAGGACGGGCATTTCGAAAATTAGGCCGAGGCCGAGCAGCACGAGCAGGGTGAGATCGAAATATTCGTTGATACTGATGAGCGGTTTGATCGGGCCGCCGGTGGCGAAGCCAATCAGGAATTTCAGCGTCTGCGGCAGCATCACGTAATAGCCGAAGACGAGGCCGCAGATAAACAGGAACATCGAGGAGACGATGAAGCCGGCGACGGCTTTGCGTTCGTGTTTGAAAAGGCCGGGCGCGACGAAGAGCCAAATCTGGTAGAGCACGAACGGCATGGCGAGCGCGACGCCGATGTACAGGCCGAGGTTGATGACCATGCTGACGTATCCGGCAGGGCTGGTGTAGTAGAGGCTTTCGTCGAGATGCGACGCGTGGAGAGCGTCGAGCATGGGCTGCGTGATGAATACGATGAAGCGCTTTGAAACGGAGAGGCCGACCGCGGCGCCGATGGCAATCGCGATGGCGGAGTTGATCAGGCGCTTGCGCAGATCGACCAAGTGGTCGAAGAAAGACATGCGTCCGCCGAGTTCGTCCTCGGTGGTGGTGGCTAGATTGTCAGTGGGCGGAACCGGATCGGCCATCGGTCACTTTTTCGGGCAGCGCATCGTGATCGCCGGCCGGAGCATTTTCAGTACGTGCGGGTGGATCAAATAGATCGGGTTGCGCGCCGGAAGCCTCAAGCGCGTTGTCCGCCTGAGCGGTGCCAGCGGCCGTGGAGTATGGCGCTCTGGTGGAGACGATACCGTCGACCGGAACAAACGTCGCATCGGCTGGAGCGGCCGGGACGGGCGGCTGCGGGTTGGCGGACGCGTCGGAGGAATTGTTGGGCAGCGGCGTCATGACGGGGGAATTGGCGGCGCGTTCGCGGGCAGCGCGGAGTTCGGTTTCGCGCTCCAGGTCGCGCATGTGGCCTTCGAACGTGTTTCGCAGGTCGCCGGTAGCCTTGCGAAACTCGCCCATAATTTTTCCAAAGTTTCGAGCTAGTTCAGGCAACTTTTCGGGTCCAAAAACGACTAAGACTACAACGAAGAGGATGGCTATGTGGGGAATGCTAAACATGAACGATTTTTGTGCACCCGGCGCCGGAAAGTCTTCTGTTTCGATGCATTTTTCGGGCGTTTTGGCATCATAGAAGAGGCGTCTTAGCGTGTCAAACAGGTGCAATCGGTATGTTATACTCGGATTTTAGGGATAAGTGAGGACGCATGGAAGCCAGGCAATCTTCAGCCCGCGGAATCGTGGTTTTGGTGGTCGTTTTGGCGGTATCGGCGCTGCTCGGTGGCGTGTGGGGCCCGTCAGTACGGGCCACGGCAGCCGATACGAACGACCTACAGGACTCGGTGAAGAGCTTCACGAAGGTCCTATCCGTGGTGGAGCGGAATTACGCGGAGCCGGTGGACACCGACAAGGTGATCTACGAAGGTGCGATTCCGGGGATGCTGCGCGTTCTCGACCCTCACTCGAACTTTTTTGACCCAAAGCAATACGCACTCTTCAAGGAAGAACAACAGGGCAAGTATTACGGCGTCGGTATGACCGTGCAATCGCGCGACAACCAGACCGTGGTGCTCTCGCCGTTCGTTGGATCCCCTGCCTATAAGGCCGGCATTCGCCCGGGCGACATCATTCAGAAGGTCGATAACAAGCCCTGCGAAGGTCTCACCACAACGGAAGTGGCGGACCTGCTGAAGGGCTCCAAGGGCACGGTGGTTCACATTACGCTGGTGCGCGAAGGCTGGGAAAAGCCGATCGAAGTGACGGTGACGCGCGACGAGATTCCGCGACCGGGCGTTGAGTTCTACACGATGGTGAAGCCGGGCATCGGTTACGTGCATGTGAAGACGTTCAACGAGACCACGGACACCGATCTGGCGGATGCGCTGAAGAGTTTGGATGCGTCGAAGCTGGACGGACTGATCATCGACCTGCGCAACAACGGCGGCGGCTTGCTGAACCAGGCCGTCGGCATGGCGGACATGTTCCTGGATAAGGGCGAGATCGTGGTGTCGCACCGCGGCCGCAATTCGCAGGAGCGCCACTACATGGCGCTGCGCGGCAATCAAGGCGTGGAGCTTCCGCTGGTGGTGCTGATCAACGGGCAGAGTGCGTCGGCATCGGAAATTGTGTCGGGCGCGATTCAGGATCACGATCGCGGCCTGGTGGTCGGCGAGACGAGCTTCGGCAAGGGCTTGGTGCAGACGCAGTATCCGCTGAGTGAGGAAACGGCGCTGCTCTTGACGACAGCGCGCTACTACACGCCGAGCGGCCGCTTGATCCAGCGCGACTACAAAAACGTTTCGCTTTACGACTACCACTACAATCCGCAGCCGCCGACGAAACCCGAAGTGAAGAACACGGACAGCGGGCGACAGGTATTTGGCGGAGGCGGCATCACACCGGACTTTGTTGTGGCAGCTCCGAAGCCGGATGAGTTCCAGCAGAATTTGCTGCGCCGGGGCGTGTTCTATTCCGACCCGCAGGGCGTTGGCGACTTCACTCGCTTCTATCTCGGCGAGAAGCCGGACGTGACTAAAGATTTCGTGGTGAACGACGACGTGATCCGCGAATTCCGCAAGTACCTCGACAAGGAAAAGATCAAGTTCACCGAGCAGGACATCCAGGCGAACCTGACGTGGCTGAAATGGCAGATCAAGCGCGAAGCTTTCACGAGCGTGTTTGGCCTGACCGACGGCTACAAGGTGGAACTGCAGGACGACCCGCAGCTGGACAAGGCGATCGAGTCGATTCCGCAGGCCAAGGCGCTCTATTCCAACGCGCGCAAGGTGCTGGCGGAGCGCGAGGGCAACCCGCCGACGCGGCCGTAAACGCTGGTCGATTCGAAATTTAAGCGTGATGTTTCCTAGGGCCTTCCCGATGCGGGAGAGGCCTTTTTCACATACGCGCAAGCCCCTTCCCTTCAGCAAGATACGCGATAACCTTCGAGTAAACGATAGCGCCTATTAGTAAATATTGACGTCTTGGCACCCCCTCGTAATCGCGTGCGACCCAGCCCCTAAAGTGCGGCGTATTCTGGGCTTGCACCCGGTCCCTCTCGCGGAATGCAGACGCCAGAACCATCGACGCCCACACGGGGCGCCCTGAAATCGTTGTCTCCGCTCACGCTTGTCGTCATAGCGGCGTGGGTTGGCATTGTGGGCTCCTACTTTGTAATGCCACTGATCCTGCCGCGCGGCTTCCGCCTCACAGCTTTCGGTGACATCGCGCAACTGGTGGCGGCGGGGTTTGCCTGCGCTGGCCTTTTCATGAACGCGACTGTGCCGCAGAAGCGGTCGCGCGCGTTCTGGGTGTTGCTGGGCGCGGGCTGCGGCATCTGGCTGATAGGGCAGGCCGTCTGGACGTATTTTGAGGTGGTGCTTCGGCAGGACGTGCCGAATCCGTTTGTGGGCGATGTGATTCTGTTCCTGCATCCGGTGTCGATGATCGGCGCT
>JABDGF010000082.1 GCA_013286165.1 Acidobacteriota bacterium | reverse complement strand
CGAGTGGGTGGCGGCGCAGGACGGCCCCGTCTCCGCGGACCTTTATGAAGACGGCTGGCACACGACGCCCGAAGACGTGAAGGCGCAGGTGGTTCCGTTCCTCGAAGCGCACCAACAGAACGGTTTCTATGGGTTGCCGCTGAAAGACGATCAGGGCACGCTGGGCGCGATGGCGCTTTTGAGCGGCGACGCCGATTTTCTGACCGAGAGCAACAAGGAAACGGTGGGCATTCTCGCCAACCAGACGACCGTTGCGATTCGAAACGCACAGCTTTATCAGCAGGTGCCGCTCGCGAATTTGCTGCAGCCTTTCTCGCAGCGCAAAAAACGATTGATGACCGCGATGCCGCGCTCGCGGTGGGCGGAATACGCGCAACGCGCGGCGCTGATCGCGGGCGCGTTGATTTTGATTCCGTGGCCGATGCGCGTGGGTACAGATGCGACGGTAATATCGGGCGAGCGGCGCGTGGTGACGGCCGTTGGCGGCGGAGTGATCCAGCACGTGAATGTTCACGAAGGCGACGCGGTGCAGGCTGGTCAGGTGCTGGCGCTGCTCGACAACAGCGACGACCGCGTGAAGCTGGCCCAGGCGCAAGAAGAGCTGGCCCAGGCGCGGCACGAATTGGCGGAGTCTGAATTCCGCAACGATCCTTCCGCGGCGGGTCAAGCGAAGATGCAAGCCGACCTACACCAAGCGGAAGTGGATCTCGAGCAGCAACGCGTATCTGAATCTGCGCTACGCGCGCCGATCAGCGGCCTGGTGGTGACGAACAAGATCGAAGACAAGGCCGGCGCGTATTTGCATCCCGGCGAAGCGTTTGGCGAGATCATCGCGCAGGATCGCATGGCCGCGGAAATGAGCGTGCCGGAGACGGATCTGAACCTGGTGAAGCCTGGGGCGAAAACGGCGCTGAAGCTGAACGCGTTTCCGACGCTCACATTCGAAGGAACGGTAGACCGGCTCGGCGCGCAGACGCATGGCGAGGCGGGCGAGCAATATTTCATCGTGCGATTGACGTTTGAGAATATCGGCGGTCGAGCGCGCATCGGAATGGCGGGACGCGCGCGGATTTCCGGCGGCGGTGGATGGTTTGGGAGCGGCTGGTATCCGGTGGGCTACGTGTTGCTGCGCTCGCCGGTGCGTTGGTTGTGGGAAAAAGTGTGGGGATATCTACCTTGAGGTTTCACGGAATGAGGGACGCAAAACATTTTCCGGAGACGCGCGTGGCGCTGGCCGCGCTGGCGCTCGCGTTAACGCTTGGCGGGTGCAGCGACTCATCGTCGCACCCAGAGGCTGCGGCGCCGAGCACGCCGTCGGCTGCTAGTCGCCCCGCACCGGCACCTGCTGCTGCGCCGCTTGCCAACTTGCCATCCGCGAACGAAGTCCTCAGCGTGCTGACTGTGGAGCATCAGGTGGATGTGACGGCCCAACGCGACGGCGTGGTGACCGGAATTTCGAAAGATGAAGGCGCGGCCGTGAACGCCGGTGAAACACTCGGGAAACTCGACGAACGCACGCTGCAAACTGAACTGGTGAAAGCGCGCGACGACCTGCAAGTGGACGAGAACAACCACAAATATAAGGAAGCGGAACTGAAGGCCAAGACATCGGCTTTGCATCGGCAGGAGCAGCTTCGCGCAAATGGACTTTCCACGGAAGCCGACCTCGAGCAGGCGCAATTTGAAGCGAAGGCCGCCGAGTACGACATGAAGGGTTACGAAGCGCTCGTGGAAAGCGGACACGCCGAAATCAACCGGTTGAATCTGGAAGTGGAGCAGACACAGATCAAGGCGCCATTTTCGGGCGTAGTGGTGAGGCGCTATATTCGCGAAGGCCAGGCGGTGACCAAGGGCGACAAAGCGTTTCGCGTGACGCAGCTTGCGCCGCTGCAGGTGCAATTTCAGGTGCCGGAAACTTCTGGATGGAAGCCGACGATCGGCGCGCCGGTGCAACTTGCGCTAGTGGGCGACGCGAACCGCGCGGTGACCGCGCATGTGCTGAAAATCAGCCCCACGATCGACGCCGCGAGCGACAGCTACGACGTGTTGGCGCAACTCGGCGGCAACGGCATCGGCGATTTGCGTCCCGGCATGGCGGTGCGGGTGAGCTGGCCGAGCGCGAACGCCGGCATTAATGCGGCACCGAAGAAACAGTAGCCACTCTCCGTCATGCGTTTCGGACCCACGAGCCTACAAGTCTCCAGCGTCCTCGCCAAAGGCCTACGCCGGCCGAAGCTGCGCAGCGACGTGCGCATCAGCGAGCAGACCGTCAACGGCGACACCAGCTACGTCATCAAAAACCACGAAACGAATTCTTACAATCGCTACGGATCCACCGAATACGAGCTGCTGCAACTCTGCGACGGCACGCGGACGCCTCTTGAGATTTCCGAAGAACTGACGCGCAGGAATCCCGGTTCGCCCCTGGATGAAGGCGAGGTGTTGGAATTTCTGGACAGCATCGAACCAGCGCTGTGGGAACGCTCGCTCGGCGAGAAGAATCTGGCGGTGCTGGAGCGCATTCGCGACGAACGCAAGGGACGCGTGGAACAGTCGAGCGTCCTTTATATGAGCTTCAAGGCGTGGGACCCGAATAAGACGCTCGCGAAACTCGATCCGTACCTAAGTTGGATGTTCACTCCGGGCTTCGTGATTTTCTCAATCCTGCTTTTCATTACCTCGGCGTATCTGCTTGCCGGCGACTGGGCGCGAGTGCAGGCGGATACCGGGGCGCTCTACAACTTCGCGGACAAAAGCGCGTACGACATCTGGATGTTCTGGATTTTGTTGCTGGCGCTGGGCGGAATCCACGAGTTCGGCCACGGGCTGACGTGCAAGCACTTCGGCGGCGACGTGCACCAGATGGGCTTCCTATTGATCTATTTCACGCCCGCGTTTTACACGGACACCACCGACATTCTGCTCTTCACAAAAACCTCAGAGCGGCAGTGGGTGATTTTTGCCGGTATCTGGATTGAATTGGTACTCTGCGGACTCTCCGCGCTGGTGTGGCATTTCACATTGCCCGGCACCGTAGTGAACGATATTTCTTACAAGCTGATGCTGCTCAGCGGAATTCAGGGAGCGCTGCTGAATCTGAATCCACTAATCAAAGCGGACGGCTACTACGCGCTTTCGCAATTCCTCGATATGGACAATCTGCGCGAGGATTCGTTCGCGTATCTGCGCGCCTGGTTCAATTTCTACATCCTGCGGCACGATATCGATCTTCCTCCAGCGAGCCGCCGGCAGCGCAGAATCTTCATAATTTTCGGTCTGACGGCGATCGTTTACAGCACGCTGCTCCTGCTGCTCGTGATCACATTTGTGAAGAACGTGCTGGTGAATCAGCTGGGTGACATCTGGGGATACATCGGCACTGGGTTCGTGATTTATTTCTTCGGGCGCGCGGGAATTCGCGCTGCGATTCCGAAGGTGCGAGCGTGGGTCCGCGAAAAGAAGGAGGAATGGATGAAATGGAAAATGACGCCCGCGCGCGGCGCTGGCGCGCTGGCTCTTGCGGCGTTGATTTTCCTGCCGCCCGTTCCTTCGCGCGTCACAACGCCGATGGTGCTCGAGGCCGGCCATTCCTCACACATTCGCGCGACGGTGCCGGGAAAGATCACGGCGGTGTTCGTTCATCAGGGCGATCACGTTCAAGCCGGCCAATTACTGGCGACAATGGAAAATCCTGAGATCACGGCGGACAACCGGGTGGTCGAGCAGCAACTCGCGCTGGCGTCCAGCAGCTTACGTTATGGGCAAGAGCGCTCCGATTCCACCGGCACCGCGAACGCCACGGCGAAGTCGGCACGACTCGAACAGGAGTTGCAGGTCGCGCGAACGGATGTGGCCGGTCTTGAACTGCACTCGCCCATCGATGGCATCGTGGAAACGCCGGGCGTGGGCCAGTTGACCGGGCAGTACCTCGCGCCAGGAGACGAGTTCGTGAAGGTGGTGGATCGCAGCACGATGCGGGCACAGATTTTGGTGCGCGATCTCGATCTGCAAGATGTCCAGGCCGGCGCAACCGCGAAAGTAAAAGTGCTGCCCTATCCATTTCGCACGTTCACCGGGCGCGTGGAGAGCATCAAGCCGGCGGCGACCATCGACCGGCCAATCGATGAAACCGAGAAGCTCGAGCGGCTGGGGCGGCAGCTCACCAGTTACGTGGCGGTGGATATGGACTTCCCGAATCCTGACGGGACGCTGACTGAGGGAATGACGGGCATGGCCAAAATTTCAGGCAAGTCTGCGCCGCTGGCGTGGCAGATTTTGCGAAGCGGCTGGCGCTGGATTCGAAGCCAGATTTGGTGAGATCGCAGTAGTCGGGGGGCGGCGAGAAGCAAAAAACGTGGCATAAAAAAAGAAGACCGCCGTTCCTGGGACGGCGGCCTTCCTTTGGGAGTGCTACTACATCGCACCCTACCGAGCCCAAACCCGGCAGGGAATCTTTTGGGCGAGCTAAAAGTCAGCTCTCTTAGTTATTCACGACGCGCATCAGCGGCAGAACGTGCGACTTTTTCGTCGGCTTCTTGATACCCGCTTTTTTGTCGCCCTGCTTGACTGGTTTCGGCTTGTCGGCCATATATCGCTCCCTACGCGTCGGTTTCAACTTCCTGACTAGCTATAGTGCAATCAACTCGCCAAAGCTTTGAATTTTCTGAGCTACTAATTTCGCTGAAAATAGGGCGCTTACACCCGGGAGAGGCACGTGCCACTCCGATGTTCTGGCCTATCCCGTTGAAATTTTCCTGCCCGCTGTTGACTTTTTCAATAACAGGCTGCTAGTGCTTGAATACGGAGTCTCGGGCCTCAAAACAAAAAGAGCTGCTGCCTTGTGAGGCAGCAGCTCTGGGAATCCGGACTCTTCTGCTCGCAGGGCTGGGTTTCTCCCTGAGCTGAAGATCGATCTAGCGAACCTTCACCGGCGCGTGAGCCTGCAGCGGCTTCGTCGCTTCCATCTTCTTCGCCTTCTTCAAAGTCTTCTTGGCCATTGTGATCTCCCTCGCTTGATTTGCCCTCGTTGGGCAGTTGCTTATGTATATGCAAGAGAGTGCCCAAACTCCAGGAACCAACGCGTCGTCCCTAACTGTCGCATTTTCTTTACGGCTGGCCGGAGTCGCGCGCGCGAGCTGTCCAGAAGGCCAGTGCGCCGTTGAATAATCCAGTGACCGTTTAAATTTTCAACGATGAGAGGCCGCAAACGCTAGAGGTTGTACTTCCGGCAGAGGTAGTTCAGCCGGTTCCGGTCCACGCCCAGCAACCTGGCGGCTTCCGACTTCACGTTCTTCGATTGCTCGAGCGCTTCCTTCACCCAGCGGCTCTCGAAAGCCTCAATTTCGCGGTCCAACTTGATGCCGGCGGCAGGCAGCTTGAATCGATTGCGCGGGTCGTGTCCGGCTGCCTGAACGATTTCGCCTGGCAGGTCTTTGAGCTGCACGGTGTCCCCGTCCGACATGATGATGAGGCGCT
>JABDGF010000081.1 GCA_013286165.1 Acidobacteriota bacterium | reverse complement strand
GGCGCGCGATCTGGTTGAGACGCGCGAGTTCAAATGCTTCCAGTGAAGTGTGCGATGCGGATGCGAGGTACTCAATCGGTGGCTGGGGTGCCGTTCTCATGAGTTGCGCTCCTTCGGAAAGAATTTTGAGGCTAGTGTCTCATTCTGAGACGGTTAGATTGCAACTCAGTAACTATCAGGAATCCGTTGTGGAAAAACTGAGGAAAGAAGCGGGTTCTGTGGAAATTGAATTGTGACTGAATCTCGCGACGCGGATTGAACACGGAGAGCTCGCGGCAAAAACGACGCGCGGTTTCTGGGAATAGATTGGCCGGAATGCGAGAAAAAGATTTCAACACCGGATTGCGAGGAGTTCTATTCGAGGCGAAGCACTACGCACGAATGGGAGCGGCGGTGTGGCTCTACGGATGGTTGGTGCTGAGACAAACGCACCAGAGCCAGGGCATTGGGTATGTGCTGGGCGGCGCACCGGTTACTTATCGCGAGATCGAGGACGAGACGGGGTTCAACCGGCGAACTCTGGAAGCTTGGATGCGGGTGCTCCGACGCGAAGGATACGTGAGAACGCAGAATGTTCCCGCTGGGATCAGCGTGCAGATACTGAGGGCCAAGAAGCACCGCCCCAATCGTATGGGGAGCGCCAGTAAATCGCCCAGCGCAGAGAGCACGCATCAAGAAAATCTTTTTGGATACGCAAATCGTCAGGAGAGTTTTGCACAAGCAGGAGTGCGCGGAGACGAGAGGGCAGTACGTGATTCAGCGGGGAGGGGACCGCGACTTGAAGTAGCGAACACCTTGAATCGCGGTGAAATCAAGGAATTTGCCGGGACGATAGGTAGTTCATCCGTAGAAAGAACAAAAGAAGCTTTGCGGTGCGAAGCTCAACGCAGTCCGCAGAAAGCGAGCGAAACACTGAGCGTTGATGATCAAACCTCATTCCCGTGGGCACGGCTTGACCTGCAAGAAGCCTCCAACGACAGAAACCTTCCGTTAAGCAAATGCAAATCACCAATGGACGCGAATCGAATTTCTACATTTGCGCCGGGAGAAATGTTCGAGTCTGAAGCTCGTCCTTTCCCGCCGGCGAAACCCGCCACGCATGGATCACGCCAACCTCAACGAACAAACGAAATCGCGAACCGGATTGTGGGATTCCACTGGGAGCTACGCAAACGTGCGCAGATGATTCGCGCGGAACGCGAGGACGAATTGCGCCGCGAACTTTACGTTGGAACCGGACCGGAGGGCCGCAGCTGATGAAATCTCACTGGACGCTTCGCAGGGAAGTGGGCCACGAAGGTGAAATTCCGAGGGGTTGGAAACTGGCGTGGTACGAGCCGCGCCGACGATTGGGCGTTTATTTCCCGACGCCGTTACATCGCGTCGCTCGAGCGATGCGCGAACTGATTCATCGAGTGCGGCTGGCGCTGGACGCGCCGGACATCGAGTGCGCTGAAATGTTCGACATGCAGTCGAGGTATCGCGTACAGCAGAAGATCGCGGAAGAGTACGCGAGCGGCTATCTGGCCGGGTGGCGCGAGTGTTTTCAATCGTGTTTGACCGCGGTGGAAGAGGAGATGGGGCGGAACGACGCCGGCTGGGATGTGCGCGCTTTGTTGCCGGAGCCGCCGGACGGGAGGGCGAATTGAGCGCATCGACGATTGGAGTTCCCGCGATTTCTGAATTCGTGGAAGCGGTCGAAACGCAAACTCTCCCCAGTGCGAAACGCGCTGTGAGAAGCAAGATGACTCGGGACACCGCTGCTTCGAGTGGAGCGCAACTGAAGGCGCGCGAGATTTTCGATGCGTGCCACGGCCGGTACCGGAGCCTGAGCGAATGGATGGAGGAAAGCCGCGGACGGCTGAGGGCTGTTTCGCTTGAGTCGCCCTCACTCGGCTACCAGTGGCGGCCCGAACGCAGCCGTGCGTGCGAGTTTGTCGCGGACTTCGAGCGGCTCGGGCGGCAGGCGCTACGAAGGCCGGAATGGAAAGGGCGCTTGAAACTTTTCGAAATTTATTTCCTGCATTCGATGGAGTATCGCGAGGCCGTGAAATTAGTGGGCGTCGCGGCAGGGACTTTCGACTACTGGATGCAGGAAGTAAAGCGCGCGTGCGGGCGGGAATTTTCGCGATGCGGATTGTTTCCGCCATCGAAGTATTTTCTCTCGAGATAATGGATCGCGGGAACGTTTAAAGCGGGCCTGCAAATCCAAACCAACTCGCGAGCCGCAGATACATCAGGGCCGCGAACTTTAGAAATGGAATCGGCTTGTTCGGAACCGACGCGACGAGATCGTGGATGTCTTCGATCGACGGCGGCGGAGGATCGGGTCGGAGGTCGGGGTCTTTTTCGGCGCGCTCGCGGACCATGTCGGCGCGGGCGAGCGCCATGCGCCGCGTCCAGTAAAGCGTGAGATCCTCGCCGCACTTCTCGCACTTCGCGGCGGTTCGCTGGTTATGCCAGCACTTTGGGCAGTGATAGAGCAGCGTCCGATGGCACCGCGAGCAAAACTGAGCGTCGTCGAGATTCGATTGCCGGCATTTGGGGCATTCGAACATCGGCGTGAGAGGCGGGCAGCTACTTCGATTTATTTTGCGCCGGACGGAGCAGCTTCAGAAGCGACAGGCCGCCGGTCAGCGGAATCATGAGTACGTTTTTGATGAGACCGGAGCGGCGATCGAGGCGCTCTTGCTCGACGTCGCGAGTATCGCGCTTCGCATCGACAACGGCGACGATGTATTTCAGGAAATCGACGCCGCACTTTTCGCAGGTGCCGCCCTTGCGTTGTTCGTTCTTGCACGCCGGGCAGCTGTAGCGGAGCGTCATGTGACAGCGCTGGCAGAAGCGGGCGACTTCGCGCGCGTCGGCGCCGCACTTGGGGCATTTAACGGTACGTGGGACTACCGCCGGTTCGCCGGCACGCGCAGACGTGGGTGACGTCGCCGTGCGATCCGGACGAGTTGCGGTGGCCGCGGACTTGGACGGAGCGTCGAGCGGAACCGGTTGCGCCGGGCCTTTAGTGGAATCGCCAGCCATACGCCTATTTTAGGCGCTGACGCTGCGCTGCTATCGGTTACCGCATCGGTGTTGCGGCGTGGAAGGCACCCTGTTCGCGAGGACAGGTTCGCCCTATTTGCGCGCCAGGCGCCAACATAATTTCGATCAAAGCTTGCGGGAGCGTAGGTTGCGGGTGAGTGCGTAGATCAGTGCGATGAGAAACAAAATGAGGAAGAGGTAGAAGACCAATTTCGCGACGGCGATCGCGGCGACGACCAATCCTGCAAACGCGAAAATACCCGCCACGAACGTTGCCACGAGAAACAGAATCACCCAGCGCCACATCGTTAAATTCCTCTCAGAAAATCGTCATACGCTCGCTGAAAGCCCGGCTGCACGAACGTCCAAGCTTCAACCACCAAATACAACGAACCCGCCGCAACACAGGGCCACGGCGGGCTCGCTCACACTCTCAGTTTGAAACGCGACCGCTTCGAAAACTAACGCCGCGCTTTGCGACGAGCAGCCTTCTT
Organism: Acidobacteriota bacterium; assembly: GCA_013286165.1. GTDB lineage: Bacteria > Acidobacteriota > Terriglobia > Acidiferrales > UBA7541 > Palsa-295. The sequence goes on along the minus strand of JABDGF010000081.1, from coordinate 2,089 downwards.
CTTCGGCGCGACCTTCTTCACTGCCTTGCGCGCTTTCGATTTCACTTTGCGCGCCGCCGACTTCGCGGACTTCTTTGCGGCAGCTGCGGACTTCTTCACCTTCGCTTCGGCCCGCTTTACCGACTTCTTCGCGCGAATCGACTTCGCCTTGCGCTCGACTTTCTTGATGATGGGCGCAGCTGCGTTGGATACTTTCGCGGCGATGGAGCCCACGGTTTCCCCGATCGTCTGTGCCACGTCGCTCAACACGCCTTCACTGTGGTGCGTAGTGTGTTCGGCCATCTGGCCTCCTTCGTCATTGAACTGCCAACAAATTTGTTTCGCCCGGGGCCGTGCAGAGTTCCCGAATTGCCGGGGGCGCTAATCCTACGACGATTTCGACCCTGCCACCAAGCACACAACCCCACCCACCAGAGCCAAGCCGCTCAGAATGGGCGAAATCGGGACATTGTGCGTAGTGTCTTTCGTCGCATGGATGGGTCCGATGTCTGCGACATCCTTCCGCGTTGTATATGAAAATCCCTGGTACACGAAGCCCACGATGCCCAGAAGGATGAGCACAATACCTGCGATGGCGAGCGGTTTCATATGGACCTCCTTGTGGTACGGTTCGACTCTGTTGCGAGCAAATGGTTTCGCGCCGGGTGGCGTTATTCGTTCGACGGCGCCGGAATCTTTGGAACGTCGATGCCGAGCGCGGTGGCGAGCGCGATAGCGTGATCCTGCTCGTCGAGCAGAATTTCGCGGATGTGCTCGCTGATGGCGTACTCGCCAAGCTCTTCGCATTCATTCACGCGCTGGCGGTACTGCTTGATTGTCTCCACTTCGTTATCGAGATCGAAGCGCAGCATGTCGGTGGCTTTATCGGAGGTCTTTACCGGTTTCGGCGTGACCGATGGCATGCCGCCGAGATAGTCGATCTGGTTTGCGATAACTAGCGCGTGGCCCAGTTCTTCGCTGGCGTGCTTCTCGAGTTCGGCGGCGATATTCATGTATGGCGCGCCTTTGAGCACTTGCGAATAATTTACGTACGCGATGATGGCTTGGTATTCGCGTGACAGGTCGTCGTTCAGATTCGCGATGAGTTGCTCGCGCGTCAGCTTCTTACCTTCATGCTTGCCGTTTTCTTTTGCCGCTGCCATTGTTCCTCCGTTTTGATCCTGCGTGCGCTGACTCGCGCGCTACCGAGCGAGGCGGTTGCAGAACCAGCCTGCCCTACGAAAAACACGCCAGCTGCCTGTCGAAGCTTTGTGGAACCCGACAAACGATGCGTGAGTCTAGCAAGGCATCTACTGTATGCCCCTACTGTCTTTACCTGATTTAGCGTTGGGTGATTTCGCATACTCTGCGGACTGTGCGCGGTATAATGCGGCGCGACGAAGCGAGTACCTAAGCGCGCACCCGCATCTGGCGGGAAGGACAGGCAGCCATGTCGATCGGAATCAAGACCGTCACCGGAGTATTCGAGCATTACGAAGACGCGGAATCGGCCGTTGAAGACCTCGAGGAACTCGGCATCAGCGGGAACCAGGTGCTCCTGATTCCCGGCGCGGATACCGATGCGCGCGGCCGCGGCTACGTTGAGCGGTCCGGCAAGTCGCTGCATCACGGCGAGACTTTTGGCGAGAAGGTGCAGGATGCGCTGCACCTGAGCCCGAAAGAGAAGTACGAAAGTTCGTGGGTGGGAGTCGATGGCCAGCCGAAGATGCCGAAGGGCGATCCGCTCGACGTGGAAGACGCGGAGCTGACGGACCGCGACCCTGCCCTGGCTGGGCCGGCTGTGGTGATCGTGCGGCTGCTCAACAAGAAGCTCGAGGACGAAGCTGCGAAATTGCTCGATGATAATGGCGCCGTGCAGCTCTTCCGCGAGATCGAATCGAAGGGCGGCCTGACGCCGGATCAGCCGGAAGTGAATCCTGCGCCGGCTGTGGCGGGTGCGGGCACGGAACTCGGAACCGGCAAGGCTACGACCGGCGCGGACAACACCGACTTGCAGGGGCGCGGGCAGAAGTTCACCAAGCAATCTGGCTCGTAGAGCGTCGCGCCCTGGATGCGCCGTGTTGCGGTGCGTGCAGGGGCGCCTCGCGAT
>JABDGF010000080.1 GCA_013286165.1 Acidobacteriota bacterium | reverse complement strand
TGAGTGCGAGTGCGTTGCGAGTGCGTGAGTGAACGTTTGTCATGTGTGAGAAACCGCCGCGTTCTGGTTCGCGAGCGGCACCCCTTTCTACTAGCTATATACGCAGGCGCGCAACTGGAAGTTCAATCCGTGCAACCTGCGGAACGCGTGGGGCTGCGCGAACCGCGTGTGCCATTTGTGCAGCTTGGCGGAGCTACGTCAGCTTCAAAAGCGAATTCAACGAACCCTGGCGATAGCCTTCCAGATCGAGCGTGACGAATTTGAAGCCGGCCGCTTTCACACCTTCCGAAATTCGCGCGGAGACGGCGGGCTCGAGGCCGCGAGCGAGTTCGTCTTTCGCGATTTCGATACGCGCCAGTTCGCCGTGTGCGCGAACGCGAAATTGGCGGAAACCGAGGGCGCGGAGGGCGGCTTCAGCGCGGTCGATCTTGTCCATGATTTCGGGCGTGACGACGGTGCCGTAGGGAACGCGCGAAGAAAGGCAGGCGGACGCGGGACGGTCCCACGTGGCGAGGCCGGCGCGCTGCGAGAGCCATCGGATTTCGGCTTTAGTGAGCGCGGCATCGAGAAGTGGCGCGAGGACGTGATGTTCGTGCGCGGCGCGATGGCCGGGGCGGAAGTCGCGCGTGTCGTCCGCATTGATTCCGTACGCGATGGCTTGGGTGTTGCGCGAGCGAGCGAGCACGTCCATACGCTCGAAGAGTTCGTTTTTGCAGTGGTAGCAGCGGTCGGCGTTGTTGGCGACGTACTCAGGATTTTCGAATTCCGTCGTGTCGATGAATTCGTGGCGGATGCCGGTGGCGGCGATGAATTTTTCTGCTTCGGCGCGATCGTGGCGCGAGAAGCTGGGCGAGATGGCGGTGATTGCGATGGAGCGTTCGCCGATGGCTCGGTGCGCAGCCCAGGCAAGATACGCGGAGTCCGCGCCGCCGGAGAAGGCGATGAAAAGGGAATCGAGCGCGCGCAGAGAATCCAGAAGGCGCTTCTCTTTATTGAGCGCGGCGCGTTCGTCGAGCGATTCGAGTGCGGTGGCGGGAGCGGCGGTCATGTGGTGGCGCGAGGCCTAAGAGAAATTATATCGCTGAATTGCCTTTTGGAAGGCGCGCTTGAAGCGCGCTCTTGGCGCGGCCTACTGAAAATCGAGCAGCACATCCACTTTCAAGGCCCCGGCGTCTTGCTCGAGGAAGTGACCCGTCTTTTCGTAGTGAACGGGGAGGCCGGCGAATGCGGCTTTGATGCCGTGATCGATAAATTCCTGATAGACGGATTCGTCGAACACGGCGCCTTCAGGAATGCTCCACGCTTTGCGGATGCGGCGCTCGCCTTCGGGGGAAAGTCCGGTGAGGACGAGCTTGGCCATGTGGTATTGCGGGCCTTCCGTGACCGAAACGGAGTAGGAGGCGCTGCCGGCTTTGTCGTCAAAGTGCGGCTGAAGGTCGAGTTTGCAGTCGAGATATCCGCGCTGGTGATAGAGGTCCTCGACGTGCTGCGTGAATTGCGTGAGGCGATTGGCGTCGAGCGGATCGCCGGGCTTGAGTTCGACGGCGTGGTTGAGTTCGTCATTGTGGATACCGCTGTTGCCGGTCCACTGAATGCCGGCCCAGGTGTAACGCATGCCAGGAACGATCGGGATCGTCACGTCGAGCTTGGCGTCCAGAGGATTCGCGGTGCCAGCGGCGAGTTTTGCAACGGGTGGCGCGAATTGCGCGCGCAAATAGCCGCGGCCGAGGTACAGCGGGCGAACCTGCTCGAAGATGAACAGTTCGATGAGCGAACGCGAGTAAGGCTTCCCAACCAGATCGGGGACGCGATCGGAAAGGCCTGCGTCTTTCGCGGCGAGTTCGTCCGAGAACGTGACGGAATTGATCGTGAGTGTGACGTCGTCGGCGCGGAATTGCTGGACTTGTTGTCCAGTTGCGGGATCGGCGACGAGCGTGTGCGAGACGCGGGCGTGAATCGAGCGCGTATCGAGAAATTGCTGGATGGCGGTCGAGATGCTGTCGAGGTTCGTACCGTGGGCGGGCGCGGTGCCGTCAAAGAGCGCGCCCGAGGCGCGGACAGAGGCGACGATGTCTTCGTCTGTGACCCATGGAAAATTATCGAAGATCACGGGACCGGCGGGCGCGTCGGCCACGGTGTAAGTGACGCGGACTCCCGCGGGCGAGCTTGCGAACTTGTACGTGACGGAATTGAAGAGGCCCAGCGCGGAAAGTTTGTCGGCGCCGCCCTGGAGCGCGTCGCGGTCCACGGACATGCCGGGTTTCATGCCGATGGCGGCGGCGATCTGGTCGGATTTGTAGCGGGCGGAACCTTCGATGGTGATGGCCTCGAGCTTCGCGCTGCCATTGGCGGCTTGCCCCGATGCGGAACCAGCGATCACAAAAAGGATGGCAGCAGCGAAAAACGCGCGCGACAAGTACGTGGGGCGGAGCATGCGCCGATTCTAGAACATTGAGTGCCGGAGAGGAAACGGGGATGCGTGCGGGTTACTTCGGATCCGGAGTCGGAGCAGGGGGCGCGGCCGGAGGTTCGGTGGCGGGTGCCGCGGGTGCCGCCGAAACGGGGTTCGCTAACTTGATGTGAAGATCGACGCTAAGCTTCGACGCGTCAGGCTGCGGATTGGTGGAGATCATTGGAGCCATCACGCCCTGGCGCGCGAGTTCCGGCGCGAGAACCTTCGAAATAAAATCGTTCGTGTAGTTCGAATCGTAGATGTCGCCGGGCTTGAGCTTCCACTGTTTGGTCAAAATGTCCGCGACGCGTTCATTCACACCTTCGAAGGTGACACTGCCCATGTGGTATTGCGGGCCTTCTTTCACGATGAGCGAGTAGGCGGCAAGCTTTCGCGCGTCGTCGAGATCGGCTTTGGGGAGGACGCGTGCGGTGATGTAGCCGTTCGAATTGTAGATGCGCACGGCGTTGTGCACGCCTGCTTCGATCTTGTCTGTGTTTGCGACTTCGCGCGCGGACATGCCGAATGCTTTCGCGAGTTCCGTGGAGGCGATGGCCTGGTTGCCGGACCAATTGATGCTGCTGAGCGAATACTGATCGCCTTCGGTGACCGAGAGCGAGACGGCGACGTCGAATGCGGGGCCTTTCGAATTGGGGTCGAGAAGAGCGACCTGAGCCGGCGCGAACGCAGCGCGCAGATATCCGCGCTGGCGGTACAGCGGAAGAATTCCGGTGCGCGCGTAGTCTTCCACGTCGAGCGCGGAATAATTTTTTCCGATGAGGCCTTTGGCGGCGTCCGCGAGTTGCTGGGCCGTGACTTTCTGTTCGCCCGAGAAAGCGACGGTCTTGATGGGAATTGATGCGCCGTCGATGCGGAATACGAGCGCGCTCACGGCGCCGCCCATCGGCGCGAAGGGCAGGTAGCTGACTTCGCCGGGCAGAGCTTTTGAGCTAAGTAAGTCCTGCAAGGCCGCACGCGCCTGATCAGTCGATTCGCCCGTGACCGGAACTTTACCGGCCGCGAAAAACGCAACGCGGTCTTTCAGCGCCTGGTCGAGTTCGGCGGCGGTGAACCACACGAAATTGTCGTAGAGGCAGGGCAGAACATTTTTCGATTCGACGACGGCGATGTCGGCGGTGAGGTTGGTGCCGCGCGTCTGGTAACGATAGTTGACGGATTCGAATGCGCCGGATTTGCCGAGGCGCTCAACGGCGGATTGCAGATCGCCCAGCGTAGTCGGCTGGTTGAGCTGAAGGCCGGAGGCCCGGACGACTTGGCCCTGCGAATATTGGGCGAGTCCGGTGACATTGACGGCCGACAGTGTGAGTTTGGAATTCGACTGCGCGGAGGCAGCCACGGCAGAGAGTGCCACGATCAGCGCAAGCACGAGCGCGTACCTCCGCGTGAATCGCGTTGCGAAGGTCCGGCTCGAGTTTATGCGCACATGTCCCATGTTCTATTCGACGGTAACGGACTTCGCCAGGTTTCGCGGTTGATCCACATCGCAGCCGCGGCGGACAGCAATATGGTACGCCAGAAGCTGGAGCGGAACGATCTCGATGATGGGCGTGAGGAGCTCCGGCGCGCGCGAGATTTCGATCACGTGCGTGGCGATCGGTTTCGCGAGCTTGTCGCCTTCGGTGACGATGGCGATCACGATTCCGTCGCGCGCGGCCACTTCCTGCATGTTGGAAATGGTTTTTTCGTAGCGCGTCATTGAGGCGGGATCGGTTTCATCGCGCGTGGCAATTACGACGACAGGAAGATTTTCGTCGATCAGCGCGTTGGGGCCGTGCTTCATTTCGCCTGCGGATAGCCTTCGGCGTGAATGTAGGAGATTTCCTTGAGTTTCAACGCGCCTTCAAGAGCGATGGGGTAATGGATGCCGCGGCCGAGGTAGAGAAAATCGGTGTGGCGGAAAAGCTGGCGAGCGAGCGCTTCGATCGCGGGGTCGCGCTGCAGAACTTCTTCGATTTTTTGCGGAAGTCGAGTCAGCTCCTGCATGAGCTTGATGGTGTCAGCCGGCGCGAGCTTCCCGCGGACTTGGCCAAGGTACAGCGCGACGAGAAGAAGTGAAGTGAGCTGGCAGGTGAATGCTTTTGTGGACGCGACACCGATCTCGGGGCCGGCGTGTGTGAGCACCGTGCCGTTTGCTTCGCGGGTGAGCATTGAGCCCACGACGTTGCAGATGCCGAGAATTTTCGCGCCTTTTTGTGCGGCTTCCCGAGTGGCAGCGAGCGTGTCGGCCGTTTCGCCGGACTGGCTGATGGCGATGGCGAGATCGCGCTTGGTGACGATTGGGTCGCGATAGCGGAATTCGCTGCCGTAATCGACCTCGACGGGTATATGCGCCAGGCGCTCGATCATAAATTTCCCGGCGAGCGCGGCGTGCCAGCTGGTGCCGCAGGCGATGAGTTTCACGGCTTCGAACGCGCGGAACTCGTCGGCGGTGATGTCCATGTCGTCGAGGAACACTTTTCCGGTGTCCTGCGAGATGCGGCCAATGAGAGTGTCGCGGACGGCGCGCGGCTGCTCGAAAATTTCCTTCTGCATGAAATGCTTGTAGCCGCCCTTCTCGGCCATGATCGGGTCCCAGGTGATGTGCTGGGGCGGGCGCGAGATGGGCTTGCCGTCGAAATCGGTGAGTTGCACGCCGCTCGGAGTGAGGATTGCGATGTCGCCGTCGGCCATGAAAATGACGCTGCGCGTGTGGGCAAGGATGGCGGGAATATCACTCGCGATGAAGGATTCGTTTTCGGCGAGGCCGACGACGATGGGCGGCCCGAGGCGCGCTGCGGCGATTTTTTGCGGATCGCGCGTCGAGATGGCGACGAGGGCGTAGGCGCCGGTCATGACCTTGACGGCTTTCATTACGGACTGCTCGAGATTCGAGCCGGCTTTCGAAAACTTCTCGATCAGGTGCGCGATGACTTCGGTGTCGGTCTCTGTGACGAACTTGTGGCCCTCGGCGGTGAGCTGCTGCTTCAGGTCGAGATAATTTTCGATGATACCGTTGTGCACGACGACGATTTCGCCGGAGCAGTCGCGATGCGGGTGCGCGTTTTCCTCGGTGGGGCGGCCGTGCGTGGCCCATCGCGTGTGGCCGATGCCGTATAGACCGTCGAGCGGTTTTGCGCGGATGGATTCTTCGAGATTGCGGAGCTTGCCGGGCGCGCGGCGGATTTCGAGTTTGCCGTCGGATTGGACGACGGCGATGCCGGCGGAATCGTAACCGCGGTACTCGAGGCGCTTTAGGCCGTCGAGAATCAGGGGGACGACTTTTTTAGGGCCGACGTAGCCTACGATGCCGCACACGTGACGGAACTCCTGGGAT
>JABDGF010000079.1 GCA_013286165.1 Acidobacteriota bacterium | reverse complement strand
CGGCGCGTTGATCCTGCTGGCGACGCCAGTCGAGCGCCAGGCGATCATCCGCATTGAAAACACTGTGAATCACGAAGAACTGCTGTGCCGCGTCGCGCATGTGGGTCCCACTTTTATGGGCAAGACGCAGGTCGCAGTGGAGTTCATCAAGCCTTCCGCCAGCTTCAGCCAAGCCGCGATCACCGCCAAACGCGCCGAAGTTCTGGGCGCAAATCGACCGTAAGCGAACACTCGTATGAGTAGCATGGGCAATCTTGCCGGTGCCGTGGTGTGCGCGAGACAACGGCACACAGGCAGGAATGCCTACGCTACTCACGCGCTTGGCGCTAACGGCGAGGCTATTGCCTCGTCCAATACGCCAATCGGGGCGCATCCTTATATAGGGCACTGAAATTAGCGGCCAGGCTGGGCATATTCGCCTTTGCTTCGTCCGCGGCGGCGTAAAGTGGAGATGCCGAGAAACTTTCTGGCCCAGGTGCACGTAGAATAGACAGACGCGGCGCCGGAGCCACGGCCCGCCGCGAAGGACCCAAACCGACCTTGCCAACGCCCGGCCAACCAGCGAAGCCGCCGTCCCACAAGATGACGTTTCGCCAGACGTACGTGGCGCTGCGCGAGACGATCGCGATCGCGATGGATACGCTGCGTGCGCACAAGATGCGAACGTTTCTCACGCTGCTGGGCGTGATGCTCGCGGTCACGACGCTCGTCGCGGTGATGTCCATCCTCAACGGCTTGAACATTTACGTCGCGGACAAAATCGCGAACCTGGGCTCAAACGCGTTTGTGATCGACCGCATCGGCCTGGTGACGAACCTCGAAGACTGGAACCGCGCGCGCAAGCATCCCGTGCTGACTACGGACGACCTGGAAGCAATTCGCGAGCAGATGCACCTGGCGAAGCAGGTCGGCGGGCAGCAGCAGACCACGGCCGACGTGCGTTACGGCAACCAGTTGAGCCAGGACGTCGACATCGTGGGTGCGACGCCGGAGTTTGCCGACATCCGCAACATGGACGCGGCGAGCGGACGCATGCTGACGCAGATCGACGAAGACCACCGGTCCAACGTCGCGGTGATCGGCCCGGATCTGGTGCAGAAAATTTTCGGCGGCGCGGATCCCATCGGAAAAGAAATTCGCGCGGGGCAGGGCGAGTTCCAGGTGGTGGGCGTCACCACGGCGAAAGGTTCAGTGCTCGGCCAGTCGCAGGATAATTTCGTGATGATCCCGCTGAGCACGTATCGCAAGGAACTGCTCACGCCGCACGACTCGGTGACGATTTTCGTTTCGGCGGTGAGCGGCAAGGCGATGGCGGAAGCGGTGGACGAATCGCGCGTGATCCTGCGCGCGCGGCATCACCTGCCGTATAGCAAGGAAGACGATTTTGGAATCGTGCAGCCGTCGGCGCTGATGGGGATCTGGGACAGCTTAACGTCAAACGTTTTCGGCGTGGCCGTGTGGGTCACGTCCGTGTTTCTGGTGGTCGGCGGCATCGTGATCATGAACATCATGCTGGCGAGCGTCACCGAGCGAACGCGCGAAGTGGGCCTGCGCAAATCGCTCGGCGCGCGGCGGCGGCACATCGTGATGCAGTTTCTGGTGGAGTCCGCGATGCTGGCCGCGAGCGGGGGAGCGGTGGGCGTGATGATCGCGCTGGGAATTTCGGCGATCGTGCGCGGCACCACCTCGATTCCAATTTCGACCCCGTTTTTCGCGATCGCGGTCGCGTTGTTGCTTTCGACCAGCGTCGGACTGTTTTTTGGAATTTATCCCGCGATGCGCGCGGCGAAGCTGGACCCGATCGAAGCGCTGCGGGCGGACGGATAGCCGATGGAATTCAAGAACGATCTTCGCGAAAATCTGCGGCTGGCGCTGGATACGGTGCGCGCACACAAGTTGCGCAGCTTTCTGGCCGTGCTGGGCGTGATGATCGGCGTGATGCTGATCATCCTGGTGGTCGGCCTGGTGAGCGGCTTCCGCAATTCGATCGTCGATCAGATCAATTCCAGCGGCGCGAACTCGGCCTGGGCGTGGCGATTCAATCAGGGGCCGTCGAACGGCCGCCGCCCCAAGGAAGAGCGCGAGCGCAAGCCGCTTACGCTCGACGACGCCGAAGCCATTCGCACCATGTGCCCGGCCGTCAAAGACGTCACCGTCGCGATTTACAACTGGCAGCAGGCGCACTCGGTGCGTTACCAGAAGAACGAAGCCACCGGCGGCGAATTCCGCGGCACGTTTCCGAATTATCCGCTCGTCGATTCGAGCGAGACGATGCGCGCCGGCCGATTTTTCACCGACACGGAAAACCGGCACCGCGACAACGTCGTCGTGATCGGGGAAGACATCGCCAAGGCGCTGTTTCCGTCGATGGAAGATGCGGTGGGAAAAGAAGTGCTCGTCGATGGCTCCACGTTCACGGTGATCGGCGTGTTTTTGAAGCCGGTGGGCACGCTGGGCGCCGCGGACGAAGACAAGCGGGTCGTGACGCCCTACTATTCGTTCACGAAATTGTTTCCGGCGAGCTTCGAGGTGTTCATCGGGATCCTGGCGTATCCGGGGCAGCTCGATACCGCCGTCGATCAGGCGCGCGAAGTTCTGCGCCGCCGCCGCGAAGTTCCGTATAGCAAGCCCGACAATTTTTCGATGCAGACCAATGCCGACACGGTGAAGCAGTTCAACGACATCATCGGTGGCGTGGCGATCGTGGTGGTGGTGCTCAGCTCGATCGGCCTTCTGATCGGTGGCATCGGTGTGATGAACATTATGCTTGTGAGCGTCACCGAGCGGACGCGCGAGATCGGCGTGCGCAAAGCGATCGGCGCGCGCAGCAAAGACATCACCTGGCAATTCTTGTTTGAGGCCATGACGCTCACGGGCAGTGGCGGCATCATTGGCATCCTCGTGGGAAGCGGCCTGGTGATGTTGATTCCGGTGATCACTGGCATGCAAGCCGTGGTGTCGCCGACCGCGGTAATTGTGGGATTCGTGGTAGCCGTAGGCATCGGCCTCGTCTTCGGCGTGTGGCCCGCCACCAAAGCCGCGCGCCTCAACCCCGTCGAAGCTCTCCGCTACGAATAACTCCGCACAGACTGACAGTCGATGTCACAGCTCGCTTTGCTGGCCAAAGCGGACTCCGTGGGGCAGGCGTGCGCCGAAGGCGTACGCTGTAACATAGACTGTCAGTCTGTGCGTCGGCATTACAATACTTCGGAGATGAAGACAAAGCTCAAACCATCAAAGCCGGCGCGGCGTAGGCCGCCGTCCACGCAGGCAGATATTCCTGTGGTGCTGGTGGAGATGTTCGCGGCGAATGGAGCGATGAACGACCTGCTGCTCGCGAATCTCGACGCGAAAGCTTGGCGCGCGCCGCATCCGCTGCACAAGCGCGGCGAGGGGCGCACCATCGCCGGCATTTTCGTTCACATGCACAATTGCAACGTGAACTGGATTCGCCGCAGCGCGCCGCACCTGAAATGTCCTGCGATGCTCGATCCGGAGCGCGCGACGATCGCTCAAACGCGCGCCGCGCACAAGAAAAGCAACGCGGTGCTCGTCGCGATGCTCAAGGACGTGCTGCTCACGCCCGATCCCGCACAGCGGAAAATTCAAATCTACTCGCGCGGGAGCTGGTCGCAGGATTGGCCGGCGGGCGCGTCGATGTTTGGCTACATGTTTGCGCACGACGCGCATCACCGCGGGCAAATCATCATGCTGGTACGCGAGCTTGGATTTCGTCTGAAGGTCCACGCCGCCTACGGTGTGTGGCACTGGGAAAAGCGTTGGAAGGATTGCGGATTCACCACGCGGCCGCGGTAACCCAGTAAGAGCCCTACCTAAATCCCCTTACAGCATTACACCTTATGCCTGATGTTGCGGGGCGCGCGATTTCGGCAGACTGTGGCTCGACGCTGCAGTACAGGAGGCCTCGATGCTACTGCTAATTATCATTTTGGTTTTGCTCTTCGCGGGCGGTGGCGGCTACTACGGCTATAACCGCTGGGGTGCAGGCGGCGGGCTGGGCGTGGTTGGCACGGTCCTGGTGATCGTTCTCGTCCTCTATTTGCTCGGCGCGATCCACTAATTCGCCCGGAGCACACGACAAGCTTCTGAGGGGAAGGAAAAACGAGCTACGCTGGCGCAGCATGCGCATTCGTAGCTCTTTTTTTGAGTGAGCGTCGGTGGAATAGGCACGTCGTGCCTGCGGTCTGGAGTGGGTGCGAAGGACACAGGCACAACGTGCCTATTCTACTTTGCACTCACTTCATAATTGTGCCGGGGGCGTGGCCGCGGTAGAGATTCGCGTTGGGGTAGTGGGCCTTCAGCACGTCGAAGACAAACTCTGACGGCACCATCTGTCCGAGGTCCACATCGGGTATCGCGCCTGCGATGACGCCGATCAGCATGACGCGATGCTCGGCCGACGGCTGCGGCGGCAGCAAATACACGGGTGAGCCGCTATTCCCGCCGACAAAATTTCCCGCGAGCAGCCACACGTCGCGCGGCAGTGGCTTATCATCCTTCTCGCACATCATGTTGATCGGCTCCTGCGGAATATTCGAGATGCGCCCAAATTTGAACGCCGGATAATTGCGCTCGGTGGCAAGCAGCGCGGGCACCAGGCCCGCCGTGACGATTTCATCTCCGATGCCCACTTTGTAGTTGGCCGTCTCGGCTGCCGTCGCAAAATCCGCCACCGGCAAGAAGCGCACGTCGTTGCGCTCGAATTGCAGCACATGTTGCTCTGAAACTGGAATCACAGCCACGTCCACGCGATCGTTCGGATGCGCGTACCAGTGTTTGTCGGCGGCGGTGCCGACGTTCAACTCCACCACATCGACAGCGTCATCTTCCTTCGTGATGCCGGGCTTGAAATCTTTCGTATTGATGCGCGCGAAAATCGTGGAGGGGTTTGCCCGGTTGCAGCCGGCCCAGGCGGGATCCACGATGTGCCGCGCTGTGACGATTGCAATCGACGGCGCCTCGCCCTGAGTTTTCGACGGGATCTGAACGAGAAATCCAGTTCCCACTTCGAGGCCGGTATTGGTCGGATAGAAAAGGAAGATCACGCTTTTCAGCACCGTCCCTACATTGAAGGGCATCGACGAACCGGCGACGCGCGCGGGCGGCGCGAACAGCACTGCGGATGAAAGCGCGAGAAAAGCTGCGAAGGGAAGCGCGATGAAGCGCGCGATGCGTCGAAGCTGAATCACTGTCACCTCCAGGCGGGGCGAACGACGGCGAAATGTTACCCAGAAGCGCGCCCTCGCGCCACCGCCGCCGCCGGATGCCCAAGCCTGCCGCTCCGAATATTTCTTCCAACCCACGGAACTTTCCTCGAGGCACCCGCGTATAAAAAGTATGTTCCCCTTGCTTACCGAGAGGAAGATGAGTAGTCTAAGCCTCGGTAACCGAGACAAAGGTCGCCGCCTAGGAGATCGTACCGCCGATGAGTAAGCCTCCCGACCTGGTGCAGGGCACGCTGGACATGCTGCTGCTTAAAATCGTCGCCCTGGAACCAATGAATGGATTTTCAATCAGCCAGCGCCTGCGCCAGGTTTCCGGCGACGTGCTGCAGGTGAGCGACGGTTCGCTCTATCCCGCGCTGCACAAGCTCGAGCAAGAAGGGTGGATTCGAGCGGAGTGGAAGATGACGGAGAACCGGCGGCGCGCGAAGTTCTACTCGCTCACGCGTGCAGGCCGCGGCGCGCTCGAAAAGGAAGCTGAGAGCTGGGACAGGCTCTCTGCTTCAATCGCGCGCGTAATGAAGATGAAGCAAGCGTAGCGGTTTTCCGGGTGCCGCACACTTTTCTGTCTAAAGGGTGCGAGCTGGGCACTAAGCCCAAGGCGCGGTATCACTCCCGATCGTATTCATTACGTTCCCTCACGCACCCTTTAGACAGAAAAGGGTGCGGCACCCGTAAAGGAAGGGAGGGAGCTGTGATGCAGTCGCGCTGGATTCAAAAACTGACGCAA
>JABDGF010000078.1 GCA_013286165.1 Acidobacteriota bacterium | reverse complement strand
ATACAAGCCAGAACCCGTTTGGTTAACGGTGTGTCTACCGGGTGTACCGGTGGATATGCCGGAATTTGAGAGATAACCGAGCGATTCAAAAAGTTCGTTCCTGATGAGTGGGTCTCGATGAGAATCGACACTTACTTGATCGGAAACGCCAAGTTTCAAACGAGAGTTTGATCCTGGCTCAGAGCGAACGCTGGCGGCGTGCTTAACACATGCAAGTCGAACGGTTGTAGCAATACAACCGTGGCGAACGGGTGCGTAACACGTGGATAACCTTCCTTCAGGTGGGGAATAACCCAGTGAAAATTGGGCTAATACCGCATAACATTTCGGGGGCACATGCTTCTGAATTCAAAGGCGCAAGTCGCCAAAAGAGGGATCCGCGGCCGATTAGCTTGTTGGCGGGGTAACGGCCCACCAAGGCAAAGATCGGTAGCTGGACTGAGAGGTTGGCCAGCCACACTGGAACTGAGACACGGTCCAGACTCCTACGGGAGGCAGCAGTGGGGAATCTTGCACAATGGGCGAAAGCCTGATGCAGCAACGCCGCGTGGGGGATGAAGCTTTTCGGAGTGTAAACCCCTTTCGACCCGGAAGAAAGCCCGCAAGGGTTTGACGGTACGGGTATAAGAAGCCCCGGCTAACTACGTGCCAGCAGCCGCGGTAATACGTAGGGGGCCAGCGTTGCTCGGAATTACTGGGCGTAAAGGGTCTGTAGGCTGTGTGGCAAGTCGAGAGTGAAATCCCTGGGCTTAACTCAGGGGCTGCTAACGAAACTGCCATGCTAGAGTGTGAGAGAGGCAAGTGGAATTACGGGTGTAGCGGTGAAATGCGTAGATATCCGTAGGAACATCCGAGGCGAAGGCGGCTTGCTGGATCACAACTGACGCTGAGAGACGAAAGCTAGGGGAGCAAACAGGATTAGATACCCTGGTAGTCCTAGCCCTAAACCATCATGACTTGGGGTTTGCCCTGTACGGGGCAAGTCCCGTAGCTAACGCGTTAAGTCATGCGCCTGGGGAGTACGGTCGCAAGGCTGAAACTCAAAGGAATTGACGGGGGCCCGCACAAGCGGTGGAACATGTGGTTCAATTCGACGCAACGCGAAGAACCTTACCTGGGCTTGAACCGCACAGGACCAGCTCTAGAAATAGGGCCTTCTCGCAAGAGACCTGTGTAGAGGTGCTGCATGGCTGTCGTCAGCTCGTGCCGTGAGGTGTTGGGTTAAGTCCCGCAACGAGCGCAACCCTTACTCCTAGTTGCTACCCGCAAGGGAGAACTCTAGGAGGACTGCTCCGGATAACGGAGAGGAAGGTGGGGATGAGGTCAAGTCAGCATGGCCTTTATGTCCAGGGCTACACACGTGTTACAATGCGCGCTACAGAGCGTTGCAAACCCGCGAGGGGGAGCTAATCGCACAAAATCGCGCTCAGTTCGGATTGCAGTCTGCAACTCGACTGCATGAAGCTGGAATCGCTAGTAATGGCGCATCAGAACGGCGCCGTGAATACGTTCCCGGGCCTTGTACACACCGCCCGTCACATCACGAAAGTGGGCTGTACTAGAAGTCGTCGCGCTAACCGCAAGGAAGCAGACGCCCAAGGTATGACTCATGATTGGGGTGAAGTCGTAACAAGGTAGCCGTAGGAGAACCTGCGGCTGGATCACCTCCTTTCTAAAAGAAAAGGGAGCACGACTCGCTTCGGCGAGTACGACTCTCCACCAGCCACATAGTTGGCTGGGCTCGGCTCTCAAAGCCGGACGGGTTCTAGCTTGTAACATCGATCAGTCAAAGAGATTGTTACTGAAGGTTTGCCTTAACAAACGCAAGCCCCGGTTTGAGGAAACTCGAGCCGGGGCTTTTTTATTTGGTGGGCGCTTTTTTGTGAGCGCGTAGCAGTGACGGTTTGGGGGCGGGGAGTGCGCAATGTGCTGGTAGGGGTCCAGCCCCTTGCGCGTGCGGGCGTCGAGGATTTCAAAGGGGCCTTCGACGCTCGCGTTGGCGCTTTTCTGATTGGGAAAATTCAACAGCACACAGGCAACAGCGGCCTGTGCCACCTGCTTTCTTACCTAATGTGATCGTGCCGGCTTGTGCGTGGGTGCGAGCACGTCGATTTTCTTGCCGGGAGTAACTTAGAGTGTGTGAGTGTGCTTGTGGAGGAGCGTATGCGGTATTGCGTGTTTTCGGGGTCGAGCACGGGAGTGAGGGCGGAGTATGCGGAGGCGGCGCGTGGCTTGGGGCAGCTGTTTGTGCGCGAGGGAATTGGGTTGGTGTATGGCGGGGCGTCGGTGGGATTGATGGGCGCGATTTCGGATGCGGTGATCGATGCGGGCGGCGAGGCGATTGGCGTGATTCCGCGCGACTTGGTGGAGAAAGAACTTGCTAGCACGCGGCTGCGCGATTTGCGGGTGACTTCGTCGATGCACGAGCGGAAGGCGATGATGGCGGAGCTTTCCGATGGATTTATCGCGCTGCCGGGAGGGATTGGAACGTTTGAGGAGATGTTTGAAATTTGGACGTGGGCGCAGCTTGGGTATCACGCGAAGCCGATCGGGATGCTGAATGTGGCGGGATTCTACGATGGGCTGGCGGCGTTTTTGGATCGCGTGGTGGACGAGGGATTTTTGAGGGAGAAGCAGCGCGGGATGATGTTGTGCGAGAGCGAGGCGGAGAAACTTTTAGAGGGAATGAAAAACTATGTGGCGCCGCGCGCGGATAAGTGGATTGGGTTGAAGAGTGCGACGTGAGCGGTGGAGGTAGTCGAGGCATCGATTGAGCTGACGTGAAGTGTGGTGGCAAAGTGGTAGCTGCGCTCCCGCAGTTCAAATGGGCGGCGGACGCACTGAGAGGGTTGATCCGGTCGTAGCGCGAGTTACACGGGACGTTTTGTGGTCGTAGGAGAACAGCCTGCGCAGCAGGCTATTCCACTAGTGGCCGGCGAAGCGTTCTAGTTTTTTTAGTTCGGATTCGGCTAGGTCGATAAATTTTTGGCCGTTGAAGATGTCGCCGGCGGCGACCGCCGTGTCGGCTTGCGCGAGCAGGGATTTCATTTTGTCGCGCGAGGCGTCGATGTCTGTGGGCATGTGCTGGCCCTGCGCTTCGCGCTGGGTGCGGATGCCGTCGAGCGAGGCGCCGACTTTCGTGGCGCGCTTGTTGAGGTCGTCGATCTCTTCGCGTTCGAGAGCGGCGAGCGCGACGGGATCGACGGTGTGGCCGTTTACGGGCGCGGGCGGCGTATTCGGCGCCGGCGATGGGTTCGTGACGTTATTCAGATTTGCGTTGGGATCGTTCGTCGCGGTGTGAGGCGTCGTGGGCGCGGGAGTGCCGGGCGCGACTTTTTTCGCGAGCTTGTTGTTGCCGCTTTTGTTGTTTTCCGTTTCCGCGAGTTTCGCCCAGCACTGCCAGTCTTCCTCTCTCTCACCGCGCCCAATCCCTCCGAATCACAAATCTTCTCTTCCGATCTGCGTCCATGCACCATCGATATGCTGGCAACGCACCAACCCAAGCACGCCACCATAGCTAAGAAAGCAAGTGGCACAGCCCGCTGCTGCCTGTGTGCCTTAGGCGAGCGCAGCGAGCTGTAAAATAAACTGTCAGTCTGTGCGTCCCGCACTCCTCAATCATCAATCGGCTCACTCTTAAATTTCCCACCCGTATAAAAATACAGCTCCGCCCCGTACTTCTCCTCGTCGCTATCCACAAGCTCCAGCGCATCCGGCGCACTCACCTGCGATTTCTTAATCCGTATCCCGTCCACCCAATCCTCAAGCGGCACAACGCGAATAAAATAATCCTGCGGCTTCACACGCGCCGATTCCGCAACTTTCACCGCCTCGTACGGCGACGTCTCCGTCGCCCGCTTGAACACCACCAGCTTGTACCCGCGATCGCCCGCATGCGCCGGCACCAGCAACACCGCATAGTCTTTCGCACCGATCCCCGTGATCGCACCAGCCGCTAGCCCAGGACACGCACCCACCTTCGCACCCTGCCAACGCGCGCGTGCCATGCTGTTCAGATCCGCCTCGCGCACCACGCGCCACTCGTCGTAATCCTTCTTCAGCGCGGTCTGAATTTCCGCCGGCAGCGCCGACACATCGCACGCATCCGCGGTGAACGCCACGCCATGCGACTCCGCTCCCGCCCTCTCATGCGGCCCGCATACCATTACGCCCAGCACCATCGCCGCCACCGCCAACCGGAAAATCATCGTCACCACCTCACCAAAGCGAGCTTTACCAACACTATCTCCGCGCCGTCCACAAGCAATCTTTGTTCCATGCCCACGTACAGAAACAATCAACTTCTCCCCAACCCGTTACAGAAATCACCCGATTGTTGCCTCGCGCCGCCTCTTGCTACAAACACAGTCCCATGCCCATCCGCGTCATCATCGCCGACGATTTCGACGCCGTGCGCCGCACCCTCCGCAATCTCCTCAAATCCGCCGACGATATCGAACTCATCGGTGAAGCCGCTGACTACGCCGAAACTCTTCGCCTCGTCTCCCAACTCGATCCCGACGTTCTCGTCATGGATCTTCACATGCCCGTCCCCAATCGCATGACCACCACAGACATTGGCCGCGCTATGGCCAGCTCCCCCTGCCGCATCATCGCCATCTCCGTGTGGGTCGATGAACTCGCGCAGGAAATCGCGCAAGCTCTCGGCGCCGTCGCCCGCCTCGACAAATCCGAAATGCCGCGCACCCTGCTCCCCGCCATCCGCACCGCCGCCGCCTCGCGCACCACCGTCCACCAATCCCGCCGCTCCGAGTAGTCCGCCTTTCTTCCTGTGTCGGCCGGTCTCGCTCGCGCTGCGAACCGGACCGGGCAGCCTTTGTCGTTCGACGCTCGCACTTCACTCCCGCCGCAAATGTCGTACAATCGCTCGCGAATTCCTCGCCCCTTGAATCGAGGTCTCGATGTCTTCCAGTGACGTCACCGGCGCCCGCAAAGGCGACTACATCATCCTCGGCACTCTCGGCGCCGGCGGCATGGGCAAGGTCTATAAAGTCCGCAACCAGCTATCCGACCGCGTCGAAGCCATGAAAGTGTTGCTCCCCGATCTTTCCGATCAGAAAGATCTCGCCGACCGCTTCCTGCGCGAAATCAAAGTCCTCGCCAGCCTGCATCATCCCAACATCGCCGAACTCCGCACCGCGCTCACAATCGACAATCAGCTCGTCATGATCATGGAGTACGTCGAAGGCGTCACTCTCTCTCAGCGCCTGAATCAATCCCCGCTCTCCTACGCCGATTCGATCGCCTACCTCGATCAAGTTCTCTCCGCGCTCTCCTACGCGCATTCTAAAGGCGTCGTACATCGCGACATCAAGCCCGCCAACATGATCGTCACGCCCCAGCAAGTCACCAAGCTCATGGACTTCGGCATCGCGCGCTCCTCCAATACCGACCGCGGCCTCACCATGACCGGCACCACCCTAGGCTCCGTCGCCTACATGTCGCCCGAGCAAGTCCGCTGCGAACCCATCGACGCGCGCTCCGATCTCTACTCCGTCGGCGTCTCGCTCTACGAGATGATCACCGGCCAGCGCCCCTACGTCTCGGACAATAATTTCGAAGTGATGCAGGCGCACCTGCAAGTGCCGCCTACCGAACCAAAAGATGTGAAGCTCGATATTCCCGCACCGCTCTCACAGCTGATCATGATGGCGATGGCCAAGGATCCTGCCCAACGCTTCCAAACCGCCGACGCGTTTCGCGCCGCTCTCGCATCCGTTGCGCCGATGGTCGGTCCTCCGTCGCCCGCCATTCACATCGCACCGCCGGCCACCACGATCACCGCTGAATTCACTCCCATTCCGCACGCGCCTGCCACGCCGCGGTCCATCACCGCGCGCCCCGCTGTCTCGCGTCCAACCGCTCCCTCTGAGCCTTCCGCGCGGTCTGAATTTCCGCCGGCAGCGCCGACACATCGCACGCTCCACCCCCGCGCGTCCCGCCGCGCCGCCTCCCGGAGTTACGCCCGCTGCCGCCGCGCCACCCGCGTACACGCCGCAGCCGACGCAAGCCGTGCCGCCATCCACCGTCGCTCTTCCGCAAGCCGC
>JABDGF010000077.1:6793-6937 GCA_013286165.1 Acidobacteriota bacterium | reverse complement strand
CGGTGGAATCGGCGTTGATTGGCGTAGCGGGCGTGCATGTGCGTGGCGTAAATAGCCGCGGCGGAATGACGATCGGCGCGCGGCCACGCGATGTGCAGCGCGACGACGTGCGGCGGGCCATCGAAGCGGCGCGCGGCATCCAAC
>JABDGF010000077.1:0-6783 GCA_013286165.1 Acidobacteriota bacterium | reverse complement strand
GGAAGATCGCGAAGTGCTGCACGTATTGCCGCAGGAATTTTTCCTCGATTCGCACGACAATATTCGCGACGCGATTGGAATGGTGGGGCAGCGGCTGGAAGCGAACGTTCACATTGTTACGGCTTCAGGCTCGGCGACGCAGAATATCGTTACAGCCGTGAACCGTGCGGGCGTGCGCGTGGACGATACGGTGCTTGAGCCGCTCGCGTCGGCCGAAGCGAGCCTCACGCAGGACGAGCGCGAACTTGGATCGTGTCTGCTGGACATTGGCGGCGGAACAACGGAACTGATCGCATTTTCCGGCGGCGTGGTCCGTCATACGGCGGCGATTCCCGTAGGCGGCGATCACTTCACAAACGATCTTGCGGTAGGATTGCGTACGCCGATTCCGGAAGCGGAAAAAATCAAGCGCGAGTATGCGTGCGTCGAGCGATCGCTGGTGACGATGGACGATCCGATTGAAATCGCGAGTGTAGGCGACCGGCCGCCTCGCGCGGTATATTCGCGGATGCTTGCGGATATCGCCGAGCCGCGCGCGCAGGAACTTCTGATGCTGGTGCGCGACGAACTCCGCCGCGGCGGCGTGGAAAAGCAAATTCCGGCGGGCCTGGTGCTTACCGGCGGCGGCGCGCAATTGCGCGGCCTGTGCGAGCTTGCAGAGAAGATTTTCAATCTGCCCGTGCGCGTGGCGATTCCGCGCGGACTTGCGGGCATGACTGAAGAAGTTTCCCGGCCCGAGTACGCAACAGCTGTTGGACTGGTCCTGTACGGCGCCCGCACGCGGCGAAGCACAGGAGGAAAGCCCAATGGCTGGGTAGGAAAGTTGAAGAGCATGTTTGCAGGGGCCTAGCCAGAGCGGTTGGCGAGGAAAAACATTCGTAGTAAGCAAAAGACCGGAGGAAGCATGACGCCAAAAGAATCGGGGTTTCGAGTCTCGTTCGCAGATGAAACACACAACGGCGCGAAAATAAAAGTGATCGGCGTGGGCGGCGGCGGTTCGAACGCCGTCAACCGCATGATCCGCGCCAAAGTGGAAGGCGTGGAATTTATCGCGGCCAATACAGATTTGCAGGCGCTGAAGCTTTCACAAGCGCCGGTGAAGCTGCAGCTGGGCGCGAAGCTCACGAAGGGATTGGGCGCAGGCGCGAACCCGGAGATTGGGCGCAAGGCCGCGCTGGAAGATACGGAAAAAATTCTCGAAGCTCTGGACGGCGCGGACATGGTGTTCGTGACGGGCGGCCTCGGTGGCGGCACGGGCAGCGGCGCGGCACCGGTGGTGGCGAACCTCGCGAGCGAACTGGGCGCGCTGACGGTTGCCGTGGTGACGAAGCCGTTCGCGTTCGAAGGCAAGCGCCGCATGGAGCAGGCCGAGCAGGCGCTGGCGGAACTCGTGGGCTGCGTCGATACCGTGATCGTGATCCCCAACGAAAAATTGATGGAGTGCGTCGAGCCGGGCACGAGCTTTTTTGAAGCGTTCCGCATCGCGGACGATATTTTGCGGCAAGCGGTGCAGGGCATTTCGGACATCATCACGATTCCGGGCATCATCAACCGCGACTTTGCCGACGTAAAGACGATCATGAGCGGCCAGGGCTACGCGGTGATGGGCACGGCTATCGCGAACGGACCGAACCGGGCCGTGGAAGCGGCCGAGCGCGCGATCAACAGCCCGCTGCTCGAAGACAATTGCATTCAGGGCGCGCAGGGTATCCTGATCAACATCACCGGTTCGACGACGCTGAGCCTGCAGGAAGTACACGAGGCGTCGAGCGTGATTCAGAAGGCGGCGCACGAAAACGCGAACATCATTTTCGGCGCGGTGATGGACGACAACATGAAGGAATCGGTGAAGATCACGGTGATCGCCGCCGGTTTCCGCGAAGTGGCCACGAAAAAGACGCAGGGCGCGCGGCCGTCGTATGTACCGAAGACGTGGAAGGCGACGCGCGAAGAGCCCGCCCAGGTGAACGTGGCACCGCAGCAGACCAACGTGGTGCAGCAGGTGGCGCGCAACGTAAACGAAGTGATGCACGACGTTCCGGCGGACGACCTGGATGTGCCGACGTTCTTGCGGCGTGCGGCGCAGAAGGCTTAACCAACGGTACGGTTGCGGTGTTGAGGTTCTGGCGGGAGCGGATGCGAATTCGCTCCCGCTTTTTTATTGCGCGCGAGTTACACTTTGCCCGTGGGGGATACACTGAAAATTCGCGGCGACGCTTTGCGCGTGATCGAAAAACACGCGCAGCAATTCCCCGATGAAGAAGTGTGCGGCCTGCTGGCGGGGAAGGGCGGCGTGGTGGAGCTGGCGCTGCGTACGTTGAATGCGGCGGAGAACCCCGAGACGGAGTATGAGATCGATCCGAAGGAATTGTTCGCGGCGATGAGGGCGATTCGCGCGTCGGGTGCGGCGTTGATGGGGATTTATCACTCACATCCGAATGGCGGTGGTGAGCCATCGGCGCGAGATATCGCGGAAGCGTATTACCCAGATCTGGCGTACGTGATCGCGACGGTCAATGAGGCACGCGGCGGCCCTGCGAAAGTGCGCGCGTTTTCAATTCGCGATGGCGCCGCGCGGGAGTTTGGAATTGAAATAGCCGGCGGCGCGCCAAGCGGGGCGGCCGGGCCCGGATCTTCAAAGCAACGTCGGTGAAGATAAGGCGTTAACGCGCGGCGTGCGTGTGCTGCGCGGCGTCGGCGGCTTCGAGTCGCGAGCCGTAGAGCGGGAACTGCGCGGCGAGGGCTGCAACTTCGGCGCGCACGCGCTGCTCGGTGGCAGCGTCGCCGAGGTTCGAGAGAATTTCTGAAATCCAGCCGGCGATTTTGTCCATCTCCGGCTCGCGCATGCCGCGCGTGGTCACAGCCGGAGTGCCCATGCGAACGCCGCCGGCCTTCATCGGCGGCAGCGGATCGAACGGAATCGAATTCTTGTTGATGGTGATGCCCGCGCGATCGAATGCGGGCTGCGCGGCGCTGCCGGTGAGGCCGCGCGAGTGAACATCGACGAGGAGCAGGTGATTGTCCGTGCCGCCGCTGACGATGCGGAAGCCGCGTTTGGTAAGACCGGCGGCGAGCGCTTTGGCGTTCGCGACAACCTGTTGCTGATACGCGCGGAATTCCGGCTCGGCGGCTTCCTTCAGGCACACGGCCTTTGCCGCGATCACGTGCATCAGCGGACCGCCCTGATCACCGGGGAACACCGTGCGATCAAGATCCTTCGCGTATTTTTCGCGGCACAGGACGAGGCCGCCGCGCGGGCCGCGCAACGTCTTGTGCGTGGTGGTGCTCACGAAATCGGCGTGCGGCACGGGCGATGGGTGCACGCCCGCGGCGACGAGGCCGGCGATGTGCGCCATGTCCACAAAGAAAATTGCGCGGACGTCGGCGGCTGTCGTCGCCATACGCTCGAAATCGATGATGCGCGAATAGGCGCTAGCGCCGGCGACGATCATCTTCGGTTTGTGTTCCTCCGCGAGGCGGTCGAGTTCTTCGTAGTCGATGCGCTCGGTTTCCTTCGACACGCCGTACGGGACGAACTTGTACATCTTCCCTGAAAAATTGAGCGGATGTCCGTGCGTGAGGTGGCCGCCGTGCGCGAGATTCATTCCGAGCACGGTGTCGCCGGGCTGCAGCGCAGTCATATAGACGGCGATGTTGGCCTGCGTACCGGAGTGCGGCTGCACATTCGCATGTTCAGCGCCGAAAAGCGATTTGGCGCGATCGATGGCGAGTTGTTCGGCCACATCGACGAACTCGCATCCGCCGTAGTAGCGCTTGCCGGGATAGCCCTCCGCGTATTTGTTCGTGAGCACCGAGCCCGCGGCTTCGAGCACCGCTTCCGAAACAAAATTTTCGGAAGGGATCAGCTCGATGCCGGTGGCCTGGCGGCGCACTTCATCGCGCAGCACTTCGGCGATTTGCGGATCGACGGCGTCGAGCGTGCGGGACATTCGAGCGAGTTCAGGCGATTTCACGGTCATTAGAGTTTTGCCTCGGTACCATCGCAGCGCGGAGCTTCTAGGGATTAACCCGTATGGGGTTTTCCGTGCGCATGTAGAAAAATTTTGAGTGGCGTTTCAAATTCCGAAGAAAGTTTAGCGAAGCGAGCAGGGCATTGCAACGCCACGGCCCTGCATTCAGCGGAGGAGCGAATTGATGCAAATTCGAACGCGACATTTTGGCGGAATCCTTGCGGGCGCGGTTCTTTCGGCGGCGCTGCTTTTGGGTGGATGCTCGACCACGGCGGAAAACGTTTACGATCCGGGGCACGGGGATTACCACAAGTGGGATAGCGCCGAGGACGCGCACTATCATCAGTGGGTGAGCGACACGCACCACGACAACGTCGAGTACAAAAAGCTGCCGCCCGAAGACCAGAAATCGTATTGGGACTGGCGGCACAACGGGCACTAAAGTTTTTGCGGCGCATCCCCCCGGAGCGTCTGCGCATAAAATAAAGACGCCGGCGATTCAAGTCGCCGGCGTTTTATTTCAAAGCGAAATTCAGCGTGAGTTACGGCTTGTCCTGCGTTTCCTTCGTGGTCGAACCGGTCACGTTGGAGATCACCGGCACATGCACTTTGTTGAGCAGCGTGTGCGGGCCGCCCCAGATGAATTCGAGGCCGAGGTTCATGCCAGCCTGATCGAGGAAGCCCCAGTTGCCCATGCGGAAACCGTCCTTCGGGCCGAAGCGCGAGGGATACCAGAGCAGCGCAGCCGCTTCGCCGCCGGCGTAAGGCGCGATAATCGCGGGAATCGAAATCACGCGATGCCCATCGTTGCCCGCGCGCGCGGTGACGGTGGAAAGCAATGCGTGCTTTGCGCGCGGCATGATGCCAGTACATTCGCAACGGTAGTACAGAGTGTCCTGGCGGAGCGCTTCGGAAGCCACGTAGCGCGTGGTCTGCGTGATTACGCTGATGCCGTAGCTCGAACCGACGCGCGAGCCCCAACCCTGCATGCCGCCGCCCCATTCCGGCGGCGCATTGGTGGCTTGGTGGACTGTGCCGGCGATGATCGCACCGGCGATCGAGTACGGGCCGAACGCGTCGAACACGTAGTTATGAAATTTCTCGCTCTCGGTCGGCTTGTGATACGTCGAGTAGGTCAGGCCCGGCTGCGCATGGCGCGCGGGCCGATTTCCGTTATTCACGTCGGCGTCGGTCTGCGTCTGCGACTGCGTCGTCGAGGTGCTCTGGCTGCTCGACGTGGTGGCGGGCGAACCCGCCGCGCTTTGCCCCTGCGTGGGCATCGTGGAGACCGCGAATATGGCGGCGAACGCACACGAAGCTAGAAACCTACGGCCAATCGTCATTCCACTTCTCCTTAGCTGTATTGCCCGCGGGTGGGGCGCCAACGGTGGCAGACAGGCTACACGTTTTCATTCGATTGTTCACGCGAAAACTCGATTTTTGGAGCGCTGCGTGGGGTGAATTGACTTAGTGCGACGCATCCCCTAACCTTTTAGCGCTCGCCTTGCGAAACGTTACGCAGTGCGGCTCGCCGAGAGCGCAAAAGCCGCGGCGCACCCAACCCGACGAGGAAGAATCCTAAGAAATGGCTGAACAGAAGCTGCCCACGCGCGCGGAAGACTTTTCAGAGTGGTACAACCAGCTCGTTTTGAAGGCGGAGCTTGCAGACTACGCGCCGGTGCGCGGCTGCATGATCGTCCGCCCGTACGGATGGGCACTGTGGGAAAACATTACGGCCGCGCTGGACTCGCGATTCAAGGCCACAGGGCACGTGAACGCGGCGTTTCCGCTGCTGATTCCGCGCAGCTTCATCGATAAAGAGAAGTCGCACGTGGCGGGATTTTCGCCCGAGCTGGCGGTGGTGACGCACGGCGGCGGCGAAGAACTCGAAGAGCCGCTGGTGATTCGCCCCACTTCCGAGACGATCATCGGTCACGCGTACTCGAAATGGATTCAGAGCTACCGCGACTTGCCGGTGCTGATCAACCAGTGGAACAGCGTGGTTCGTTGGGAATTGCGCACGAAACTTTTCCTTCGCACGCTGGAATTTTTTTGGCAGGAAGGCCATACCGCGCACGCCACGCACGACGAGGCGGAAGCCGAGACGCGACAAATGCTCGACATCTACACGGATTTTGCGATGAACGAAGCGGCTGTGCCGGTGATCCCGGGCCGCAAGTCTGCGTCTGAGCGATTCGCCGGCGCGGATCAGACCTACTCGATCGAAGCGATGATGGGCGATGGCAAGGCATTGCAAGCCGGCACGTCGCACAATCTCGGTCAGAACTTCGCGAAGGCGTTTGAGATTCAGTATCTCGATAAGACCGGTGTGCTGCAGCACTGCTGGACCACGTCGTGGGGCCTATCGACGCGTTTCGTTGGCGCGATCATCATGGTGCACGGCGACGATCAAGGATTGATCCTGCCGCCGCGCCTGGCGCCGTACCATCTGGTAATCGTTCCTATTTTCAAAAGCGACGAAGAAAAAGTCTCGGTGATGGAGACCGCGCACAAGCTGCGCAAGGAACTGATCGCCGCGGGCATTCGCGTGAAGATGGACGAGCGCGAAGGCCAGAGCCCCGGCTTCAAATTCAACGATTGGGAAATGCGCGGCGTTCCTCTGCGCATGGAACTCGGGCCTAAGGACGTGGCGAAGGGCACGGTGGTGCTCGCACGACGCGACCGGCCGGGCAAGGAAGGCAAGGCGTTCGTGTCGCAGCAGGGAATCGCGGCGATTGTCGGCCAGACGCTCATCGAAATTCAGCAGGCGCTATTCGATCGCGCGCTCGCGTTCCGTAAAGCCAACACTTCG
>JABDGF010000076.1:6654-7133 GCA_013286165.1 Acidobacteriota bacterium | reverse complement strand
TCCGGAAAAAGAGAAAGCTTTCGTTACGTTCTGGGAAAAGTCGCTGCATGACGGCGTGATGGCCGGCACGGCGCTTCCTGCCATTTCGGTTGGACCGCGCACGGAACTCGGCCGCGAACAACTGGCGCCCGCTTCGCGCAACATCGAAATCGTCTTCCGCCCCGACTCGACCATCTTTGACGGCCGCTTTGCGAATAACGGCTGGCTGCAAGAACTTCCCAAGCAAATCACCAAGCTCACGTGGGACAACGCTGCAATGGTGAGCCCCGCCACCGCGCAGAAATTGAATCTTGCGCAGGGCGATTACGTGAAGCTCGGACTTCCCGGCGGCTACACGGCGTACGCGGGATTGAACATCGTACCGGGCCATGCCGACAATTCTGTGACCGCGCATCTCGGTGGCGGCCGCTGGCGCTCCGGAAGCGTTGGAAACGGCCCTGGCTTCAGCCCGACGCTTTTGCGCACGACCAAACCGCCGT
>JABDGF010000076.1:5595-6644 GCA_013286165.1 Acidobacteriota bacterium | reverse complement strand
GTGGATCGCCGACAACGTTTCAGTTGAAAAGACCGGCAAGGAATTCGCGTTCGCCGTTACGCAATTCCAATATCCGATCGACATGGACGACAAGAGCGAGAGCCTGGAAGGCGAACAGGCCGAGCGTCGCGACTTGATTCGCGTTGCCAGCGTCGATGAGTGGAAGAAAGATCCGAATTTCGCAAAGGTCGAAGAAGAGGTAAAAACCAAGGACCTGTCGCTCTACCCCGGCTTCAAATACGAAGGCTACGCCTGGGGCATGGCGTTCGATTTGAACAAGTGCGTCGGCTGCAGTGCCTGCGTTGCGGCGTGCGCGGCGGAAAATAACACGCCGGTCGTCGGCAAAGAACAGGTGATGAAGGGCCGCGCGATGCACTGGATTCGCGTCGATACTTATTTCAGCGGCTCGCTCGACGCGCCGTCCACATTCTTCGAACCGGTTCCCTGCCAGCAGTGCGAAAACGCGCCGTGCGAAGTGGTTTGCCCGGTGGGCGCCACCGTTCACAGCTCTGAAGGCTTGAACGACATGGTGTACAACCGCTGCGTGGGCACGCGCTACTGCTCGAACAACTGCCCCTACAAAGTGCGGCGGTTCAATTTCCTGCTGTACCAAGACTGGAAGACACCGAGCCTGTACGGCCTGCGCAATCCGAACGTGACCGTGCGCAGCCGAGGCGTGATGGAAAAGTGCACCTACTGCGTGCAGCGCATCAACGCGGCGAAGATCCGCTCGGAAATCGAGAATCGTCCGGTGGCTGACGGCGAAATCGTCACTGCATGCCAGGCTGCATGCCCTGCCGATGCGATCGTCTTCGGCAACGTGAACGACAAGAACAGCCGCGTTTCGAAGTGGAAAGCGCAGTCGCGCAATTACAGCTTGCTGGACGATTTGAATACCCGCCCGCGCACCACGTACCTTGCGCGCGTGACGAATCCGAATCCGGATTTGCAGGCTTAATTTTTCGTAGCACGTTTTTTGTTGGGAAGGACGCGAAGGAAGATTGATGAGCACCGCTCCGATTTACGGACTGATGGCGGAATTCGATACG
>JABDGF010000076.1:0-5585 GCA_013286165.1 Acidobacteriota bacterium | reverse complement strand
TTCGATACGCCTGAGCAACTGCTGCAGGCGGCGCAGCGCGTTCACGACGCGGGCTATCGAAAGATCGAAGCGTATTCGCCTATTCCCATCGAAGGGCTTTCGGAAGCGATCGGCTTTCACGGCACGCTGCTTCCAGCGATGGTTTTGGGCGGCGGACTCACCGGCTGCATCCTGGGATTTGGAATGCAGTATTACGCGGCCGTGATCAGCTACCCGGTGAATGTGGGCGGCAAGCCTTTGAACAGCTGGCCGCACTGGATTCCGATCACGTTCGAGCTGACTGTGCTGCTCGCTTCGCTCACCGCCGTATTCGGGATGCTGGCGCTGAATGGATTTCCGAAGCCGTATCACCCGGCGTTCAACGTTCCGGGGTTTTCGCGGGCTTCGCAGGACAAATTTTTCATTTCGATCGAATCGATCGATCCGAAGTTTGACGCCGGCAAGACGAAAGATTTTCTAACGAGCTTGAATCCGATCGAGGTCGTTGCAATTGAAGAGTAATCGCGCTTTCGGGATGCTGAAACTCGCGGCCAGCCTTGCCGGCGTGGCGATGCTGCTTTCCGGCTGCCGTCTGGACATGCACGTTCAGCCGAAATATCTGCCTTACGAGCCGACTGACTTTTTCGGCGATGGACGCTCGGAGCGGCCTGTGATTACCGGCACCGTGGCTCGCGGCCACCTGCACGACGACGAACTTTTCTACACCGGCCAGGAAAACGGCGCCGTCGCGGACAAGTTTCCGTTCCCGATCACAAAGGCCGATATCGAACGCGGCCGCCAGCGCTACAACATCTACTGCACGCCGTGCCACGATTACACCGGCAACGGACAGGGCATGATCGTACAGCGCGGATTTCCGCCGCCGCCGTCATTTCACATTCAGCGGCTGCGCGAAGCGCCCGCGGGACACTTTTACGAAGTCATCACGAACGGTTACGGCGTGATGTTCAGCTACGCGGCGCGTGTTGAACCCGCCGACCGCTGGAGAATCGCGGCTTACATCCGCGCCTTGCAGTTGAGCGAACACGCCGCTGTCTCCGACGTGCCGGACACGGATCGCTCCAAACTTTCTCAATCGAATGCGGGGAATAAAGAATGAGCGCGCCGGCCATGCCACACGCTAAATACGGTCGGTTCACCCTCCCGTTTGCGGGCATCGGTGTAATTTGCCTCATCGCTGCAGCCGCGCTAGGGATGCACGATCCCACGGTCGCGTTCCGCTCTTATCTTTTCGCGTACATCTACTGGTTCGTGATTCCCATGGGCTGCCTGGGCCTGCTGATGCTTCACCACCTCGTTGGAGGCTGGTGGGGTCTTCCCATTCGCCGCATGGCGGAAGCCGGCACGCGCACGCTGCCTCTCTCGGCAATTCTGTTTATTCCCGTCGCGCTGAGCATGAACAAGCTTTACAGCTGGATATACGACCGCGAGCAATTTACAGGCTCCGCGAACGAGAAACTGAATTTCTCGTTCAAGCTGCAATATCTCACTCCGCACGGATTCGTAGTGCGCGCGGTGATTTACTTCGTGATCTGGATTGCCATCGTGGCGCTGCTGAACCGCTTCTCGCGCGAGCAAGATGCAGCGGGCGGAGACGGCACGAAATTCGCGTTGCGCATGGAAGGCCTCGCAGGGCCTGGAATCATCCTCACCGTATTTGCGCTCACATTCGCGATGGTGGATTGGGTGATGTCGCTCGAACCGAAGTGGTTCTCGACGATTTACGGCTTGCTGTTCATGGTGATCGGCTGCCTGACGGCCATGTCGTTCATGATCGTTGTGCTGAGCGGCATCGCGGACGAAGAACCGACGCGCCAGGCCATTTCGCCGCAATCGCTGAACGACATGGGCAATTTGATGCTGGCGTTCACCATGCTGTGGGCTTACATGTCGTTCTCACAGCTGCTGATCATCTGGGCGGGCAACATCAAGGACGAAATTCCCTGGTACGTTTCGCGGGCGTTCGGCTCGTGGGGCGCTCTTGCCGCGATTCTGATCGTGCTGCACTTCGCCGTGCCGTTCCTGCTGCTATTGCAGCGCATGGTGAAGCGCAATATGCGCCGCCTGCGTTATCTCACGATGTGGATGATGTTCATCAGCGCGCTCGATGTGTACTGGCTGATCATGCCGGCCTTCTATCCGAAGGGCATCCAGTTCGCGATCACAGACGTTCTTGCATTCGTTGGCATCGGCGGCCTCTGGCTCGCCCTGTTCTTCTGGCAATACGGCCGCATGCCCGTACTGCCGTTACACGATCCGCGGTTTGAAGGAGCGCTCGCGCATGAGCATGGAGACTAAGCCGCCCGCCGGGCAAGCACCAGCGCCGGGCACGGACTCGGCCTTCGAGCACGAAGACGCTTCGCCTTCCGGACTGATCAAAGCCGGAATCGGCCTCGCGATTCTGCTGGTCATCGTGTTTGTCGGAATGCGCTTCGGCTGGCATGCGTTCATGGATTTTTCGCCGCTCGGGGAGAACGCATCGCCGATGACGGACGCGCGCATTCTGCCTCCGCATCCGCGGCTGCAAGTGGATCCGCAAAAGGAAATCCACGTTTACTGCGAGCAGCAGGCCACGGCGCTCGATTCGTACGGCTGGGTCGATCAAAGCGCGGGGATCGTGCGCATCCCTGTGGATCGCGCGATCGAGCTGACGCTGAAGAATGGTTTGCCGTCGCGTCCTGCGGGCCAAGTGCCTGCGGATCTTGCAACTCCGGCGGCCAGCTCTGTGGCTGATCCGCAAGGCGTAACCGGGCAGTGCGGCTACCTGCACGAAGAGATTGAGAAGAAGGAAGAGTTGAAGAAAGAAGTGGAAGAGGAAGTCGCGAAGTCGAAGCAGTAACGGCGTTCGCACTCGGTAGATTCTTGAGTTTGTTGTCGAGGTTAGATTCGATCGTGCATTTGCGTTCTGCCAAATCGGCGATGGTTCGCGCGGCTCTTGCAGCGTTCGCGCTTTCGAGCGCGTTTGCGCTTGCCGCGCCCCATGCAGGCGCGCAGCTCAGCGATCCGGTGCAGCGCATCGGCATCCGCCCCGACCTGCTGAAAGACGTCGGCATCGACCAGAAACTCAATCAGCAGATTCCGCTCGACCTCGCATTCCGCGATGAGAACGGCAAGACGGTCGAGATCGGCAAATACTTCGGCCACAAACCCGTCATCCTGTCGCTGGTCTATTACGATTGCCCGATGCTCTGCACGCAAGTGCTGAGCGGCATGGAAGCGAGCCTGCGGAATATTTCGCTGAACATTGGCGACGACTACAACGTCGTCACGTTGAGCATCGACCCGCACGAAGACGCGAAACTGGCACACGTGAAGCAGGAACTGTACACCGGCGTATATGGCCGCCCGGGCGCCG
The DNA here is from genome assembly GCA_013286165.1 of Acidobacteriota bacterium. GTDB lineage: Bacteria > Acidobacteriota > Terriglobia > Acidiferrales > UBA7541 > Palsa-295. Next base: position 2,230 of record JABDGF010000076.1, on the reverse strand, counting down.
CCGAAGGCTGGCACTTCCTTACGGGCGACGAGCCGCAGATCAAGAAGCTGGCGGATTCCGTCGGCTTCCGCTACGCCTACGACGCGGATTCGAAGCAGTTCGCGCACGCCAGCGCCATCATGGTGCTTACGCCGGAAGGCAAAATTTCGAAGTACTTTTACGGGATCACTTATCCCTCGCGCGATGTACGCCTGGGCTTGGTGGACGCTTCCGAAGGCAGAATCGGAACGCCAGTCGATTCGGTGATGCTCTTCTGCTACCACTACGATCCGGCCACGGGAAAATACGGCCTGCTGGTAGCGCGCCTGATTCAAGGCGGCGGCCTCTTGACCCTCGGGATTCTGGGAATTTTGATTTTTGTTTTGTTTCGCAACGAGCGCCACCAGCACCAGGCGCACGCAAGTAAAGCATAAGCGCGCGCTGCGGCTTCACGCGCAGTACCGCGAAAGGTTTATCGACTGAGATCATGATGGGTATCGTCCAGACCGGATTGCAACATCTCGCGGCCGCCACGCTCTGGTTTCCGCTGAAGCCTGAAGCAGCGTCCTCGATCGCCGAGAACGTGGACCGCCTCTACTACTTCCTCACGGCGCTCACGCTCTTCTTCACGGTCCTGATCTTCGGAACGATTTTCGTTTTCATGATCAAGTACCGCCGGCGCACGCCTGACGAGATTCCTCCGGACACGGTCACCTACATGCCGCTCGAGCTGGCATGGACGATCATTCCCACGCTGATCTGCGTCGTGATTTTCGTTTGGGCCTCGTGGCTCTACGTGCGCAACTCCGTGCCGCCCGCCGCTTCCACCGAAATGTTCGTGGTGGGCAAGCAGTGGATGTGGCATATCCAGCATCCCGAGGGCGTCCGCGAGATCAACGAGCTTCACGTGCCGGTGAATACGCCCGTAAAGCTCACGATGACCTCCGAAGACGTGATCCACGATTTCTACATTCCGGTGTTCCGCGTGAAGCATGACGTTACGCCCGGCCGCTATTCGTCGATCTGGTTCGAAGCCACCGAAAAGGGCACGTTCCACCTTTTCTGCGCGCAATATTGCGGCACGGACCACTCCGAAATGATCGGCTGGGTGTACGTGATGGCGCCGCAGGAATATGCGGCCTGGCTTGCATCCAGCGCCGGCACGCCTTCGATGGCGCAGGATGGCCAGCGCCTGTTCAACCAGCTCGGTTGCGCCAGCTGCCACAGTTCGGACAATACCGGCCGCGGCCCGTCGCTCAATGGGATCTACGGCACCGAGCAGCGCATGATCTCCGGCGATCTGAAGCTGGTCGATGAAACATTTATCCGCCAGTCGATCGTCAACCCGCACTCCGTGGCTCTGCCGAATTACCCGCCGATCATGCCCACCTTCCAGGGCCAGGTCAGCGAAGAGCAGGTGCTGCAGTTGATTGCGTACGTGAAATCTTTGGCAGGGGAAGAAAGGACGTCGAACGCGAAATGAGTACGGCCACTGTGGACATCCACGCGCACGATTCACCCATACCGGGGGTGGAGCGCACCAACTATCTGAACGTTGACCACAGCGTGAAGTCGTGGCTGCTCACCTTCGACCACAAGCGCATCGCGATCCTGTATCTCATCTCGATCACGCTGATGTTCTTCGTCGGCGGCCTGTTCGCCGTTCTGATGCGCGTTCACCTGATTGAGCCGCAGGGCTTCCTAGTCGCGCCCGAAAACTACAACAAGCTTTTCACCATGCACGGCGTGATCATGGTGTTCTTCTTCCTGGTTCCGTCGATTCCCGCGACGCTCGGCAACTTCCTCGTGCCGATGATGATTGGCGCGCGCGACCTGGCCTTTCCGAAGCTCAACCTGATGAGCTGGTACATTTACATCATCGGCGCGGCTTTCACGCTCTATTCCGTAATCTCCGGCGGCGTCGATACCGGCTGGACCTTCTACACTCCGTACAGCAGCAGCTTCGCGCACACGCAGGTGGTGCCGACGGCCATCGGCGTCTTCATCACCGGTTTCTCGTCGATCCTCACCGGCCTCAACTTCATCGTCACGATTCACAAGATGCGCGCTCCGGGCCTTACCTGGTTCCGGCTGCCGCTGTTCATCTGGGCGATGTACGCCACCAGCGTGATCTTCATCCTCGGCACGCCGGTCATCGCGGTCACCATGTTTCTGCTGGGCTGCGAACGCCTGCTGCACATTGGAATCTTCGATCCGGCCATCGGCGGCGACCCGATTCTGTTCCAGCATC
>JABDGF010000075.1 GCA_013286165.1 Acidobacteriota bacterium | reverse complement strand
AGCGGCGCGACGTGATCATCATCGCGTCGGTCTCGTGCATTTACGGCCTCGGCTCGCCCGAAGCGTATTACGGCATGATGCTGATGTTGGAGAAAGGCCAGTCGATCGCGCGCGAATCGATTCTGCGCAAGTTGGTCGAGATTCAGTACGACCGGTCCGAGGCGCTGGGGCGCGGCAGCTTTCGCGTGCGCGGCGACATGATCGAGATTTATCCGCCGTACGAAGATTTCGGCTACCGAGTGGAAATGTGGGGCAGCCAGATCGAGGCGATCCGCAAAATCGATCCAATCACCGGCGTGATTTTGGTCGATCCGGGCGGCGAAGAAATCACGCGCGTGCCGATTTATCCGAAGTCGCACTACGTGATGCCGGCCGAGCAGCGCGAGCGCGCGATTCAATCAATCTACGAAGAACTGGAATGGTGGAAGGCGGAACTCGATAAGCAGGGAAAAATCGTGGAGTCGCAGCGCATCGTGCAGCGCACCCATTTCGACATTGAAATGATGCGCACGATCGGCTACTGCCACGGTATTGAGAATTATTCGCGGCACATGTCCGGCCGGCTGCCGGGCGAAGCGCCGCCGACGCTGCTCGATTACATTCCCGCGGATTATTTGCTGTTCATCGACGAATCGCACCAGACGATGCCGCAGCTGCACGCGATGTACGCGGGAGACCGTTCGCGCAAGCAGACGCTCGTGAATTACGGCTTCCGCATGCCGTCGGCGCTCGATAATCGGCCGCTGACGTTTGAAGAGTTCGAGCACCGCACAAATCAAGTGGTTTACGTTTCGGCGACACCGGGGCCGGCTGAGCTGACGAAAGTCGGCGGCGTCGTGGCCGAGCAGGTGATTCGCCCGACGGGCCTCGTCGATCCGGAGGTTGAGATTCGTCCCGTGAAGGGGCAGGTGGATGATCTGCTCGAGCAGATTCGCATTCGCACCGAGCGCAACGAGCGCGTGCTGGTGACGACGCTCACGAAACGTATGGCCGAAGACCTGGCGGAATATTTTGGCGAAGTGGGCGTGCGATGCCGCTATTTGCATTCGGAAGTGGAGACGCTCGAACGCGTGAAAATCCTGCGCGATTTGCGGCGCGGCGAGTTTGACGTGTTGATTGGCATCAACCTGCTGCGCGAAGGGCTCGACCTGCCGGAAGTTTCGCTCGTCGCGATTCTCGACGCCGATAAGGAAGGCTACTTGCGCAGTGCGACGTCGCTGATTCAGACGATTGGCCGCTGTGCGCGCCACATCGAAGGCCGCGCGATTCTCTACGCTGATCGTATGACCGACTCGATGAAGCAGGCGATTGGAGAGACTAGCCGGCGCCGCGCAAAACAGGAAGCCTACAACCGCGAGCACAACATTACGCCGATGAGCATCGTGAAGTCGCTGGACATGGAGCTGGCGAAAATCGTCAATGCGGATTACCTGCCGGTGCCCGACGACGTTCCCGCAGCCGCGGATATTCAGAACTCGGCGCAACTCGCAGCCGCGATCACCCAACTCGAAACGCAGATGCGCGCCGCCGCGAAGAATTTCGAATTCGAGAAAGCCGCGGCCCTGCGCGACCGCATTCGCGCGATGAAGCAACGCGACATGTTCGCGATTTTCGGCGCAGCGGATCCGATTACGACAGCGACGGACGCGACTCCGGCTGCGGGCGCAAGCGGCAACGGAGCCGCCGGCACACCAGCGCAGGATGCAACGACCGCTCCCGTTGCAGCTGAAGTGTCAGGCGTAAATGCCGAGCCCGGGCCTGCTGCGGCGCCACGGAAGCCGCGCGCGTCCGCAAGAAAAGCCGCTAAGAAATAGCGCTATTTCGCCGGCTTGGATGCTCCAGCGCCATTCGCGCCGGGCTTCCAGTTTTTCACGTAGGCGTCCATCCAGCGATTCATTTCCCAGAACATGTCGAGCACGGACTCGCGCGCGGCGTAGCCGTGAGCCTCGAGCGGGAGCAGCACGAAACGCACCGTCGCGCCTTGACCCTTGAGCGCGGCGAAGAGCCGTTCGCTCTGAATCGGAAACGTTCCGGAGTTGTTGTCTGCCTCGCCGTGAATCAGAAGCAACGGCGTTTTGATCTGATCGGCGTGCATGAAGGGCGACATCGCGTTGTACACGGCCGGCGCCTGCCAGTAGGTGCGATCTTCATTCTGAAAGCCGAACGGCGTGAGCGTGCGATTGTAGGCGCCGCTGCGCGCGATGCCTGCTTTGAAGAAATCGGAATGCGCGAGCAGGTTCACGGTCATGAATGCGCCATACGAGTGGCCCATCACGGCGACGCGATTGCGGTCAACGACTCCAAGGCGCACGCCTTCATCGATCGCGGCTTTGGCGCTGGCGACGAGCTGCTCCACATAGGTGTCGTTCGGTTCGGCTGAGCCTTCGCCGATGATCGGGATGCTCGCGTTCTCCATCACGGCATAACCTGTGGCGACAAACGGCACCGGCGAGCCTGGATACAAGAACACGAATTCGTAGGGCGACCCGGTGATCTGGCCGGCGGAAGCGCGCGTTTTGAATTCGGCGGGATAGGCTTCGATCAAGGTGGGCAGCGGGCCGTCTTCTTTTTTGTAGCCCGGCGGGACATAGAGATTGGCGCTCAGCTCCACGCCGTCCGCTCGTGTGTATTTCAGTACCTGCTTCACGGGCAGCGGGGAATTGCCGTAGGGATTCGGGAATTTCGTCACTTGGGTTTTTTGCGTGCCGCCGCTCCAAAGAAAATAATTCGGACTCTCGGTGGGAGTTTCGCGGCGAATGAGCAATTGCATTTTGGCGGGATCGACCGCAACCAATGGAAGTTCGTACGCGCCGGCTGCGGACTCCCAAACTTTGTGAGTTGTACCGTTCGTGAGCGAGCGCACGGCTACGAACGGCACGTCGCCCTTCGGCGAGGCACCGTTGCCGCGAAACACGGCGGCGCCGTCTTTGGTGACGAGGCCGACGGATTTTCCCGCTGCGTTGTCCTGCATGAACGGAGTTCCCGGATCGTTGTAGCGGTCTTCGAACGAGCCTTCGAACATCGTGACGGGCTTTGCGCCCGGCGTATCGGCGACGGCGAGAATGATTCGTTTGCGGTCTTTCCAGCGGCGCTCATCGACGAGCGTTGTGTGTGCGTCGGTCCACGTAACGCCCTCAAAGCGCAGTGGAAGTTCAACGAGCTTCGCCGCTGATGCGCTGGTGAACGGCGCGGCCAATGTGTAAATCGTGTCGCGCACGGGCACGTCTTTGCGCGGATCTCCGCCGTCGGCTGCTTCCACCCACGAGAGCGTCGCGGGAGCGTCGCTGCGCCACTCGTAGTCGCGAGGCCCGGCGACTTCCGCGTCATGCATATTAGGCACGCTGTCTTGCAATGGGCGGTCGTTCAGTTCTTTCGTCTCGCCGATGGCGAGATTCGTCACCGACGTCCGCTCGGGAAACATCGGATACGGGAGCAGGTAGGTGTACGGCCGATGCTTTTCGGTGATGAGCGCGTAGTTCGCATCGGGCGACGCGGACGCCTTCGCGATCACGCCGGGTTTGCCGACGTTCTTCGTCGACCCGTCGAGCGAGACGACTGCGACTTGCGACGTTGCGTAGTAATCGAAAATGGTTTCGTCGGTGGCGTCTTTCAGCAAATCTTCGAAGGTCGCGCCGGGTGTGACGCGGCCGAGATTTTCCTGCACGATCGGACCTTCGGGCACTTCGCCGCGCACGGGCGCCGCGCGGCGTCCCGTCGGAATCGTTTGGCAGAGCAGGCGCGTGCTGTCGCTGATCCACTCGCACGGCGCTGTACCGAAGACGGCGTTAAGCAGCACGCCGGGCACGCGCTGCGCTTTTGCTGTGGCTACGTCCACGATCCACAGGCTGAGGCCGGCGTCGCCCGTCGCGTCGCTAATATTTGCAAAGGCGATTTTCGTGGCGTCGGGCGACCACGTAGCGAATCGAATTTTCGGCGAAGGCGGCAGACCGGTGATCGGGATTTCTTTTCCGTCGGGCAAGGATTGGAGACTGAGGCCTGTGGAGTAGCGGCCGCGGCTGGGGCCGTTCGTTTTCGGATTGAAGCGCAGGCCGGCGAGGCGCAGTTCGGGTTGCGCGAGATCTGAAATGGGAGGCAGCCCTGAAATTTGTTGGAGCAGCAGCCATCGCGTCGCGCCAGGTTTTCCAGCGGGAGACAGTGTCACGGAGGGAGTCGGCGTCACGTCCACCAGGTCCACGATGCCTTTCGGCGGCACTTGATATTTTTCCTGCCCGCGTGCAGCGCCGGAGAAAGTGGCGACTAACAATGCTGAGAACACGAGCGCGCGTGCGAATGACGCGGACGACATTTTCATGGAAGCCCCTTGGGGGACGGTTGAACGTCTCGGACTGGCGCATTCTCTTGCGATTCGGCGGCGGAGGCAAACAATTTCGCGTTTCCTCGAACACTGAATAACTATCGCGGCACGCGACGCTCGAAATTGTGCCGCGCGCGATGCGACAATGGTGCTGCGTCTCTGTCTTCATACGAGAAGCGACGGAAGGGATCGATGCGAAAGTTTCACGCGGTAACGATCATCACGTTGATGTGTGCGGGGATTCTGGCGTGTGGTGGTGCGGCGCGGGCGCAGGCGTACAGCGCGACCAATCCGTATCCGCCGAATAATGAATTCGGCGCGTGGGGCGCGTACTCGTTCAGCAACGATCAGGCGATCGGGAAGACGCTCGACCGGCAAGTGGGCGTGATTGCGGTGCGCTACAGTCGCACGATTCACGATTGGAAGAACGTCGGCCTGCTCTACACGCTGGACATCGTGCCGATGACGCTGGTGCGCCAGCCGACGTACGCGAATTGCGGCGGAGCGGGCGAGTACGGCACCTACTGCCAGACGGGGCGCGAGACGGTGTACGGCGGCGGGATCAATCCGGTCGGGCTGAAACTAAATTTCCGGCGCACGCATGCGCTGCAGCCGTTTCTCGGATCGCTCGGAGGATTTGTGGCGTCCACGCGGCCGGTGCCCGTGGATATTCCGGGCGGCACGCAATACAACTACACATTTGATTTTCAGGCGGGCGTGCAGCTTTTCAATTCGAATCGCACGCGGGCGTGGACGTTTGGCGCGAAGTACGCGCATGTCTCGAATGCGTACCGGCACAACTTCAATCCGGGACTCGATGTGAACGAGCTGTTCGTCGGCTATTCGTTTTTTAGGTAATCGCTTCGGTCTCGCCAAGATTTGAATGTAGCGCCGCGGCCTTCAGCGCGGCAGCCCACTTCACACCGAGCCGCGTTTCAATTCATCGAGCGGGTAAAAAGTGTCGCGCCAAGTGACGCCGCCGTTTTTCAGCGTCACGTAAACGGAGCAAATGATCATCCACGCGATCAGCAAGGCGCCGACTGGCGAAGTGAGAGCGTAGAGCGGCGAGATTTCGAACGACACGCAAACGGCTGCTTGTATCGCAAGCGGAATGGCAATTGCGATCGCTGCACTGATGAGCGTCGCTGCGCGCAGTGGGTCGTGAGGCCAGCCCCAGGCCACGAGCAGTGCAACCCAAGGAAATTCCACGGCGAGCAATAGCGCCAGGATCTGACCTGCGGCTTGCGCCAAGTTGTATCGGCACGTGGCGAAGAAGTTTTTCTCAGTGCCTCGAATAATGGCGGCGACGCCCTGGTGCCAGTAAACGCTGACGCGTTTTCCGCAAAGCGCGGGGCGCGATGCGAATCCGGCGTTCTGCATGATCTTGCCGACCTTCACGTCGTCCACCACTTCCATCCGGAGCCGCTTGTGCTCGCCCACCGCAATGTAGGCGGTGCGGCGGACCATCTGAAACGCGCCGACGCCGAAATAGAAGCGCGACCCGCGTTTGCCCTTCTTCCATGGTTTGGTTCCGAGCGTGAAGCTCAACCCGAAGAAACTCATCAGAATTTTTTCGCCGGAGGTGGACATTTCTGAGTAGCCCATCAGTGGAACGTGGTCGAGCCTTTGCGCGACGGCCAGCGCAACGACGCGGCGAATCACGTCCGGCGTGAATTTCACATCGGCGTCGGTGAAGACGAGCCATGCGCCGGTCGCGTGCTCGAACGCGGTCTGCAGACCGTGCGTTTTGCCGAGCCAGCCGGCGGGGAGCTCCGTGATGTGGACGACTTTGAGGCGCGAATCACGCGCGGCCGCAGCGTCGAGAATTTCGCGCGTCGCGTCTTCGGAGCGATCATTCACCGCGATCACTTCGAGATTCGGGTAATCGACGGCGAGGAAAGATGCCAGTGCGGCAGGGAGTTTCGCCGCTTCGTCGCGCGCAGAGAAGAGAATCGAGACGCGCGGGAAGTCGGGCCCAGCGAGTGGCGCGATGTCGTCGAGGTTCGGCAAGGAACGCATGCCGATGGCCATCTCAACCACCGTATAAAACCAGACGATCGCGACGAACGCGGCAAGCCCCCCGACCGCCCAATGCCACCACATTCTCCGTTGCGCTCCTTTAAGTTCTCACTGCTTCAACGCCGCAATCGTAGCACGCGCGAAATGCGTCGCTTGTCGCCTCGGCGTCAATCTTGTGTCTGCTGTTGTTTCTCCTGCGATTCTGCGCGGCGGCTGGTTGCACGTGGTGCGCCAATGGCCGATAATTTCAATCTGCACACAAATACGCACTCGTAACGAGCACATCGAGGTGCCACTTTGAAGCGTCTGCACATTCCTGTTGAGCACACTACTCTTGCGAATGGCTTGAGAGTGGTTGTGTCGCCGGACCGCACCGCGCCGTTCGTCACCGTCGGCGTGTACTACCAGATCGGTTTTCGCCTCGAGCCGTTTGGCCGCAGCGGATTCGCGCACCTTTTCGAGCACATGATGTTCCAGGGCTCGGAGAACGCCGGAAAGATGGAGCACATCCGCCTCATCAATTCTTCCGGCGGCTTGCTCAACGGTACGACGAACTACGACATCACCAATTATTTTGAGTCGGTTCCTTCGAACGCGCTCGAGCGCGTCCTGTGGCTCGAAGCCGACCGCATGCGCGCGCTGAAAGTGGACGACGAAAATCTGCGCAACCAGCGCGACGTGGTGAAAGAAGAAGTTCGCGTGAACGTGATGAACCAGCCCTACGGCGGGTTCCCGTGGCTCGATCTTCCGCCGATCGCCTTCCGCAATTGGCCCAACGCGCACAATTTTTACGGCGATTTCGTCGATCTTGACGCGGCGACGCTC
>JABDGF010000074.1 GCA_013286165.1 Acidobacteriota bacterium | reverse complement strand
GGCCGTGGCAGTGGCCGTAGAAGAAGTGAAGAAGCAGCACAAAGACGTGAAGGGTGGAATGATCGCGCAGGTCGGCACGATCTCCGCGAACAACGACAAGCAGATCGGCTCGATCATCGCGGAAGCGATGAACAAGGTCGGCAAAGACGGCGTGATCACCGTGGAAGAATCGAAGACCATGGAAACCGCGCTGGAAGTCGTGGAAGGTATGCAGTTTGACCGCGGCTACCTGTCGCCGTACTTCGTTACGGACCCGGAACGCATGGAATGCACCCTCGAAGACGTGCGCATCCTGATTCACGAGAAGAAGATCTCGTCGATGAAGGATTTGCTCCCGTTGCTCGAGCAGATCGCAAAGCAGGGCAAGCCCCTCTTGATCATCGCGGAAGACGTTGAAGGCGAAGCCCTGGCGACTCTCGTGGTGAACAAGCTCCGTGGCACGCTGCAAGTGGCGGCTGTGAAGGCTCCCGGCTTCGGCGATCGCCGCAAGGCTATGCTCGAAGACATCGCGACCCTAACCGGCGGCAAGGCCATCACGGAAGACCTCGGCATCAAGCTCGAGAACGTGAAGGCTGAAGACCTCGGCCGCGCCAAGAAGATCACGATCGATAAGGACAACACCACGATCGTGGAAGGCGCGGGCAAGTCGTCGGAAATCGAAGGACGCGTTCGCCAGATCCGTGCGCAGATCGACGATACGTCGTCGGACTACGACAAGGAAAAGCTGCAGGAGCGTTTGGCGAAGTTGGTTGGCGGCGTCGCGGTGATCAAGGTCGGCGCGGCTACCGAAACCGAACTGAAGGAAAAGAAGGCGCGTGTGGAAGACGCGATGCACGCAACCCGCGCGGCCGTGGAAGAAGGCATCGTTCCCGGCGGCGGTGTGGCGCTGGTCCGTTGCATCCCGGCGCTCGAAAGGCTGAAGTTGCAGGACGATGAGGCCATCGGCGTGAACATCATCAAGCGCGCGCTGGAAGAGCCTCTTCGCCAGATCGCGCACAACGCCGGATTCGAAGGCGCTGTGGTGCTCGGCAAGATCCGCGAATCGAAGGACGATACCTTCGGCTTCAACGCGGACTCGGGCGAGTACGGCGACATGGTTAAGGCCGGTGTCATCGACCCTGCCAAGGTTTCGCGCCTCGCGCTGCAGAATGCGGCGTCGATCGCGGGCCTGATGCTCACCACCGAAGCGTTGGTGGCGGACGTCAAGGAAGATGACAAGGCTGCGGCGGGCGGCGGCGCGCACGGTGGCGGCGCTCCCGGCGGCATGGGCGGCATGTACTAAGAGAAACGTCGAGTCGCCCACAATTCAGGCGATTCGCAATACAAGGGCGCTCCGCTGCAAAGCGGGGCGCCCTTTTCGTTTTTATACGCGCGGTGTTGCGCGCGGAACGCCGCGGCTCGTAAACACGCGAACCTGCAAGTTTTACCCTCCAGCGGTTTGTGTAGAGTCTTGGCGAAGGTGGCGCGAATTCCCTCCTAAATGGTGTGTGTTTGTGGAGTTGCGCGCTCCACGACTTTCGCTCCGCTATGGTGTTCTATGTGCTGTAAGCCAACTCGCCATCCAGCTGCGGGACGCTGGCTTACGTAGGAAGGGGGGCTTATATGCGCTACGCAAAATTCATCCGCTCAGCGGTCCTTTCGGCCATGTTGGCCGTCGGTGGTTCGGCCGCTACCGCGCCAGCCGCGGACGCGTTCGGCTTCGGGTTCTACGTTCATTTCGGTCCGCCTCCCATTCCCGTTTACTCGCAACCAATCTGCCCCGGCCCCGGATATTTGTTTACGCCGGGCTACTGGGCGTACGGTGACGCGGGATATTACTGGGTTACCGGCACGTGGGTTCAGCCTCCAACAATCGGCTTCCTCTGGACACCGGGCTACTGGGGTTTCGGAATCGGCGGCTATTTTTGGCACCCGGGTTACTGGGGTCCGCACGTCGGATTCTACGGCGGCATTAATTACGGATTCGGCTACGGCGGCCACGGCTACGACGGCGGTTACTGGGATCATGGCCGGTTCAATTACAACCGCGCGGTGAACCATTTGGGCGAGGGCCGCTACAACTCGTACGACCGCAGCGTCGCGTTCAACAACAACCACACCAGTTTCAACGGCGGACGCGGCGGCATCGATGCGCGCGCTTCACGTGAAGAAATGGCGGCGGGTCGCGAGCGTCACGCTTCCGAGACGTCTGAACAGTCGCGCGGCGAGCGTGCGGCGAGCGAGAACCGCGCGCAGTTCGCTTCCAACAATCACGGACGCCCGGAAACCGCTGCTACGAGCCGTGCGGGCGAATTCGGCCGCGGCAATGAAGCGGCGAATCGCGGCGGTGAGTTCAATCGAGGCGCGGAGGCCAATCGCGGTGCCGAAAACAATCGCGGCAACGAGGCGGCAAATCGTGGCGGCGAGTTCAACCGCGGTGCCGAAAACAACCGGAACAACGTTGCGGCAAATCGCGGAGGCGAGTTGAATCGTGGTGCGGAGAACAACCGCTCGAACGAATTCAACCGTTCGAACAACACCGAGACCGCGCGCAACTCAAATCGCGGCTTCGAAAACAACTCACGCTCGCACTCGGCCGCGAACCGCTCCAGCGACTTCAACCGTGGCAACACGGCGCGCAACGAAAGCAGCATGTCGCACGGCGTGTTCGGCTCGCAAAACCGCGGCGGGAACGCCGGTTCGACGCGGCAGAATACGTCGCGGTCGTTCAGCTCGACGGGATCGAGTCGCGGCTCGTCCAGTCATCAGTCCTCGCACCAGTCCGCTACGAAACAGAGCAGCCATTCGAGCGGCGGGCATAGCGGCGGCGGATCGCACGGCGGTGGCGGTGGACATAGCGGTGGCGGCCACAGCGGCGGAGGCCATCACAAGTAAACGGTACAGCTAGACGCGCGGCGGCGCCCCACGCACGCCGCGCAAAACAAAAGGCGCCCGAATTTCAAGATCCGGGCGCCTTTTTTAGTTTCTCGCGTGCGCAGTCCGCGAAGCGGGAGTGTCCCACGCTACCACTGCATGGCGGAGAGCCGCTCCATGAAGTGTTCGCGCCACATGTGTGGCAGGATCGGAATTTCCAGCGCGCGCTCCATCGTGTCGCGATCCTGGTCGTCGTTTTCTTTCGCCACGAAGAGGCGCGCGACATCCCACACTGAAACGGCGCGCGGATCGCGGTGCGTGATGCGAATCTCATCGCCCGCGCCCACTTCCCCTTCGCGGATCACTGCGAAATAAAATCCAGACAGCCCGCTTTCAACGAACCGCTTCACCATCATCGGATCGTGGAAGCGCACGTTGAGCTTGTAGCAAGGCAGCCGCGGTTGCGCCGCCACGAACATCGCCGAGCCGATCGCGACGTGGTCCCCGATGCAAAGGTTCTTTTCGAGCAGGCCCTCGGTGGTGAAATTTTCGCCAAACATGCCGTGCTGCCAATCGTCACGCGGAACTTGGCGCTTCCAGAATTCGTAGTGCTCGAGCGGATAGCCGTACACGGCCTTCAGTTCGCCGCCGTGAACGGTGAGGTCGGCCTGGCGGTCTCCGTCGAGATCAAGCGTGCGCGCCATCACGCGTTGCGCGCCAATCGATTCCTTGAAGATTCCTGTAGTGACGTGGATGCCGTGGTAATCGACTTCGCGTGAAAGGCCTACGTTGACGGAGACTAGTTTCATGAATTTAGGCGCGCGCGGCGCAGTAACACTACAACTGCAACGTCAACTGCCGCCGGGTCGATGCTGCTCGCATCGACCCGCCTTTACCGGCATAGTGACTAGTGGTTCTGGTGCGTGTTTTTCGCGTCGCGAATGTTCAAACCGACCTGCTCGACGATCTTCACGCCGAATCCATCGAGCGCGACGACCTTGCGCGGATGATTCGTGAGCACGCGAATGCGCTTCAGGCCGAGATCGATCAGAATCTGCGCGCCAATGCCACTTTCACGCTGCACGAGGCGCTGCCGGTCGAGGTCGCGATCGATCTGCTCGCGATTGTGGAAATGAATGCGCGGCAGCTCGCTCGATTCCGGATCGCGCGCGTCGATCTGGAATCCGCGGCCCGTATGATGCAGGTACACGAACACGCCGCGATTGGCTTCGTTGATTGCGGCCAGCGACGCCTCGACAATGTCGTGGCAGTCGCACGCCGTTGACCCAAACACATCGCCGGTGAGGCAGTGCGAGTGTACGCGCACGAGCGGCGGACCATTCTTATCATTTGCCGCTTCGCCCTGCGACACATCGCCGCGCACGAGCGCGACGTGAATTTCGTGATCCGCTTCGCTGGCGTACGCGATCATCTGAAAATTTCCGTGGCGCGTGGGCAGCGTCGATTCCGCAATGCGCCGGATGTGGCGCTCGTGCTGCATGCGGTAGCGAATCAGGTCGGCGACGGTGAGCAGCTTGAGGCCGTGCAGCGTGCAGAATTCTCGGAGCTGCGGGATGCGCGCCATCGTGCCGTCGTCGTTCATCACTTCGCAAATCACGCCCGAGGGATCGAGCCCCGCGAGACGCGCGAGATCCACGGACGCTTCCGTCTGCCCGGCGCGAACCAGCACGCCGCCATTGCGCGCGCGCAGGGTGTACACGTGGCCGGGACGCGCGAGATCTTCGGGGCGCGTATCGGGACTGGTGGCTTTCACAATCGTGATCGCGCGATCGGACGCGCTCGTTCCCGTAGTGGTGCCGATGCGCGCGTCGATCGGCTCGCAGAACGGCGTTCCGAACATCGACGTATTGCGCGGCGTGATCGGCGCGAGCGCGAGAGCATCGCAACGAGCTTCGGTCATGGCGAGGCAGATCAGCCCGCGGCCGAACTTCGCCATAAAGTTGATCACTTCGGGCGTCACTTTTTCGGCGGCGATGGTCAGGTCGCCTTCGTTTTCGCGGTCTTCATCGTCCACCAGGACGATCATCCGCCCGGCGCGGATTTCGTCGAGCGCTTCCTCGACGGTGACGAATGGAGCTTCTCGTTTGGTCATAGCTGACATACCTCTACTGCGACTATTGGATAAGTTTATCATCGCCCGGGATTCATCGTTATTTCGGCGGGGGCGAAGATGCGACGTAAACGTAGGGGCGAATTTTGTCGAGGCGCGCGGGCGAAATGCCGTGAATCGCGAGCAAATCCTCCACGCGGTGGAAGCGGCCGCTTTTTTCGCGCATTTTTACGATGGATGCGGCGGTCGAACGCCCGATGCCGGGGACTTGTTGGAGCTGCGCGGCCGTCGCTGTGTTCAGATCGATGGGCGACGCAGGTGGCAATTTTTTCTGCGCGTGCGCCGCAATCGCCGTTAGGAGCACTACGGCGAGCAACACTAATAGTCGGCGACGCTGTAGTCGATGTATCAGCGCAATCCCTCAGAGGTAAAGGGCCCAGCCGACGCCAGCTTCACACGCCTACGTTTGTTTCGCGCCGTCCGCGTCGTAGTTCGTAACCGGGCCGAAGAGCGCAGCTTGCTCGGCGATCTGATCGCGGTCGCCAACGAGGATGATTTGCGAATTCGCCGCGTCAAAGTGGCGGCGCGCGGCTGTAAGCACATCGTCTGCCGTGAGCAGCTGAATGCGCTCGCGATACGTTTCAAGGTAATCGTCCGGCATGCGATCGAGATACACGCTCGAAAGCTGTCCGAGCACGCCGTCTTGCGTCGCAACGCCGAGCGAAAACACACCCGACAAATACGAGCGCGCCGATTCGAGTTCTTCGTTCGTTACCGGCAGCGAGCGCATCTTGTCGAGCTCGTAGAAAATTTCAGTGAGCGACGCGCCGACGACTTCATTGCGCACGGCCGCGCTTACCGTGAAGTAGCCTGCCTCGCGCAGCGAGTTCACGCCGCTGCGTGGGCTGTACGTGTAGCCCTTCTGCTCGCGGATATTAATGACGAGACGCGAGTGGAACGCACCGCCGTAAATCGCATTGGCGAGCAGCACGCGGAACCAATCCGGATCGCGCCGCGTGATCGCCATGTTGCCGGCGATGATTTGCGTCTGCACCGTGCCGGGCAAATGCACCAAATGGACGTGACGTCCAACATATTTCGGCGGCGCCTCACCGGTGAGCGGCGCAGGAGCCGGCGCGTTCCAATTTCCAAAATGTTTTTCGACGAGCTTGAGCATGTCGTCGCCCGCGAAATCGCCGACTACGAGGAGCAGCGCGTTCGAAGGCGAGAAAGTTTTCGTGTAGAAGTCTTTGAGAAGCGCAGGCGTGTAAGCGGCGAGCTGCTTTTCCGTGGGCGAAATGATCGCGTAAGGGTGCTTGCCGAAGAGCACGCGGCGGAGGCGTTCACCGGCGAGGAAGCCGGGCGTGGTGCGTTCGACGCGCAGGCCTTCGATTTTCTGGCGGCGTTCGCGCTCGAATTCCTCCACGGGAAACGACGCGTTGCGCGCGAGGTCGGCCATCAGCTCGAGCAGGCCGTCTGAAAATTCCGCGAGGCCAGAAATCGAGATCGCCGTGTTGTCCGCACCGGCGCTGGTGCCCAGGTCGCCGCCCATGCGGCGCAAATCTTCTTCGATGCGTCGGCTCGGGCGCGACGCGGTGCCGGTGCGCACTACTTTCGCGGTCATGTCGCCGAGGCCGGGATTCGTAAGCGCCACGGACGCGTTGCCAGAACGGAAGAAAAGCTGCGCGTTAATTTTCGGAAACGTGCGCGATTCGGCGAGCACGACCTGCAGGCCGTTCGCGAGCGTTCGCACGGTGCGCTTCGGCCATGCGACCGGGCGCTCTTCGCGCAGCGCGGGCACGGCGGATTTGTGCGGCTTCGGCGCGTCGATGGTGGCGGCGGAATTCTTCACGGGCTGGCTCACTGGACCACTTCCTTTTCGGTAGCTTGAGAAGCCGCGTCTTTTGCGACGGGCACGCGCAAGACGATCGCGCGATTTTTCGGTACGAGATATTTTTTGGCGGCGGCTTGGATTTGCGCCGGTGTGACGGCTTCGAAGCCGTCGAGAATCGTGTTGATGCGATTCGGGTCGCCGTCAAAAAGCGTGAAGCACGCCAGGTAGTGCATCAGGCCGAAGCGCGGCATGTGCGAGCCCATTCCGCCTTCGAGCATCGAGTAGAAATCGGAGCGTAGCTTCACTTTCACTGGCGCGAGTTCTTCGTCGTCGATTCCCTTTTCCTGCAGATCGCGAATGATCGAATCGAACGCGGCAATCACGTCGCCGGACTTGACGTCGAGACGATGAAAAATGCGCGTGACCATCTGCGTCGGCCCATTCGTATCGATCGGATCGCCGCCGCCGCTGGCTTCCACGGCGATCTGCTTTTCG
>JABDGF010000073.1 GCA_013286165.1 Acidobacteriota bacterium | reverse complement strand
GCGGTCGAGCAGGCGGCGGGCCCAGACGTATTCCGCGGCGAGAATGCCGAGGCCGCCGAGGATCGTGAGGATGCCGGGACCTGGCAGCACCAGCATCGCGACGCCGAGAATGAGCAGCGTAAAGCCAAACAGAATCGTGAGGAAACGCTTGGCTTGTTGGAGCGACTTAATCATCTCGGATATTCGCCCTGCACTCCGTGTGCCGTAATGCCGTTCGGCTGCTATTTCAATTGCATGAATTCCGATCGTCCCTGCTTACTTCTAATACGCGCCGCGAGGCACTTGTTTACTCAGATGCGGCGCGGCTGCGATTCGAGTCATGAAGCACGCCGATCTCCACAGAACACTTTCCAGGCGTGCGGGTTTCTAGTTGTTTAGACGCGGGAGTACGAAATACGACACAGGCGAAACGAGCGGCGAAATGCCGGCAGGAGTTGCGAGGATTTTTTGTGATGGCTCAACCCGCGACCAACTCAGAGTTGGTGGCGCTCAGAATCGAAAGTCTAACTACATCTCGCTGCGCTAGCCTAAAGCACACCCCGCTGAGAGCGCGGTGCAGACAGGCTGAGAGCCTGTCCCACTGCTGGATTTGTTCCGGCTCGGTTCGCTCGCCGAAAATTAAAACTTGAAGACGACGCCGACCGAGACTTTCGGGCTGAGCTGATACACGCCGAAGAAGTGTGTGCCGACGGCATCAACAGCGAGGCGGTAGGCTACGTGGCGGTGGTGCGCATTGAGATCGGCGCCGACGCCAAGGACCGCTGCGCCGCCCCATTCGTCTCCGTACGGAGCTTTCGGAGCGAGATACGCAACGCCGATTAGGCCGTGCGCCCAAACGTCAAGACCGCGCTCCATCACTTTCCGAACGCGAAGGCCGCCTGCGCCGAGGCCGACCCAGGAATTCACGCCGGGCTGCGTCGAATACGTGGCGAAGAACTCAGCGTCCGGTCCCCACCAGTCGTGATACCAGTAGGTGCCGCTGATGTTGAAGCCATTGCCGTTGAGCTGGTCGCTGGGAGTTTCGTAAAAACGGAAGAAGGTGTAGCCGACGGCGATGTCGGACTGGTATCGCTCGAAAACGCCTTGGACGGATTGCGGCATGGGAGCGGGCGACGGGGCAGGTTCAGGCGAAGCGATGGGAGCGGCAAGGTCAGCTGAGATCGACGAACTGGCAGCGGGAGCGAAGGTCACATTGGGCGCCGAGGCGGCGGCCACGAAGGGCGAAGGGACCAGCGAAACCGAGTTCCCAAAATTGGACTGGGCGCCGGCGCCGGAAGCCGCGACTAGGAAACCAAGAAACAGCGCGGGAATGAATTTCATCGGACTATCTCCCCCGAGATGAGCGGAATACGAAGCAAGTACTATGGGTACTACCCCACTTTGAACGAAGGGGCGGCGAAGTGTCTATGGCCTACTATGCGGGATGGTGCGAGGAAAACACCCTGTTCGATAGGACAGTTTTGGGGAGATGGACGGGAGTTTGGCGGAGAGATGGTTAGGATCTGAATGTAGTGCCGCGGGCTTTAGCCCGTCGCCGGCGGGCTGGCTGCCGCCAGAGGGCTAGTCCATAAACCAAGTCCAAATTCGACCGGGATCATAGCGGACAAGTTGGACGAGACCGAACACTCCGAACGCAAAAATGGCCGGCCGAACCAGGTAACGCCAATCTCGCCGGAAGTCCTTCCAGCTTGCGACCGTAAGGGCAATTGCTACCGGAACGGCGATGACAAGCCCGATCGCAAGCAGGCTGGCGACACAGCCGACAATTTGGGTGAACAAGCTGCTCGGGCTGTCCGTCATCGGGACGGGCCATCGGCCGAGGGACACTCGTACGAAGCAGGCCTCGAGATAGACCGCGGCCATGAAGATCCACGGATACGCGGCGATCAGCGCGAAGGCGGCGTTGAGCTTTCTGGGCTGCGTGGTCTGTGCCTCGTTCATCTTGGCTACGACATTCGAACGAAGGTTTGGGCGGGGCAATAGTACGCGTGGTGGAGTGTTCAACGTTGCGCAGTTCCGCAAAGCGGGACTACCTCACCCCGCCGCGCTGAAGTGCCGCGGCGCTACATTCAATTAATGCGGGGCGTAAATTGCGTTTATGGATTTCACGTGGTGGAAAGGCGAATGAGGGCTTTGACTCGGGTTTAACGTCTGGTAGTATTTCCCTGCTGGCTAACCACCAGCGCTTATCCAGAGTGGCAGAGGGGACAGGCCCTATGAAGCCACAGCAACCTGGTGCAATCGCCAAGGTGCTAATTCCTGCCCAGTGGGGAGAGATAAGATCCTCGATAGACCGCTCCAACGGTCGTTGAAGATTCAACTCCCAAACTGAAGTCCAGGCGAGTGCGGCAGCTGCATTTGTAATTGCGGCGGCGGACTTGTCCATAGCGGCGCACAGCGCGCCAGCGTGGGTCTCCATCTATTTGGGGCCGTGCTGGCGATGATGGCGCACAGGCGGAGCCCATTCCGCCACAGGGAGAAAGTGTATGTCGAAGAGGGACCGAGCGTCGAAGCACAAAGGCAAAATTGAATTTGGCACCAAGGCGATTCATGCCGGGCAGCCGTCGGAAGGCACCACCGGTTCACTGATGCCGCCTATTTTTCAGACGTCCACGTACGAGCAGGACGGTCCGGGGCAGGACAAGGGCTTTAACTATTCGCGGACGAATAATCCCACGCGCCAGCGCCTCGAAACGGTTCTCGCGGAACTGGAAGGCGTGAAATTCGGCGCGGCATTTGCGTCAGGCCTTGCGGCGGAAAACGCGATCCTGCAGGCGTATCTGCGGCCGGGCGACGAAGTGGTGATCGGCACGGACGTGTACGGCGGAACCTACCGGATTCTAAATAAGGTGTTCGGGCCGATCGGCGTGACGATCAAGCAGGTCGATTTTGCCGACGCTGCGGCGACCAAGAAAGCCGTGACGACGAAGACGCGCCTGGTGTGGGTGGAATCGCCCACCAACCCGCGCCTGATCGTACATGACATTTTGGAAATCGCCGACGCGGCACACGCCAAGGGCGCGCTGCTTGTGGTGGATAATACCTTTGCGACTCCCTATTTCCAGCAGCCGTTCCAGCTGGGTGCGGACATCGTGGTTCACAGCGTGACGAAGTATCTGGGCGGCCACTCGGACACGATTCAGGGCGCGGTTCTGTGCAAAGAAGCGTCGGTGTTCGAGCCGATCAAGTTCCTGCAGAACGCGACGGGGGCAGTTCCCTCGCCGATGGACTGTTGGCTCACACTGCGTGGATTGAAAACGCTTGAGCTGCGGATGGAGCGGCACGAGAAGAACGCGATTGCGGTGGCGAATGCGCTGAAAGGCCACCCGCTGGTGAAGACGGTTTACTTCCCCGGGCTCGTCGATCACCCGGGCCACGAAATCGCGAAGAAGCAGATGACCGGTTTCGGTGGAATGGTTTCGTTCGAACTCGATGGCACGATCGAAGAAGTTGTGGAGTTTGTTTCGTCGCGGACGTACTTCACGCTGGCGGAAAGTTTAGGTGGAGTGAAGGCGCTGTTGTGTCATCCCGCAACGATGACGCACGCGTCAATTCCGGCGGATGCGCGAGCGGATGTGGGCCTGAGTGATACGCTGATCCGTTTGTCGCCGGGATGTGAAAATCCGAAGGACCTTGTGAACGATCTGCTCGAAGGCCTGGAAGAAGTGGCCGAGAGCCGGGCGAAATCGCGGTCCGGGAAAAAGGTGGTAGCCGTCGGTGTCCGGTAAAAAGGGAGAATCGTCGCCCGCGCGAGGCGGGCAGAAAATCGAAGTCGGCATCCTTGGTGCGACGGGTGCCGTGGGGCAGCAGTTTATTGCGCTGCTCTCCGGGCATCCGTGGTTTCGGGTGTCGTGGCTGGCGGCGAGCGAGCGCTCGTCGGGCAAGCGCTATGGCGATTTGCCGTGGCGGCTGTCTGCACCGCTGGATGAAGACGTCGCGTCGATGACCGTCGATACGCTGAAGGCGGGCGTGGGGCCGGAGCTGGTTTTCTCGGCGCTCGATTCGTCGGTGGCTGGCGAGGCGGAGATTGAATTCGCGCAAGCCGGGCACACGGTGGTGAGCAATTCGAAGAATCACCGCATGGATCCGCTGGTGCCGCTGCTGATTCCTGAAGTGAACTCCGATCACCTGGCGCTGCTTCCCTTGCAACGCGAAAAGAAAGGCTGGAAAGGCGCGATCGTCACGAATCCGAATTGCTGCGCGATTCCGCTGGCGATGACGCTCGCGGCGCTGAAGAAATTTCATCCCACACGCGTGATGGTCACCACGCTGCAGGCGCTTTCCGGCGCGGGCTATCCGGGCGTGCCTTCGCTGGACGCGACGGCGAATGTGATTCCCTTCATCGATGGCGAAGAAGAAAAAATCGAGAAGGAGACCAAGAAACTGCTCGGTATGTATGCGAATGGCGGCGTGGAGTTTCATCCGATGACGGTGAGCGCAACGGCAACGCGTGTGCCGGTGATCAACGGGCACACGGAATCTGTGTCTGTGGGATTCGAGAAGCCGGTGTCGCACGAGGAAATTCTGGCGGCGTTTGAGAAATTCTGCGGCGAGCCGCAGAAGCTTGGGTTGCCGAGTGCGCCGCCGAGGCCGATCGTTTATATGACGCAGCAAAATCGGCCGCAGCCGAGGTTGGATGTGGAGAAGGACGGCGGGATGTCTGTGCATGTTGGTCGGCTGCGGACGTGCGCGATTCTGGGGCATAAGTATGTGCTACTGGGTCACAACACGATTCGCGGGGCGGCTGGTGCGGCGATCTTGAATGCGGAATTGATGGAGCATCAGGCGGCGCACAAGTAACGGGCGGATTCGAAAACTGAGGAATTGAAACGGCGGATCGCGCGAGAGCGCTGGCCGCCGTTTTTTTTTGCGTGGCGTCCGGGAGCCAGCATCACTAGAATGGCGCGCGTTGACGAGGGGGGGCCGAATGTTGAAGAGAATTCTTGTGGTGGCGTTGTGTTGCGCGGCGCTTGCGGGCGGGTGGATGGCTGTCGAGCCAGCGCGAGTTAGCGCGCTCGACAATGGCGTGGCGCGGACGCCGCCCATGGGGTGGAACAGCTGGAACAAGTTCGGCTGTAACGTCAGCGAAGATCTGATCAAGTCCATGGCCGACGCGATGCTGACGAGCGGAATGAAAGACGCGGGCTATCAATACGTGGTGATCGACGATTGCTGGCAAGTGAGCCGTGACGCGCAGGGAAATATCGTTGCCGACCCGCAGCGCTTCCCTTCCGGCATCAAGGCACTCGCGGATTACGTTCACTCGAAGGGATTGAAATTTGGATTGTATTCGGATGTGGGCTGGAAGACTTGCGCCGAACGGCCGGGCAGCATGGGGCACGAATTTCAGGATGCGGCGCAGTATGCGACGTGGGGCGTGGATTATTTGAAGTACGACTGGTGCAACACGGACACGACGAACGCGCAGGCGGCGTATGGACTGATGAGCGCGGCGCTCAAGGCGACAGGTCGTCCAATTGTATTCAGCATGTGCGAATGGGGAACGGCGAAGCCGTGGCTCTGGGCGAAGGACACTGGAAATTTGTGGCGCACGACCGGCGACATCAAAGACTGCTGGGATTGCAAAGCCCAGTACGAGCACGGATTTCTGACGAATCTCGATTTGCAGGTGGGACTTGAATCGTTCGCGGGGCCGGGGCACTGGAACGATCCGGACATGCTCGAAGTGGGCAACGGCGGGATGACGACGACCGAGTATCGCTCGCACTTCAGCTTGTGGGCGTTGCTCGCCGCGCCGCTGATCGCGGGAAACGATCTGCGCACGATGACGCCGGAGATTCGCGACATTCTTACAGCGCCGGAAGTGATCGCGGTAAATCAGGACGCGCTCGGAAAGGAGGGCGCGCGTGTGTGGAAGCAGGGCGATCTGGAAGTTTGGTCCAAGCAGCAGGCGGACGGCTCGCGCGCGGTGGTGCTTTTCAATCGCGGCGGCGCGGCGGCGGATGTGACGGTGAATTGGGTGGACATCGGATACCCGGCGCACCTCTCGGCGAACGTGCGCGATTTGTGGGCGAAGAAGGACGTTGGCAAATTCAGCGGGAATTACACGGCGAAAGTCGATTCGCATGGCGTAGTAATGGTGAAAGTGACGCCGTAGGGTTTCGGCGCGGCGGGATTGAGTAGAAGGCCTGATGGTGTGGGAACGGCGGCTCGCGTAGTTTGTGCGCGCGAGGTTACCTGAATGCTGCGAACCATTTTGTTGATTCTGGTCGTTCTGCTGATTATTGGCGCGTTGCCGGTATTTCCTTACAGCACGGGCTGGGGCTACTACCCGTCGGGCGGACTCGGACTGATCCTCGTGATTCTGATCGTTTGGGTGCTATTTGACCGCGGCGCCTGATTTTTACGGCACGGTGAGCGTGATGTTCTCCGAGTGCGACGGCGCGCTCGCGCCGGATGCGGTGACCGTGATTGTGTAAGTCTGCGACGGCGGCGGCTGCGAGCCGCTGCCGGTGTAGCCTGCGCAGCTGACGCCTACGACGAGCGCGGCAAGCGCGAATGCGCCTGCTAGAATCGGTGCGAAACGACGTTGCTGTCCCCTGTTTCCCTTCCTCGTTGATGCAAACCCGAAAATTCCAAGCGATGCGATGAGCGCGAATGCGAAAAGTGAGCGCGGCGATGGGGACGGGATCCGACCGCTTGGTAGGCTGTCGGACGACGGCGCGAGCGCTGCTGCGCTCTTTGGAACGCTGACGCTGAGAGTGGTGGAGACGGCCGCGCCAGACGGCGTGACGGTCTGCGGATTGAAAGCGCACGCTGCGCCCGCCGGAAGATTCGTACACGCGAACGTCAACGTGGACTTGAACCCGTTCTGCGGCGTGACGGTCAGCGCGAGGGTGCCGAGCTTGCCCGCGGCAACTGTGAGCGACGTGGCGGACGTGAGCGTGTAGTCAGCTTGCGGCGTGGTGGATACGGTGACTGAGACGGCGGAAGATGTGGAGCCGGTGAAGTTCCCGTCGCCACCGTACGAGGCGGTGATGCTGTGCGTGCCCGCGGCGAGGCTCGACGTGCTGAATTGCGCGGCTTTGCTCGCGACGCCGGCGGTTCCGATCTGCGTTTGCCCGTCGAGGAACGTGACGGTGCCAGTGGGCGAGGCGGAGCCTGAAGCAGGCGCTATGTTCGCGGTGAAGCTGACGCTTGCGCCCGAGGAAACTTGCGTGGCTGACGCGTTCAGCATTGTGCTGGTGCCGACTTTGGAAGGCGTGGCGACGGTGACCGTGACGGAGTTCGATGTGGACGCGGCATACGTGGCGTCACCCGCGTAAGCGACGCTGAGCGCGTGCGAGCCAAGCGCCAGCGTGCTCGTCGTGAAAGAGGCGGACGAAGCTTTGAGGGCCATGGTGATGAGTTGCGTTTGGCCGTCGAGGATTGTGACACTGCCGGTCGGCGTGCCGCTGCCAGACTGCGGCGCGACTCCGATGCTGAGCGTGAGCGTCTGGCCGGTGGTGAG
>JABDGF010000072.1 GCA_013286165.1 Acidobacteriota bacterium | reverse complement strand
CTTTCGAGCGACGGATTTGTGTCGATTCACTTTTCGAGTTCGGAAGGGCGGCTAATGAACGAGCGCGAATGGTGGCACTTGAAGCAGGTGATCGAGCTGGCGAGCCGCGCGTTCGTGAAGGAAGAACGGGAGAAAGAGCGCGCGTCGGCGGCTGCCGCTTAAATTTTCGCAGCGCGGCGTGGCATGCGCGGAGCTTGAGGGCTAGTCGGCTTCCTGCGTGACGATGTGCACGTCCACGGCAGGCGCTTCGCTCAAAAATTTGTTGATGGCGTTCATGTAGCGAAGCTTGCGCCAACCCTCTGTGGCGCTGCGGCCGAAGATCACTTGTGTGACGTGTTTTTCGCGCACGAATTGCGCGGTGGCGCCGGCAACGCTGTCGCCTTTCAGGCGGACGGGCTTGGCGCCAAGACTTTCGGCGAAGGCCAGATTTGCTGCGAGCGATTTTTCTTCCTGCGCGGTAATGTCGCTCTCGAAATCGACGTGAACCGCGAACAATTCCGCATCCATGCGCCGGGCCATACGCGCCGCGCGCGCCAGCAAGTACTGAGCCTTGGCGTTGGAGCTGATGCAGACGGCGATGCGCTCACGAACGGCCCAGCTTTCCTGAATGTCTTTCTCCTCCATGTACGATTCCAGATTGCGGTCCACTTGCTCGGCTACCTGGCGAAGCGCAAGTTCGCGGAGAGCGATCAGGTTGCCGCGGCGGAAAAAATTGCCGAGAGCCTGCTCGACTTTTTCTTTGCCGTACACGTCGCCGCGCTTCATGCGGTTTTGCAGGGCCTCGGGAGTGAGGTCCACCATCACGGTTTCGCTCGAGACTTGAAGCACCCAGTCTGGAACCGTTTCGCGGACAGCGACGCCGGTGATGGCGCGGACCGTGGGCGCGATGCTTTCGATGTGCTGGATGTTGACGGTGGAGATGACGTCTATATTGGCGTCGAGAATTTCGAGAACGTCTTCGTAGCGCTTTCGATTTTTGCTGCCGGGGATGTTGGTGTGCGCGAGTTCGTCCACCAGCACCACAGCGGGGCGGCGGCGGACGATCGCGTCGAGATCCATCTCGGCGAAAAGCGTGCCTTTGTAATCGATCATGCGGCGCGGAATGGTCTCGAGTTGCGAGGAAAGTTCGGCGATGCCGCGGCGGCCGTGCGTCTCGACGATGCCGATCACGACTTCTTCACCTCGGCTGGCGCGGCGAATGGCTTCGCTGAGCATGCTGAAGGTTTTGCCGACGCCGGGCGCGTAGCCGAGAAAAAGCTTTAGCGCGCCTTTGGTTTTTTCCTCGGGCGCGGACTGTTTCAGCCACTCTTCAGGCGTCTTGGGCATGCCGGATATCTCTTCTGCGACTTGCGGAGCGGGCTACGTTAGAATTCGAGCGTGCGTCCGTCGCTGACCGAAAAATTGGTGCGCATCGTGATCGCGCTTGCGATCGTGGCGGGCATTTCGGTGTTCTACCGCGTCCTGCCCGTCAACGCTACCACGATTGCGCTTACGTATTTGTTAGCGATCGTCGCGGTGTCCACGGCTTGGGGGCTGACCGTGGCGGTGGTGATGTCAATCGCGGCGATGCTCAGCTTCAATTATAACTTTCTGCCGCCGATCGGGAAGCTGACGGTGGCGGACCCGCAGAACTGGGTGGCGCTGTTCGCGTTTTTGGCGGTAGCGGTGCTGGTGAGCCAGCTCTCGAACCGAGCGAAGCAGAAGGCGGAGGATGCTTCGGCGCGCCGGCGGGAGATCGAGAAGCTATATCTTTTCAGCCAGGGGCTGCTGGAATTTGGAAACGTAATTCAGCTGCAGAATCGGATACCTTCGCAGATTGTGGAAGTTTTTGAAGTAGGTGCGGCTGCGCTGCTGCTGGCGGACAAGCAGAAAGTGTATCGCTCGGGGCCGGTCGTGCCGCAGTTGGATGTGGAGAGCTTGAAAGCAAACGTGCTGCGCGAAGAGCCTTTGATCGATGCGGCGGCGAGCTTGAGCTTTATGCCGGTGCGAATGGGAATGCGGTCGTTCGGAAGCATCGGGATTACTGGGACGGTGCTGACGCGGCAGACGCTGGAATCGATCGGGACGTTGACGGCGGTGGCGATCGAGCGGGCGCGCGCGGTGGAACAGCTGGGACAAACCGAGGCGGCGCGCGAAGGCGAACGGCTGAGGACGGCGCTACTGGATTCAGTGACGCATGCGCTGCGGACTCCGCTGACTTCGATCAAAGCATCGGTGACGAATCTACTTTCGAATCCAAACGTATCGACGGCGCAGCGAGCGGAGCTGCTGACGATCGTGAACGAAGAGACGGACCGGCTGAATCGCCTGGTGGGCGAGGCGGGCGAGATGGCGCAGCTGGATGCGGGTGAAGTGGAGCTAAATCTCGCGCCGCATGCGATTGGCGATATGATCCACGCGGCGCTGGAGCAGACGGTCAAGTCGCTTTGCGGGCGCGAGGTTCGCATGAACGTCGCGGCGAATTTGCCGAACGTGTCCGTCGATTTGAAAAGAATCACCGATGCTCTGGTGCAGCTGATCGACAATGCGCACCGCTATTCACCGGCGGACCAGCCGATTACTATCACGGCAGAAGCGGCGGGAGATTTTGTGGTGACCAGCGTGGCGGATCGTGGCGCGGGAATCGACGAGCAGGAGCAGGCGCTGATTTTTGAGAAATTCTATCGCGGGAAAGATCAGCGATTTCAGGTGCAGGGGACGGGAATGGGATTGCCGATCGCGAAAGCGATTATCGAGGCGCATCGAGGAACGATTTCGCTGACGAGCCAGCGCGGGCACGGGTCGGTGTTCTCGTTCACGCTGCCGGTCGAGCGCGGAAAGGCGGGGGCATGAGCGGGGCGACGGTGCTGGTAGTCGATGACGAGCCGCAGATCCGGCGGACGATGCGGACGACTCTTGCGACGCATGGCTACACGGTGATCGAGGCGCTGAGCGGAGAAGAAGCGCTGGAGAAAATCCGGACAGAACAAGTGGACCTGGTGCTGCTGGACGTGAATTTGCCGGGAATGAGCGGAGTGGAGACGGCGCGCGAGCTGCGGCGCACCGGTGATGTGCCGATCATCATGCTGACGGTGCGAAACAGCGAACACGACAAAGTAATGGCGCTCGATGCGGGCGCGGATGATTACGTTGTGAAGCCGTTTGGCGTGGAAGAATTGATGGCGCGGATTCGCGCGGCGCTGCGGCGGACGGCAACGGAAGAGACGACGGCGCCATTTTTGTCCGACGAGCTTTCGATCGATTTCGAGAAGCGGCATGTGACGCTCGCCGGGAATCCCGTGCGGCTGACGCCGAAGGAATTCGAGCTGCTGCGGCAGCTCGTTGCGAACCAGGGCAAAGCGCAGGGGCACCGGCGATTGCTGCAGGCGGTGTGGGGCCCGGACTACGGCGACGAGACGGAATATCTGCGCGTCTTCATCAACCAACTACGGAAAAAGATCGAGCCCGATCCACGAAACCCGCGCTACATCCACACCGAGCCCTGGGTGGGGTATCGTTTTGAGCCGCCCACGCCAAACGGTGGCGGCGACAAAGCATCTTCGAAGTCTTCCAAATAAAAATTAACGTCCGTTTAGTGGTGCATCGGGTGAACTGCGTCGAGATCGAGGTTGAGCTCGAGTACGTTGACGCGCGGCTCGCCGAGAAAGCCGAGCTGTCGGGCTTCGGTGTGCTTGGCGACGAGCGTGCGCACGTCGGCTTCGCTCATGCTGCGTTCGCGAGCGACGCGCGGAATCTGAAATTCAGCGGCGGCGGGAGAAATGTGGGGATCGAGTCCTGACGCGGACGTGGTGACGAGATCGACAGGAATTTTGGCGGACGGATTTTCTTTCTGAGCTTTTTCAACGTCAGCGGCCACGCGCGTGATCAGAGCGCTGTTTGTGGGAGCAAGATTCGAGGCGCCACCGCCAGAAGCGTCTGCGTCATAGCCTGCGGCGCCGGCCGCTGAGGGACGCGAGCGGAAATATCCGGGCGAAGAGAACGCTTGGCCGATGAGGCTCGAGCCGAGCGTCTTGCCATTCACGACGATGAGTTTGCCATTGGCCTGGCGAGGAAAGATCACGCGGGCGAGGCCCGTGACGGCCAGCGGGTAGAGCAAGCCGAAGATTACGGTGGTTGCGACGGTCATCCAGATTGCAGTGAGCAGATTTTTTTTCATGAGCGTGTTCCTTTAGTCGCCTTAGGCCAATCCCACGTGGGTGATGAGCAGGTCGATGAGCTTGATTCCAATGAAGGGCGCGACGATGCCGCCGAGGCCGTAAACGAGCAGGTTGCGGCGCAGCAGCGCTTCCGCGCCGACGGGGCGATATTTCACGCCGCGAAGCGCGAGAGGCACGAGCGCGATGATGATCACGGCGTTGAAAATGACGGCCGAGAGAATCGCGGACTGCGGCGTCTTGAGTGCCATCACGTTGAGCACGCCAAGTTGCGGCAACGCAGCGGCGAACATCGCGGGAATGATGGCGAAATATTTTGCGACGTCGTTGGCGACAGAGAACGTGGTGAGCGCGCCGCGCGTGATGAGCAGCTGTTTGCCGATCTCGACGACTTCGATGAGCTTGGTCGGATTCGAATCGAGATCGACCATATTGCCGGCTTCTTTCGCGGCTTGCGTGCCGGCGTTCATGGCGACGCCGACGTCGGCCTGAGCCAGGGCGGGCGCGTCGTTCGTGCCATCGCCCGTCATCGCGACAAGCTTGCCTTTGGCCTGTTCGCGGCGGATGAGCGCGAGTTTGTCTTCAGGAGTGGCTTGCGCAAGAAAATCATCTACGCCTGCTTCGCGCGCGATGGCCGCAGCGGTGAGCGGATTGTCGCCGGTGATCATCACGGTGCGGATGCCCATCATGCGCAGGTGATCGAAGCGCTCGCGCATGCCGCCTTTCACGATGTCCTTCAGGTGAATTACGCCGAGCACTCGATCGTCTTCGGCGACCACGAGCGGAGTGCCGCCGGCATTGGCGATGCGTTCGACGGCGTCCTTTACTTCGGGTGGGAATACGCCGTTCTGGTCTTTTACATAGCGCGTGATGGCGTCCACGGCGCCTTTGCGGATTTTGTGGCCGTCGAGATCCACGCCGGACATGCGCGTGACCGCTGAGAACGGAATGAAGGTGGCGGCTGCGGAAGCGAGTTCACGGCCGCGGAGGCCGTATTTATCTTT
This sequence comes from Acidobacteriota bacterium, assembly GCA_013286165.1. Taxonomy (GTDB): domain Bacteria; phylum Acidobacteriota; class Terriglobia; order Acidiferrales; family UBA7541; genus Palsa-295. The sequence goes on along the minus strand of JABDGF010000072.1, from coordinate 2,862 downwards.
CGCGAGGACGACGATGGAGCGGCCTTCGGGAGTTTCGTCGGCGAGCGAAGCGAGTTGCGCAGCGTCTGCGATTTCCTGTTCGCGCACGCCGGGCGCGGCGACGAATTCCGTGGCGTGGCGATTGCCGAGGGTGATGGTGCCGGTTTTGTCGAGGAGAAGTGTATCGACGTCACCGGCGGCTTCGACGGCGCGGCCGGACATTGCGAGCACGTTTTTCTGCAGCACGCGATCCATGCCGGCAATGCCGATGGCGGAGAGAAGGCCGCCGATCGTGGTGGGGATGAGGCAGACGAGAAGCGCGACGAGGACGAAGACGGATTGGGGCGCGCCGGAATAAATCGCCATGGGCTGAAGCGAAACGACCGCGAGCAAGAAGATGATCGTGAGCCCTGCGAGAAGAATATTGAGCGCAATTTCGTTGGGCGTTTTTTGGCGTGCAGCGCCTTCGACTAGTTTGATCATGCGATCGAGGAAAGTTTCGCCCGGGTTCGAAGTGATTTTCACTTTGATCTCGTCGGAGAGGACGCGCGTGCCGCCCGTGACGGCAGAGCGATCGCCGCCGGATTCGCGTATGACGGGAGCGGACTCGCCGGTGATGGCGGATTCGTCCACGGAGGCGACGCCTTCGACGACTTCACCGTCGCCGGGAATAAATTCGCCTGCGGCGATCATCACGAAATCGCCGGAGCGTAGCGCGGAGCCGGGAACGGATTCTGTGGTGGTGCCGTCAGCTTTGAGGCGTCGGGCGATGGTTTCGGAACGCGCTTTGCGCAGCGTTTCGGCTTGAGCTTTGCCGCGGCCTTCGGCCATGGCTTCGGCGAAATTAGCGAAGAGCACGGTGAACCAGAGCCATAGCGTGATCTGGAGCGAGAAGCCGAAGCCGCCCGCGCCGTGCGCGATGCCGCGAACGAGATCGACGCTGGTGAGAACGGCGCCGACTTCGACGACGAACATCACGGGATTTTTCGCGAGTGTCTTAGGATTCAATTTGACGAAGGATTCCCAGATCGCCTGAACGACGATCTGCTTGCCCCAGCGGGATTTCTCTTTGGGATTCGAAGTGGTGGTCATGGACGTTTAGAAAGCCTTCCCTGCGTGCATCATCAAGTGCTCGAGAATCGCGCCGAGGCTGAGCGCGGGGAAAAACGTGAGTGCGCTCACGATCAGGATTACGAAAACGAGAAGCGAGCTGAAGAGCGGCGTGGTGACTGGGAACGTGCCCGCGGATTCGGGAACAAATTTCTTTTTCGCGAGGCTTCCTGCGATCGCAAGGATCGGAATCACGGCGAAGAAGCGGCCAAAGAGCGTGGCGAAGCCGATCGTAGAGTTGTACCAGAGTGTGTTGGCGTTCAGGCCGGCGAAAGCCGAGCCGTTGTTGCCGGTTCCGGATGTGTAGGCATAGAGAATTTGCGAGAGTCCGTGCGGGCCGGGATTTGAAAGGGAGCTGATGCCGAATTTCGCGACGACGGAAATCGCGGTGAAGACGAGAATCACGAGCGGGAAAATGAGCACGGAGAGCATGGCCATCTTCACGTCGTAAGCTTCGATTTTCTTGCCGAGGTATTCCGGAGTGCGGCCGACCATCAGGCCCGCGATGAAGACGGAGAGGATGACGAAGACGATCATGCCGTAGAGGCCTGAGCCGACGCCGCCGAAGACGACTTCGCCGAGCATGATGTTGATCAGCGGAATCATGCCGCCGAGGGGCGTGAAGGAATCGTGCATCGCGTTGACGGCGCCGCAGCTTGCGTCGGTGGTCACGACGGCGTACAGCGCGGAGTTCGTGATGCCGAAGCGGACCTCTTTGCCCTCCATGTTGCCGCCGGGTTGCGTGGCGGAGACAGTTTGATCGACGCCGTGAAGCAGCGGATTGCCTTTGGCTTCGGCGGCGTAGGCTGCGGTGACGGCGACGATGAAGAGAACCGCCATCGCGCCCCAGACGGCCCAGCCGTGGCGTTGCGAACCGGTCATGCGGCCGAGCGTGTAGGTGAGAGCGCTGGGAATCGCGAAGATCAGCACGAGCTGGATGAAATTTGTGAGCGGCGTGGGATTTTCGTAGGGATGCGCGCTGTTGGCGTTGAGGAAGCCGCCGCCATTGGTGCCGAAAATCTTGATGGCTTCCTGCGACGCGATGGGACCCTGTGGGATCACTTGCTGGTCAACCACTTGCGTCGTGGTTTTGCCGTCCGTGCCGGTGGTTTGAACGGTTTGAGGATCGACGACTTGCGCGGTGGTGTACGGATTCAGGTTCTGGACGACACCTTGTGAAACAAAGAAGAGCGCGATGACGAGGCACGCGGGGAGAAGGACCCAGAGAAACGAGCGCGTGAGATCGACCCAGAAATTTCCGATGGAGTTGGTCTCGCGGCGCGTGATGCCGCGAATTACGGCGACGGCGAGCGCAATGCCAACGGCGGCGGAGGCAAAGTTGTGATACGCGAGGCCGGCCATCTGCGTCGCGTAGCTCATCGTGACTTCGGGAACGTAGGCCTGCCAGTTCGTGTTGGTAGTAAAGGATGCGGCGGTGTTGAAGGCGAGATCGGTGCCGACGTTGGCGAGAGCCTGGGGATTCCAGGGTAGCGCGTGCTGCAGCCGTTCAATTGTGTAGAGAAGAATCATCGAGACGCCGCTAAAGAGCAGCATGGCGACGGCGTATTCGGTCCAGGGCATTTCGCGCTTTTCATCGACGCCGCAGATGGCGTAGAGCAGGCGTTCGATTGGGCGGAGGACTGGATCGAGGAAAGTTTTCTCGCGCGCGAAAACGCGCGTCATGAAAATGCCGAGCGGCTTGGTGATCGCGAAGATCACCAGCACGAAGAAAAGGATTTGGAACCATCCATTCGCGGTCATGGCTTAGAACCT
>JABDGF010000071.1 GCA_013286165.1 Acidobacteriota bacterium | reverse complement strand
CGACGTTCAACGGCGGCAAGGGCGCGAATCAGGCAGTGGCTGCGGGCAAGCTGGGCTATCCGGTGCGACTGGTTGGAAAAGTGGGCGACGACGCTTTCGGCGCGGGCTTGAAAACCGGGCTCCGGCGCGCGGGCGTGGACGTAAAAGCTGTGGCGGTGGCGCCCGGCTCGTCTGGCGTGGCGCTGATCAATCTCGGCAGCGACGGGCAGAACAGCATCGTGGTGGTGCCCGGTGCGAACGGCAAAATGCTGCCGAAGGACGTGGCGCGCCACTCGCGAATTCTGAAAAGCGCGGGCATGATTCTCGCACAGCTGGAAATTCCGTTGATTACGGTGGAGGCGCTGGCGGTGTTCGCGCATCGCCACGGCGTCCCTTTCATGCTCGATCCGGCGCCGGCCCGAGAGCTTCCTTCGGGCCTGCTTCGACTGGTGGAATGGATCACTCCGAATGAAAGCGAAGCGCGAGCACTATGTGGTCTCGCCGCCGATCAACCGATCACGCCGGCAACGGCGCGCGATTGCGCTGAGCTGCTTCTGAAGCGCGGCCCGAAGAACGCAATCATCAAGATGGGATCGAGCGGAGCCCTCCTCGCGCTCTCGGACGGCACGCGAGAGATGGTGCCCGCATTTGAAGTGAAAGCAGTGGATTCAACCGCCGCGGGAGACGCTTATAACGCTGCTTTTGCAGCAAGCTTACTGTCGGGAAAAAAGCCACTCGAAGCGGCGCGATACGCGGCAGCGGTGTCGGCGATTGCTGTGACTCGAAAGGGCGCGCAGCCCTCAATGCCTACGTCGCGCGAAGTTGCGAAATTCTTGAAGCAGCGCCGCTAGGCGCGCGCCACGCAAGCGGTAACTCAGGTCGCCATTTCCGCCGGACCGTGGCCGTTGTTGTTGTGCTTGCCCTGCAGGCAATACAGCACGAGTTCCACTCGCGTGGAAACGCCCACCTTATCGAAGATCTTGAAAATGTAGTTGCGAACGAAGTTGGCCAAGACCTAGGAAACTTGTATCTTCGCGATGTGCGCGCCGCGTATCGCCAAGCCGGCGTCGCGGGACTCGTAAAAAAAGCCGGACGGATCCGGCTCATTCACATGAAGCGTCTATTCCACAAACTCGCGTCCAGTCCAGCGTCGCAATTGTCGCAAGTAACGCACGCGCAGGATCAGACCGCATCGGGGGCCGGCCATGATTGAAATGAAGTTCATACTCGAAGCCGCGCTCTCCTTCCTGATCGTCTTCGTCTCTACACCCGCCGTCATCGTTGCCTGCAACTTCCTGAAGCTCCACGACACTCCCGGCCCGCTGAAAATTCATGCGCGTCCGATTCCTCGTCTCGGCGGAGTGGCCGTCACGGCCGGACTGCTGACAGGCGCCTTCGTCGCGCTTGGCGTGAAAGCGGAAGATGCTCTCGAATTTGCCAGCTGCGTAGCCGCCCTGGCGGCGGTGGGAATTCTCGACGACCTCTTTGACGTCTCGCCCTACATCCGCCTTGCGCTGCAAATCGCCGTGGGAATTTTCATCGGCGCGGCCGGCTGGGGCATCGCACTCACCAACTCAAGCGTCGTCAACGTGCTGCTCGGCTGCGCCGTTGTGGTTTTCTTCATCAACGCATTCAATTTCCTCGATGGCAGCGACGGTCTCACTGCCGGCACCACGGCCGCCATCGCCATCGCGTTCCTCGTCGCCGCCGGTCCAAGCTCATTCGCGATTTCGAGCGCCATCGCTTGCGCGCTACTCGGCAGCTCGCTCGCCTTCCTCGTCTTTAATTGGCCGCCCGCCCGCGTTTTCCTTGGCGACTCTGGCAGCACAGTAATCGGACTCTCCATCGCATTTCTGGCTCTCGACCACATCAAGAATCTCGCCACCTACTCCAGGCCGGCCGCCGATCTGTTTCCATTCGTTGTCGCCGCAGTTCCTCTCATAGACGCAGCGCTCGCCATCGCGCGCCGCCTAGCCGCACGCAAAAGCCCGCTCCGCGGAGATCGTTTCCACGGCTATGACTTATTGTTGGAGCGCGGCTTCGCGCCGCGCGCCGTCGCAATCTCCATGGTGTGCGCGACACTCGTTTCTGCGGCTGTGGGTTGGATCGCGTTGCGCTTAAGCGCAGCTGCAGGAATGGTAACGATCGTCGCCTATACAGGTCTGCTGGTTTCGGTGAGTATCTGGCTTGGGGCGCTGCCACTCCGCGCCCCGCGGCGAGCGGATACCGCTGCGCATCGTTCCGCCGCCACGTGAACCGGGTGAGCCTTCAGCCGCCCACTACGAAGAAATAATCACGCGCGTTGCGCCGTGCGTGCGTTCCTTCGCCGACGATTGCTTCTGCGTATTGCCGATCTGCACGAGCAGCCGGCGCAATTTCGCGCGCTCTTCCAGATCCATTTCGATCACTTCAAATGCGCGCGCCTGCGTGTTTGCATCGCGAACGATCGCTTGCGCCTTTACCGACTTGTTGCCCGAGGTCAGCTTCAAATCAACCACGCTGCCCGGATGCAAGCTTTGCTCGCTCACGGCCACGCCGCCGCCTAGCGTCAGCTCGGGAATTTCGATGCGGTGATTTTCCTTCAGGTTCGTCGTCATCGCCGGCACCGGCCGCTCCAGCCGCAATCTCGGATAGCGGCGCTGGCGAATCGCAGACGAATCAGTATCGCGATCCAGCGGCTCGATCGTAAACTCGGCCACATTCAAACCGCTGCGCGGCACAAACTGCCGCACCCATTCGGGATCGACGTGCTCCATCGCCTGAGCCGCCACCACGCGCAGCTCGCTGGCATTCGACCAACGGAACGCGCGCCGCGACTCTGCAATCTTCCGCAGCACGGATTCCGCGCCCGCCGTCCTTAGTCGTCCCAGCGCTTCAATCGCCTTCAACCGCAAAAACTGAGTCCCGTCGTCAGGCAAGTCGCCTTCCGCAATGCGAAGCAAGCGCATATCGGCCGTCTGCTCGCCCGCCATGCCGATCTCGTCCACGGCCAGCGGCCTCACCGTGGGGTCGAGCATGTCGAACACATCGAGCAGCATTCGTCCGCGCTCGGCCGCGCCGCTCGCCGCAATCTGCCGCACCACGCGGTCATGCGCCGCGCGCTTCCACTGCTTCATGCGCTCCGGCAGCACCTGCTGAACTGTCGCTGGGTCGATGCGCGTCAGGATTCCCATCGCAACGATCGCTTCATTGTGGTCGCCGCTGCGCAGCTGTTCACGCAAAAATTCCAATGCCTCCGGTCCCAACACATGCATGATCGAAACCAGCATGTCGCAGTCTTCGCGGAAGCCTGTGCGGCTGAAACGCGTCGCGAGATGCGTCGCGGCAGGAATCGGCATGCGGCGGAAGAGGTCCAGCAAGCCCGGCGGCACAGCCGTTGCCTTCACCGCTTCTTCGATGAATTCGGGCAACCGGTTTTCCACGCCCACGCGCGGGCGCAGATTTTTTCCCAGCCCCGGCCGCTCAGCTTCGACGTAATCGATCAGTTCCACCGACCGTTGCACAGCGGGATAGGACCGCTTGTTTGCGCCCTCTTGTGACAGGCGCACAAACGCCGCGCTCAGCAAGCTCTGCAACTGCGAATCATTTTCAGACGCGAGCTGCACGCCCACGCGCCGAATCGTATCCACCAGCAATGCTTCGTTGCACTGCGCGAACATAGCCGCCAATTCCGAAAGTCCCGTCGCCGTCAGGCGGCGCGCTTCCGGCGATTTCTGCTCGATGCAGGCCGCGTAATTGCGCAGCGTTTCTTCCGCGCCTTCTTTTTCTCCGCGCGCGATTTGCTGCTCTACATATTCGCGGACCTTCGCACCCGGCACGCACCAAGCTTCGGCGGATTCCAGCACCAGCTTGCGCTTCTCGTCCGTCACCTGCGCCCAGAATTGCTGCGCCATAAGATCAACGTGCGATTCCACGTGCAGCCCGTGCCGCGCCATCTTCTCTTCGTACGCGCCCAGCACCTTGCGCAGCCCGTCTAGCTCCGCGCTCATTTCACCCATCACGCGGTTCACCGCATTCACTTCAATGTCACCGCGCTCGAAACTTTCCATCGCGTAACGAATCGCGATGTGCTCCGCCAGCTTCAACAGCGTCGATTTATCCGAAGCTTCCGTCGGCGCCTGAGCCGCCAGCGCCGATAGCGCTTGGCTCACCGTGAAGCGCGCGCGCCGCGGCAGTGTCGATAGCCGCGACTGAAACGTTCCCGGATCAATTTTTTCGCTCGCGCCTTCACCCGTGCGGGCGATCTGCGCCAACATTTGCAAAATTCCCTTCAGTTCGTCTTCGTGCAGCGTCATCAGGCCGGTTTCAACGGCCATCGAACCGTTGCCGCCCTGCCCAGGGCGCTGTCCGCGAATTTCCGCCGTCGCGTTGCCCCAGCGTGAGACAGGGCCGCCCGCTCCGCCGTTCGCATCGCCTCCTGCTACGCCGTGGCCTTCCAGCACGCGAGCGCTCGATCCGCGCAAACGTCCGCCGCGCCTTCCACCCGTTCCAGATCCTGCACCGCCACCTTCACCCGGCCCCGCAAATCCGCCGCCAGCGCCGCCAACCGGCATCGCGCCCGGAACGTTCGCGCCGCCTTCCACTGATCCACTTTGAGCGTGCGGCGATCCCGACAACCAAAATCCCGCCACGTCTGAAGTCAGCGGCGTGCCTTGTCCCTGTCCCGACGGCTCGCCCGAACCGACGATGTTCCACGTGCTCGGTCCCGCGGCCAATCCGCCATTGCTCGCGCCCGGCGCGCCTGAAGTACCGCCGGTCGCTGCCGGAGCATAACCATCCGCGTACACCGCATTACCCGCGCCCGGCACGAAGCTGCCGAAATCTCGCACGATCTCCGCGGATTCTTGCGCGTAGAAATTTCCGTCTCCGCCGCGTGAACCGTCGTCCTCACCTCGCCGGTACAATTGGTTTCCGCCACCGTAGCCGTAACCACCGCCGTAGCGATTACCACCGCCACCAAATCCGCCGCCGTTTCCGCCTTCGCCGGAACCCGAACCGTCGCCGGAACCCGATCCACCTTCTCCGTTGCCGTTCCCGCCGCCGTGTCCTGCGCCGCCGTTGGCCGCGTTCTTGCTGCCTTCCGCAGCGATGATCAATTGCAGCAGCTTGTTCGGATCGTTCAGCAATTCTTCGGTCTGCGACGAACTCATGTTCAGCGTGTGCGCCGCCAGCTGCGCCGCCATCGTGGATTTCGCCACGGCGGAGTCCGCCGGCACGAAACACACCTCGTTCACGTTGATGTGCGGATCGCCTTCAAGAGAATTCTTGAGTTGCTCGGCCAGCAGCGCGGGCTTGTTACTGTTGCCGGTGGGAAAGCCGCGCACCAATCGCGCAAGGCTCGCCTGCGTCACTTTCGGGGAGAAATGGATGCTTGCGATTCCCGCAGCGGAAAGCATGCGCGCAAACCCGCGCTCGGCCGCTGCGGATTCAAGCGGCGTTCCGTCGAGAAGCAGCTGGTCGCCGCTGACCGCGAGCAGCAATCCCGTTTCGTTGTCTCCACCTGAGCCGATCGCTGTGCTCAGCTCATTCCACGCGGTCGCATACTGCTTGGCCGTGCGCGGATGACCAAAATCGTACATTCTCGCGAACTTGAGCAGAATGTTGAGGCTTCGCACGAATGCGCGGGCCGCCGCAGTTCGGGTGTGTGTATTCATAATGAAAAAATTGGGGGCTGGACCCCATCCTCTGCCTGTAAATATGGGATTTAGGTCGGAAATTAACAATGGTACGCGTGTCCTGCTGACTACTACCTATTCGTCCTATGCGTAGTTTGGGCGGAAAGTCCTGGAACGAAAGTGCGGTTTCGAGAGACTAGAGAAGCTTCCGTAACTCGTTGATATGGCCAATGATAGTCAGCGCGCCCAGCTTCTTTAGCGTCGCGCCGCGTTGGCGTCGCTCTTCGCTGTTTCGAGGTAGCACGCCGACGAATGGTACACGCGCAGCCTTGCCGGCGTTCGCGTCGTCCACGTTATCTCCAAGATAAAGCGCCACTTGCGGGTCGCGGCCGTCGAGTATCTTAATCAGACCGTCGGGCGCGGGCTTCCCGTTCTTCACGTCGTCTGCCGTTACGATCTTGTCGAAGAGCGGACTGACTTTCATTCGCTCCATCGTGTATTCCATCTCGCGCCCCACGCGACCTGTAAAGATCGCCAGCTCCGCCTTTTTCTTCAGGCGCTTCAGCGCGGGGATCGGCAGCAGCCATTTCTCGCCATCCACGTATCCGCCCTTGCCGTTCGCACCCCAATACAGTTCGACGAACTTCGCCTTCACCTCGTCATAGCTGAACTTGCCGCCAAGGCTCTGCACCCACGCGGTCGAAAGCTTCCAGTCGTCGTTGTATCCAGGCTTGTTCTTCCACTGGTGCAGCTCGCGCGCCGTCACTTTCTTACGCGTGAAGAATTTCACGGTCTCGAGCGTCGTCCGCTGGAACGAGCCGCGCGTATCCACGAGCACGCCATCGACGTCGAACACGATCACTTCAGGATGGAGTTTCATGCGTAAGGTAGGAACTTCGAAAAAAGCGTCACGCGGTGCAGCTCAGGACCGCGGCTCGGTCGATTCGTCACTCGAAGAATCTTCCACGGATTCGCCGCCACGCTCCGGGGTTTCGCTGCTTTCTTCATCCGTCATCGTATCCGATGACCACGATTCGCCCGGCGTCGGCTCGGCCACGAAACCCACAGCTTCTTGCGCGCCCGATGGCGACGCTTCTTCCGCGGGCTGAGCCGCTGCAGGAGCCGCTTCTTTCTTCGCCGCCTTCGGAGCTGGAGGCGGCGCTGCGGCCGCAATTTCCTTCAGCGTCGCGTAGCGAGCTTCCAAAATCTCAGCGAGCAAATCGATCAATACTTTCGCGCCGGAGCCGTCCGGGTCTTTCGCCGGGTTGTACGCCGCGACTTCCAGCACAGCCATCTGCGGCTGCCGCGCGAACACCAGCATCGCGTCGCGCACTTCGTCCAGTGTGAGCCCGTCGGTGCTCGGATAATTCGTAGCCTTGAAGCCCGCGATCACATCCACGTCGAGGTGCAGCACGAATTCATATTTATTGGTCTTGATCCGCTCGACAATCGCCTCGGCCGTCGCGGCTGCGCCTTTGCGCTTCACGTCGTTCGCGGAATATTTGCGGATCGTGGAGGTCTCAAGGAATTTTTCTTCCGGCGCATCCAGCCGGTTCACGCCAAAAAGCGTCACGTCCGGATCGCGCACCAGCTGCGGCTCACCCCAGAAACGCACCAGCTCCGGTGCGCCGCGTCCAGTGAGGTGCGAAATTACCATGCCGTCCACGCAACCCGTCGGAGTCGTCGCGGGCACGTTCAGATCCGCGTCGCTATCCAGATAGATCACGTTCACGCTGCGGAAGTAGCGCCGCGCTCCGGCCACTGTTGCAAGCAGCGTCGAGCAGTCGCCCGTAAGAATCACAGGCAGCCCGGCGGATTTTACGGCCAGTTCGACTTTGGGTTTGAGCGCTTCGATCGAAGCCACCACACGCTTCACATTTCGCGCGCGCGGGCTCTCATCGTCCGGTTGGAAAGTTTGGGCGCCATCGTCACCCATGTCGGTGACGTCGTAGCCGATCTTGCGGAGCCGGGCAGCGAGTCCGGCGTTGCGGAGTGCTGCGGGTGCGCCTTCGAGGCCCACCGACATCGCGGCCGCGCTGGTTGGCGCTCCCAGCAGAGTAATCTTGTTGAATTGGCGGGATATCTTTGCCGCCACTCAGACGCTCCTTCGTAATTCTGGTCGAATCGCGCGCCCCACGGCCCGCACGCTTACTGTGCCTCCGGGCGACGCCGCGCCGCCAATTCCGGCGGCAGCGTGAAACGCACATCTTCGCGAATCAAATCCAAATCGCGGTGGTTCGTAAATCCGAAGCTCGAAAGCCGCTGGCTCACCTGCTCCACCAGGATTTCCGGCGCGGAAGCTCCGGCGGTCAGGCCGATCGTCGCCACATCGCCGAGCGAATCCGCGTCGATGTCGTTCGCGTCTTCAATCAATCGCGACGCCACGCCCGCACGCTTGGCCACTTCCACCAGGCGGTTCGAGTTCGAGCTGTTCGCCGAGCCCACCACCAAAATCAATTCCACTTCGCGCGTGAGAGCTTC
>JABDGF010000070.1:6487-8134 GCA_013286165.1 Acidobacteriota bacterium | reverse complement strand
GTTTTGCGCGGATCGCGTATTTCGTCACCCATGAACGAAGCAGATTCGGCGCCACTAAGGGCATAAACGATGGTGGCCCAGAAAATCAGGTCCTTAAGGCTGGTCGCTGGGCGGATTGTGTGGAGATTGATCGGAGTCGCGCTGCCGAATTTGTGCCACGCAATCGCGCCAACGACAATCAGGATAACGGCGGGCACCCAGGTACCAAGCGAGCCGATGTTGTAGAGCCACTTCGCAAAATCAACGCCGATCAAATTCAGAATCAAGCAGAGAGAAAGTCCGACGAGCGAGAAGACGATGAAGTACGTACGGTTGCCAGCTAAGGAATGAGCGCGAGAGCCGCCGAGATAGAGTGTATTCGCGGCTGCGAAGTACAGAATGGTCGGCAAGTAGGGAAGATCGCTCGACCAATAAATCCATCCGGTCATGAAGCCGCCGAATTCCCCGAAGGCTTGCTTGGTCCAAATATACAAGCCTCCTTCCTGTGGGTAGCGCGACGAGAGTTCGATGACGGCGAGAACGAGCGGGACGAAAAAAATCAGCCACGCGACGATCCACATCACCATTGCGGGTGCGCCTGCGGTAGCGGCTGTGGCTACCCATTGAAGGCTAAGGCCGGTGACGACGTAGAAGAACACGACGTCGCGCAGACCCATGACGCGCTTCGGCTGAGTTGGGTTTTCGGTGAAGACAGGCGAGTGCGAAGCGCCGCCGGACGCGATCGGGTTTTCGGGCGAGTGAGCGCCGTCCACCTGTCTCCTTGTTGAGCGCACGCCGCGTCACGCGACGCGAAGCAACTTACTTCTTCGGCGTGATGTCGTTGATGTGCAGCGCGACGGTCTTCAGGTGCGTCATGTCTTCGAAGGTGAAGCGGCCGCCGAGGCGTCCGTAGCCGCTGCGTGTGCCGCCACCACCGCCGAAGGGTTCGTGCGCTTCCCAGTAGTCAGTGGTGTCGTTGATCACCACGTTACCGCTGCGCAAGCGATTCGCGAAGTAGAAGGCTTTGTCAATGTCGCGTGTGAAGATGGCCATCTGCAGGCCGTATCCGGTGCCGTTGGCGAGTTCGATGGCGTGCTCGTAGTTATTCACGGTGATCACGGGAACAACGGGGCCAAAAGTTTCTTCGTTGTGAAGAAGCATGTCGGGGCTGACGGCGTCGATCACGGTGGGCTCGAAGAAATGATCGCTCGGAGCGCCGGTGCGTCGTTTGCCGCCAAAGACGATTTTCGCGCCGCGCTTTTCGGCGTCGGCGAGATGACGCTCGGTTTTTTCGAGCACGGGCGCGTTGTTCATCGGACCCATGGTGGTGTCGGCGGCGAATGGGTCGCCGAGTTTCACTTTCCCGGCTTCGGCGACAACGAGATCGAGAAAGTCTTTGTGGATGCGCTTATCGACGAGCACGCGTTCGGTGGCACAGCAGACCTGACCGGCGTTGAAGTAAGCGCCGAAAGCAGCAGCGCGCGCGGCACGTTCGAGGTCGGCGTCTTCGAGGACAATCTGCGGACCGTTGCCGCCGAGTTCCATCAGCAGTTTTTTTGCGCCGGCGCGGCGTTGGATCGTTTCGCCGGTGGAAGTTTCACCGGTGACGCCGATGCCGTTGATGCCGGTGTGCGAGACGAGCGCGTCGCCGACGGTGGGACCGAGCCC
>JABDGF010000070.1:0-6477 GCA_013286165.1 Acidobacteriota bacterium | reverse complement strand
GATTACGTTGAAGACGCCCGGCGGGACGTCCGCTTCGAGAATGCACTGCGCCATCAAGAGACCAGCGAGAGGAGTTTGTTCGGCGGGCTTGAAGACGATGGTGTTACCGGCGGCGATGCCGGGTCCGAAATATTCAGAGGGAATCACGGTGGGAAAATTCCACGGCGTGATGATGGCCCATGTGCCGATGGGTTCTTTGAAGGTGAAGAGCTTTTTATTCGGATCGCGCGCCGGGATGATTGGAGTTTCGAGGCGCTTCACGTCTTCGGCAGCGATGCGGAAATTTTCGGCGGACTCTTCCACTTCCGGCAAGGATTCAGCGGCGTAGGGCTTGCCCTGCTCGAGCGAAATTACGGCGGCGATCTGCTCTTTGCGGGCGAGCAGGCGGTCTGCGATGCGATGGCAGGCGGCAGCGCGTTCAAAAGGCGGAGTGAGGCGCCAGGATTGCCAGGCGTTCCGCGCGGAAAGGACGGCGCGATTGACGTCGTCAAGCGAGGCGCTGCGAAGTTTCGCGATCACCTCGCCAGTGGCGGGATTGCGGACTTCGAGGACTTCCTCGCCGCGAGGCTCGACCCACGCGTTGTCGATGAACAGTTTCAGCGGAGGAAGTGACGCCAAAGCCTGGTGAGCCCGGTTCGCGGACGCGCTCATGGAACACCCCTGAATTGAATCGTTTTGGAACGCTGGTCGCCTGTAGCCGCTGCACTCTCCCACATTTAAATGGGCCTGTAAAGAACGGCGGGAATCCGTCCCCGCGAGGGCTCGGGGCGGAAAGTCTCCTGAAACCAAACCAGCCTGACATTCGTCGGAATATAATGAGAATGAAGACGTTCCCTCATTGAGGGTTCCTCTGGGCGGGGCTTCGACCGGTCTTATTTACCAGCGGGCGCATCGAAACAGAAAGCACATAGGGCGATCAAAATAGCCCCCGGGGAAAGCTGTCGCAGCACGAAGAACGTCGCGAAAATCAAATAAAAGGAATTTCCGTGGCTGAGCCTCTACCGGATACAAACCGCACACCCAGCAGTGCCTCCCAGCGGACCACACAACAACCGCGCAAGAAGGACCAGAGTTCGGGCCACGCGTGGATTTGGCTGATCATCGCCGTGCTGCTGCTCGGCGGAATTTGGTACGTGTACCGGCAGCACGAAGCCGCGCAGGCCGCCGCGAAAGCGAAGGCGAACGCGCGGACGTTCTCTGTGCCGATCACGACGGCGACGGCGAAGAGCGGACCGATTGGTGTGTACATCAACGCGCTAGGCACGGTGACGCCTGTGTACACGGTGACGGTGACGAGCCGCGTGGACGGCCAGATCATGAACGTGAATTACAAAGAAGGGCAGATGGTGCAGAAAGGCGATCTGCTGGTGGAGATCGACTCGCGGCCGTATGAAGCGGTGCTGAAGCAAGCGGAAGGAACGCTGGCGCACGATGAAGCGCTGCTGAACGAAGCGCGCATCGATTTGAATCGTTATCAGGAAGCTTTCAATCGCAACGCTATCGCGAAGCAGCAGCTCGACGACCAGAACCAGACGGTGCTGCAGTACGAAGGCTCGGTAAAGACCGATCAAGGCAACGTGGACAGCGCGAAGGTGAATTTGATCTATACGAAGATCACCGCGCCGATCACGGGGCGCGTTGGTCTGCGCTTGGTGGATCCGGGCAACATCGTGCAGGCCAGCGGGTCAACGGCGCTGGTGGTGATCACGCAATTGCAGCCGATCACCGTGATTTTCAGCATCGCCGAAGATTATTTGCCGCAAGTGCAGAAGCAACTGCGGACGGGCAATCACACGATGAGCGTGGAAGCGCTGGACCGCGATCAGACGCAAAAACTGGCGATGGGCTCGCTGCTCACGCTCGACAACCAGATCGACACGACGACAGGCACGCTGAAGCTGAAGGCTGTTTTCCAGAACAGCGATCTAGCGCTATTTCCAAACCAGTTTGTGAATGCGCGGCTCTTGGTGGATACGCAGCAGGATGCGACGTTGATTCCCGTTGCGGCGATCCAGCGGAACGCGAAAGGCGCGTTCGTTTACGTGATCAAGCCGGATTCTACGGCGAGTTTGCAGAACATCACGGTGGGCACGACGGACGGGAGCACTTCCGCCGTGCAGGGGATCAGCTCGGGCGCGGTGGTGGCAACGACGGGATTTGACAAATTGCAGGACAACGCGAAAGTGACGGTGCGCAACAATCCGCCGAACGGGCAGGGCGGACAAGGCGGGAGCAACAGCAATAACAACGGACAAAGCAAGTCCAGCCCGAACAGCACGCGGGGCGCGGCGCCTGGCACTTCGCCTTCGGATTCCGCCACGCCGAACAACGGCACGTCCAGCACAGGAAACAAGCCTTGAACCCTTCGCGTCCATTTATTACGCGGCCAGTCGCGACCACGCTTTTGATGATCGCGATTTTGCTGGCCGGAACGGTGAGTTATTTCCAACTGCCCATTTCGGCGTTGCCGGAAGTTGATTACCCGACGATTCAGGTGGTGACGTTTTATCCGGGCGCAAATCCGGACGTGATGGCGTCGGCGGTGACGGCTCCGCTGGAGCGGCAGTTCGGGCAAGTGCCGGGCTTGAGCCAGATGACGTCCACGAGTTCGGACGGCAGCTCGATTATTGTTCTGCAGTTCGGGCTAAGCTTGAACATCGACGTGGCCGAGCAGGAAGTGCAGGCGGCGATCAACGCGGCGCAATCGTATCTGCCCGCTGACCTGCCGGTGCCGCCGATCTACAACAAGACCAATCCCGCAGACACGCCGGTGCTGACGCTGGCGTTGACGTCGGACACGATTCCACTTTCGAAAGTAGAAGATGCCGCGGACACGTTGCTCGCGCAAAAAATCGCGCAGCTCCCGGACGTGGGCCTGGTGAGCATCAGCGGCGGGCAGAAGCCTGCCGTGCGCGTGCAGGTGAATCCGACGGCGCTCTCCTCGTACGGCATCAACCTCGAAGACGTGCGCACCGCTCTGCAACAGACCAGCCTGAACCAGGCGAAAGGCAACTTCGACGGGCCGCACCAGGATTACCAGATCGACGCAAACGACCAGCTCGTGACGAGCAAGGACTTCCAAAAAGTCGTGGTCGCGTATCACAACGGTTCGCCCGTGGTGCTGTCGGACGTCGCGCAAGTGATCGATGACGTCGAAAACGTGAAGCTTGCGGCCTGGATGAACGATACGCCCGCCGTGATCGTGAACATTCAGCGCCAACCGGGCGCGAACATTATTCAGGTGGTGGATCGCATCACGGCGCTGCTGCCGCAATTGCAGCAGAACTTGCCAGCGGCGGTGAAAGTCACGGTGCTGACGGACCGCACGATGACGATTCGCGCGTCGGTGGAAGACGTGGAATTCGAATTGATGCTCACCGTCGGGCTCGTGGTGATGGTGATCTTCCTTTTCCTGCGCAACATTCGCGCGACGATCATCCCCAGCGTGGCGGTGCCGCTTTCGTTAATTGGCACGTTTGGCGTAATGTACCTGGCCGGCTACAGCTTGAACAACCTCACGCTGATGGCGCTGACGATTTCCACCGGCTTCGTGGTGGACGACGCGATCGTGATGATCGAGAACATCGTCCGCTTCATTGAAGAGGGAATGGATCCGATGGAAGCGGCGCTGGTCGGATCGGAGCAGATCGGCTTCACGATCGTTTCGTTGACGATCTCGCTGATCGCCGTGCTGATTCCGCTACTGTTCATGGGAGACATCGTCGGCCGCCTGTTCCGCGAGTTTGCAATCACGCTGAGCGTGACGATTTTGGTTTCGGCGGTGGTTTCGCTGACGCTGACGCCGATGATGTGCTCGCGCCTGCTGAAGCACGATCCCGAGGCGCAGAACAGAAAGTTCTTCAAGTGGTCGGAAAACGCTTTCGAGCGGATCATCGCATTTTACGGACGCACGCTGAAATGGGTGCTGCAGCACCAGGTGGCGACGCTCTTTGTAGCAGTGATCACGCTGGGCGCCACGATTCTGCTGTACATCATTATTCCGAAGGGCTTTTTCCCGGTGCAAGACACCGGCATCATCCAGGGAATTTCGGAAGCGACGCAGACGGTTTCTTTCCCGGCGATGTCTGAGCGGCAGCAAGCGCTGTGCAAAGTCATCCTGCAGGATCCCGCGGTGGAGAGCCTTTCTTCTTTCATCGGCGTGGACGGCACCAATACGACGCTCAACAGCGGCCGCATTCTGATCAACCTGAAGCCGCTGAACCAGCGCGGCATCAACGCAACGGAAGTGATCCGCCGGCTGCAGCCTCAAGTGGCGAAGGTGGATGGAGTGGTGCTGTACATGCAGCCGGTGCAGGACCTCACGGTGGAAGACCGCGTGAGCCGAACGCAGTATCAATACACGCTGGAAGATCCGGACCTGAACGAGTTGAACGACTGGACGGCGAAGCTCGTCGCCAAATTGCAGCAGATTCCGGAGTTGCGCGACGTTGCGACCGACCAGCAGAACAACGGGCTCGCGTCTGAGTTGGTGATCGATCGCATCACGGCGTCGCGGCTGGGGATCACGCCATCGGTGATCGATCAGACGCTCTACGACGGATTCGGGCAGCGCCAGGTCTCGACTCTCTACACGCAGCTGAACCAATACCATCTGATTCTGGAGACTCTGCCGGAGTTCCAGAAGAATCCTTCGAAGCTGCATGACATTTATGTGAGGTCGGCGCTCGGAAATTCAACGCTGAGCACGACTTCGAACTCGGCGAACTCGATCATCACTTCCTCGTCAAACACGGGCAACTCGAGTCCGAGCCCCAGCTCGAATCCGAGCGCGCAAACCAGTTCAGGTTCGGCAAATCCCGCGGCGGTGACGGCGGTGAACGGCAACGCAGTGCCGCTCAGCACGTTCACGCATTTTGAGACGCGTTCCGCGGCGCTTTCCGTGAACCACCAAGGGCAGTTCCCGGTGGTGACGATCTCGTTCAACCTCGCGCCAAACGCGTCGCTCGGCGAAGCGACACGCGCGATCGACGACGCACAACGCGACATCGGCATGCCGCTTAGCGTGCAGGCTGCGTTTCAGGGAACGGCAGCTTCGTTCCAAGCTTCGCTGCAGAACGAGCCGATCTTGATTCTCGCGGCGCTCGTGACGGTCTACATCGTGCTCGGCGTTTTGTACGAAAGCTTCATTCACCCGATCACGATTCTTTCCACGCTGCCGTCCGCAGGCGTTGGCGCGATTCTGGCGTTGTTGATCTGCGGGCAGGAACTGAGCGTTGTGGCGCTGATCGGCATCATCCTGCTGATCGGTATCGTGAAGAAGAACGGCATCATGATGATCGACTTCGCGCTGGAAGCGGAGCGCAAGCACGGCAAGAGTTCGGAGGACGCGATTTACGAAGCGTGTCTGCTGCGTTTCCGGCCGATCATGATGACCACGATGGCCGCGTTACTGGGCGGTTTGCCGCTGGCGCTCGGCCGCGGCATCGGATCGGAGCTGCGCCGCCCGCTCGGCATCGCGATGGTCGGCGGCCTGCTGCTCAGCCAGGTGCTCACGCTTTACACCACGCCAGTGATTTACATCTTCTTTGACAATATTTCGAAGCGCCTGGCGGGAAATCCGGAGCCGGAGACGCATGGCCACGGGAATCCGGAATCGGTGCCGGCGGATTAAACGATGAGTCTTTCCTCTCCATTCATACACCGGCCGGTCGCGACCACGCTGCTGACGATCGCGATCGCGCTTGCGGGTGCGGTTGCGTTCCGCGTGCTGCCGGTGTCCGCGCTGCCGCAGATCGATTTTCCGACGATCTCGGTGGCGGCTTCGCTGCCGGGGGCGGCGCCGGAAATTATGGCGTCGTCGGTGGCGACGCCGCTCGAGCGGCAGTTCGGGCGTATCGCGGGCGTCACGGAGATGACTTCGTCCAGCTTCCTGGGCACGACCAGCATCACCATGCAGTTCGAACTGAACCGCAACATCGACGGCGCGGCGCGTGACGTGGAAGCGGCGATCAACGCGGCGCGAAGCTACCTGCCCACGAACCTTCCATCGAATCCGACGTACCGGAAAGTGAATCCGGCCGACGCGCCGATTTTGATTCTGGCGCTGACGTCCGACATTTACGACCGCGGGCCGCTCTACGACGCCGCATCGACGATTATCGAACAGCGGCTCTCGCAGATTCAGGGCGTAGGCCAGGTGAGCGTGGGAGGAAGCTCGCTGCCGGCTGTGCGCGTGGAACTGAATCCCACGCAGCTGAATAGCTATGGGCTGGGGCTGCAGGATGTGCAGTCGCTACTGAGCACGCAAAACGCGAACGAGCCCAAGGGCCAGATCTCAAACGGCGACACCACGGTGGATATCGTGGCGAACGACCAGATCATGCACGCCGAGGACTACAAGAATCTGGTGGTGGGCTATCACAAAGGCGCGGCGATCAAGCTGGCCGATGTGGCCGACGTGGTGGATTCGGTGGAGAACGTGCGAGCCGCCGGATATATGGACGGCAAACCGTGCGT
>JABDGF010000069.1 GCA_013286165.1 Acidobacteriota bacterium | reverse complement strand
CGACCGGCACTGTGCAGTTCGGTTACGAACCGTATCTGAACCGCGGTCTTTATTCGGTCGGCTCGCCGGTCACGTTGACGAACGGCACGGCGACATTGACCACCACAGCGATCGCAACGGGCACGCAATACGTAGGAGCGACTTACAGTGGCGATGCAAATTTCAATGGGTCCACGGGCACCACGGCCGAAAATGTGGTGGCGGCGCCGACATTCAGCGTGGTGGGAAATCCCGCACTGGTGACCATCGGTTCGCCGGGACTATCGGGAAGCACGACGCTCACGTTCACGGCTGCGAATGGCTTTACGGGAACGATTCCGCTGACGGCGGCGGACTGCTCGGGTTTGCCTTCGGAGGCGGCGTGCGTATTCGGCGCGGCGTCTGTGACGGTGGGATCGTCGGGAACTGCGACGGCGAACCTGACGATCACCACGACGGCGCCGTCGTCGTCGGTTCCTTCGGCGGGGCCGAGTGGATCGGATCGGATGAGGCTGTTGATGATTGCATTGGGCGCGGCGTTTGCGATGGTGCTCGTTGCGTTCGCTGCGGGCCAGATGCCAGCGCGGCGGCGGAAGATCGCATTCGCGGTGCTCGCGTTGGCGATGATCGCGACGTTTAGTTCGTGCGGCGGTGGCGGCGGTGGAGACGGATGCAAGGGTTGTGTGGCGAATCCCGGTACGCCCGTGGGAGGAGGTTCCGTGACGATAACGTTCAACGGAGCCGGAGTGACGCCCGCGCCAACCACGACGATCAATATAAATCTCAACTAGTCGGCGAGGCCCACGAGCGGTCAGTCGTGGCGGAGCGCGATCATGGGATCGATTCGCGTGGCGCGCAACGCTGGCAGCCAGCAGGCGGCAATGCCAGTGACAGCTACGGCGAGCGCGACGGCTGCTAGCGTGAGTGGATCTTGCGGGGGGACGCCGAAGAGCAAAGATTCCATTAGCGGCGCGAGCGCGAGCGAAAATGCGAGTCCTACGGCGAGCCCTACGATCACCGGAGTGAGATTTCGCTCCACGATCATTCGTAGAACATTCTCGGAAGTGGCGCCGAGCGCCATGCGCAGGCCGATTTCGTTGGTGCGCTGCGCCACATTGAACGAAGTGACGCCTGCGATCCCCACGCACGCGAGCAGCAACGCAATTCCCGCCAGCGCCGTAGCCAGATACGCGACAAAACGATTTTGCGCGCGCGCTTTATCGGCGAGTTGGCCGAGCGTGACGACCCGAGCCATCGGCGCGGACCGATCCACTTCATCGAGCTTGGCGCGAATCGCGGTGCGCAAAGCAGCTGTGGGAATGCCGGCCGCACGGACGACGAACGAAACTGGGCGCGGCGCGAGTTGGAACGGAACGTAGATCTGCGGCCGCACGCTCGAAGTGAGCGAGTGATATTGAACGTGCTTCACCACGCCGACCACCACCACCCAATCGCGCTCGAATTCGTAGAAACCTTTTGGCGTGTCGGAGATGTTGAGCTTTTTTCCGAGCGCGCTCTGGCCGGGCCACTCTTTTGCCGCGAGTTCGTCATCGACGATGGCGACGTGCCGATGCGACGCGTCGTCTGCATCCGTAAAGTCGCGGCCTTCGATGAGCGTGGCGCCGATGGATTGAAAATAATTCGGGAGAATCGACCGGTCATCGGCGAGATTCGTATTCTGGTCTTCGGGCGGCGCGCCTTCTTGGTAGTAGCCGTCGTACCAGTTCGCGTAATTCGAATCGAGCGGCAGGTGCGAAGAGGCGGAAACGGACTGGACGCCGGGAATTTCGAGCAGCTTCGATTGGATTTCGTGGACGTATTTGTAGCCGCCGGCAGTGGTGGTGAAGGTGAGAGCGTTTTCAGCGGTGAAGCCGGGACTCACGTGAAGCAATGCGGCAAATGTGCGCATCAAGAGGCCCGTGGCGGAAAGCAGGACCACGCTCAAGGCGACTTCAGCGGCGATCAACGCCGCGCGCGAATATTTGGCGGCGCCGCGCGGTGCGATGCCTGCGCCGGATTTCATGCCACCGCTCAAATCGATACGGCTGCCGGACACGGCGGGGCCGAATCCGAAAACGATCACAGTGATAAGCGAGACGAGCAGCGCATACGCGAAGACGGTGCCGTTGAGTTCAATCGTGCCGAGGCGAAGCAACGATTCGGGGCGCAGCGCGACCAGACCTTTCACAGCGAGCCACGCGACGCCCATTGCGGCCACGCCGCCGACGAGCGCGAGCACAAGGCTCTCGGCGAGAAACTGGCGGATCAAGCGGCCGCGGCCGGCGCCGATCGTCGCGCGGATGGATGTTTCGCGAAGGCGGTAGCTGGAGCGCGCGAGGAGAAGATTCGCGACGTTGACGCAGGCGATGAGCAGCACAAGCGCGACGCCGGCGAAAAGGAGCAGTAGCGCGCTGCGGACGTCGCGCACGCCGTCGGCTTGCAGCGGGAAAACGGAGAGCGACATTTTCTGCGACGCGAAATCGGGAACTGTGGCGCGAAGGCGCGCGGCCACGCCGTCAAGCTCGGCTTGCGCTTGTCCCATCGTGACGCCGGGTGCGAGGCGGCCGATGGTTTTCAGGTAGCCGGGACCGTCGATGGGCGATTCGGCGAAACTAACGGGCATATAGATGTCCACGCTATCGGAGAGCGCGGAACTCGACGGAAGGATCAGCCGAAAATCGCGAGGCAAGACGCCGACGATGGTCATGCCGTCGTCGTTGTCGCCATTTTTGTTGCGAAGAATTTTTCCGAGAACTGCGGGATCGCCGCCGAACCGGCGCTGCCACAGGCCGTAGGAGATCAGAATATTGCGCCCGTCTTCGTGTTTTGCGTCGTCGTCGATGAAGAAACGGCCGGCGGCGGGCTCGGACGCGAGCAGCGGCGGAAAATTCGTGGTGACGAATGCGACTTTCACCTGTTCGGGCGCGCCATCGCCGGGCACGGCGCCGTTCGTGATCCAGATGCCCGCGATTTCGTCGAAGGCTTTTGAATTCTGGCGCATCTGAAGCAATTCGTACCTGGACGCGGGCGCGCGGCGCTCTTCGGCGAGGCCGGTCCAAATGATCGCAAGGCGATCGGCGTTGGGATAGGGAAGCGGCTTGAGCAGAATTGCGTGGACGACGCTGAAGATCGCGGTGTTTGCGCCGATGCCAACGGCGAGCGTGAGGATGGCGGCGAGCGCGAAGGATTTATTGCGGGTGAGCAGGCGCAGGCCGTGGCGCGCGTCTTCCATGAAATTTTCAAGCCACGCGATGGACCAGATTTCGCGCGTGTCCTCTGAAATGCGCCGCGCGTTGCCGAATTTTCGCACTGCGGCGTAGCGGGCTTCCTCGGGGGACATGCCGCGCGCGACGTTGTCTTCGGTTTCGCGTTCGATGTGATCGCGGATCTCGCCGTCGAGCTGGCTTAGCATCCGTGTGCGCCGATTCAACATATTCACACCGCCTATGCCGCCACTTTGCTACGGAAATTGCTATTCGTGTCGGTTATTCATGTCGAAGCGCGATCATCGGATCCACGTGCATCGCGCGACGCGCCGGAATGTAACACGCGACGAGCGCGACGCTCGTTAGCACCACGGCAGCGGCGAGAAACGTCGCCGGATCCCACACGCTGATGCCAAAGACGAGCGACGTCATCAATTTCGCGAGCGCGACGGCGAGGAGAACGCCGACAGCGACGCCCATAAGTGCAAGCCGCAATCCATTTTTTACGACGAGACTGGAAACGCTCGACGGCGGTGCGCCGAGCGCCATGCGGATGCCGAACTCGTGCTCGCGCTGCGAGACGACGTACGACATCACGCCATAAATTCCGATTGCCGCAAGCAGCAGCGCAAGGGCCGCGAAGCTCGCGAGCAATGTCGTTTCTACCGTGGTGTTGCGCATCGATTGCGCGATGATCTCATCCATGGTGAGCACGTGGAAGAGCGCCAGGCGGCTGTCGAGTTTGCTCACCTCGCCGCGAACCGCGCGTTCGAGTTGCGCTGGCGGGATGCGCGATTTCACGGTGAGATACATCGGCGTGGCGTTGTCGAGCACGAGCGTCGATGGGAAGTAAAGCTCGGGCAGCGGCTTGTGGCGGATGTCGTCCCACTCTTTTACATCACCGACGACGCCAACGATGGTGACGTTCATGACGCCCATATGAACTACTTTGCCGATCGGGTCCTGGCCGGGCCAGAAGGTTTTCGCCATCGACTCGTTCGTGACTGCGATAAATTGCAGATCAGCGGGAGGATGCTGCTGTTGTTCGGGCGTGAGCGCGTCGGCGCGCAGATTCATCGCGGCGGTGAGGTCCATGTCCGCGGGTGTGAAGGTTCGTCCGCTTTTCAGCGGGATCGCGTAGGAGCGGAAAAATTCCGGAGTGATGCTATTGAATTCGACGAGCTGTGATTCGAGGCCAGGCGCCATCGGGCCATCGGTCGAGACGGTGCCATTGCGGCCGCCGCGCAAGGGAATTGAGATGGCGACGGAAGCGGACTCGACGCCGGGTAGCGCTTTTACGTTTTGCAGAAGCTGGTCGTAAAAGGCTCGGCGCTGCTCGAGATTTTTGTAGGAGCCTTCGGGCAGCGAAATTACGGCGGTGAGTACGTTTGTGGAATCGAAGCCCATCTGCGTGTTGCGCAAATTCGAGAAGCTGCGGAGCAGCAGGCCCGCGCCGAGAAGCAGCGCGAGCGAAAGCGCGATTTCACCGGCGACGAGAATGTTGCGCAGGCGATGGCGGCTGCCGGAAGCGCCGACGACGCCGGCGGAGATTTTTAGTTCGTCATTCAGATTCACTCGCGCGGCGTAAAACGCGGGTGCCAAGCCGAAGATAATGCCGACCAGAATACTGACGATGGCGGTGAAGGCGAGCACCCAGCCGTCGAGCTGAATCGCGGCGGCTTGTGGGAGGCGGCCGGCAAATTCTTTCCGCGCGAACTGGATGATCCACATGGCACCGAGCGAACCGATCGCGGCGCCGGTGAGCGACAGCAGCAAGCTTTCGGTGAGCGATTGTTGCATGATCCGGCGGCGTCCTGCGCCGAGCGCGGCACGCATGGCGATTTCGCGCGCACGAGCAGTGGCGCGAGCGAGCAGCAGATTCGCGACGTTGGCGCAGGCCACGAGTAGCACGAGCGCAACGGCGCCGAGCAAAATCCAAAGCGAAGTACTCGAGTCGCCCACCAGAACGTCTTTAAGCGGCGTGACGACTGCGCCGACGCGGTCGTTGGTATTTGGAAATTGTTTGGTGATGCCTGCGGCGATGGCGGAAAGGTCGGCTTGTGCCTGCTTGGGCGTGACGCCGCCTTTCAAGCGACCGATCGCCGGATATTGGTGCGTGCCGCGTTGCGTGAGCGCTTTGGGCGACATGTCGAGCGGCGTCCACAAATCGGTCCCCGCAGGATAATCGAAGCGCGGCGGCATCACGCCGATCACCGAGTAACTTTCGTTGTTCAGTTGCAACGTAGAGCCGACGGCATCGCGGCGTCCGCCGAAGTGGCGTTGCCAAAAACCATAGCTCAATACGGCGACGTGATTTTTTCCGGCGGCGTCGCTGCCCGGATCGAAGCTGCGGCCGAGTATCGGTGAAATGCCGAGCACGTCGAAGAAATTTGCCTGAACCGAAGTTGCGCCCGCGGGTTCCGTGCTTCCGTCTCCGCTGGCGTTGAAGCCGGCGCCGTAGTCGAAAAGGCTCGTCGCCGCGAAGGTCGTGTTTTGCGCCTGCCAGTCGAGATAGTCGGCGCCGCTGAGGGGATAAGAGCCGGGAGAAGATTCGGTTTCGTTGAGCGCGACGATGCGGTCCGGCTGGTGGAAGGGGAGCGGTTTGAGGAGCAGGCCGTTGATCACCGAGAACATCACGGTGTTTGCGCCGATGCCGAGCGCGAGCGTGAGCACGGCGACGAAGGTAAAGCCCGGCGTTTTTCGCAGCATGCGAATGCCGAATTTCACGTCCTGCGCGAGCTGTTCCAGCCAGACCATGCTCCAAACCTCCCGCGTGTCTTCCGCGACGCGCGTGGTGTTACCAAATTTGCGGATGGCGGCAAATCGCGCTTCGTCGGGCGGCATGCCGCGTTCGATGTTGTCCTGCGTTTCGCGCTCGATGTGCTCGCGAATGTCGCGCTCGAGTTCACGGAGCATTTTTTCGCGACGGGTCATCGGTTCACTCGGTACAGCTCACGTGCTTTCAGTCTTCTTGTTTCGCCGGGCGCAGAATCCGCGCGATCGCCGCGGCGAGCTTGTCCCACTTGCCGGTTTCTACGGTCAGCTGGCGACGGCCCTTTGCCGTGAGCCGGTAATACTTCGCGCGGCGGTTATTTTCGGAGGTGCCTTCGTCGGCCACGATCCAGCCGCGCTTGATGAGGCGATGGAGGGCCGGGTAGAGCGAGCCCTGTTCGACTTGCAAGACGGAGTCGGAAGTGACTTCGATGGCGCGTGCGATGGCGTGGCCGTGCGCCGGACCGACGCGCAAGGTGCGAAGAATCAGAAGGTCCAGTGTGCCCTGCAACAGCTCGATGCGTTCTTGCTCTCGGGTAGTCATTCTAGGGGAAGCGTACCTTGCTCCGGTAGAATGTCAAGGGGAGCGCTTCCTTCCTACTTACGAAGGCTCGCGCGGAATTGTTCCCTGGATTTTCGCGGCGCGGCGTGAGGCGTGGCCTGGGCATGCTGAAGCGCGAGGGCGGCGGACGTGGCATAATGAAGTTAGGGCTGCCTTGCGATGGGGCGCCGGCAATTCAGGAGGAACGATGTATCCCGAACAGTTTGTTACACCGATGCGGGCCGAGCTTACGGGCATTGGCTTTCGCGAGCTGCGCACGGCGCAGGAAGTGGATGCGGCGTTGAAGACCGAGACGCGGCCTACGCTGGTGGTGGTGAATTCGATTTGCGGTTGCGCGGCGGGGAAGGCGCGCCCAGCAGTAGCTATGGCGCTGAAGAATGCGGCGCGGCCTGACGTGTTGACGACGGTGTTTGCCGGACAGGACGCGGAGGCCACGGATCGCGCGCGGTCCTATTTCACGGGCTATCAACCGTCGTCGCCGTCGATCGCGTTGATGCGCGAGGGCAAGATCGTATTCATGCTTGAGCGGAGGCAGATCGAGGGGCGAGATCCGTTCTCGATCGCTGCGGATCTGACGGCGGCGTTTGACCGGTTCTGCGCGCCTGCCGCGGCTGGGGCCGCACAGAAAGCGTAGTCTGGCACGCATCGTGAGCTAGCCTAAGCCGACGCCGAATTATGTGGTGCGGCCTCGGGGCTCGATTCCCGATTTGGGACTGTTCCGGAGTGGAACTGAAGACGGAATAAAAGTGTCACTGCTTGTCCATATTTGCTATCTGGCTTCCCAGCCTCGAAAAACTGCCCCGATACGGCATACAGGATTCACTGTAAGCCCTTTAAAATGTTACTCGTAGTACCCCTTTTGACCCTTGACGCCGACGCGGCGCTTCTTTATAAACGTAACGCTCGGAGAGGTCTATCCGAGTTGTGTTGAAGCCCCAGCTAGGCAGGAGCGTCAATGATCCGGTTCACCACCAAGGCAGTTTTGATTGCAGCTTTCGCACTTATCGCGTTTGTCGCGACGGCGCCCACGGCGTCGGCGGACAGCGGGACGCTCAACGTTGACGGTTCGCAGCTGGCCCTGAGCGGATTCAACGCTGGAGCAGGCCAAGTGGATGTGGATGTCACGTACGGGGGAGACTACTTCGCTCTTTTCCTCGCGAGCGCGTTCGGCGATGTGAATTCGTTCAGCATCGTGGATGGCGGCATCACCTACACGTTCTCGGGATTGAATTTCTGGGGCGCGGATGGTTGGGGCGGTCTCGACTACAGTTACGCAAAGGAAACGACGTCGGGCATGCCTGAGCCTGGCACGATTCTTTTGATCGGTTCCGGCTTGCTGGCGCTTGCGCTCTTCTCCACGCGCAAGGCGCTTCGCGCGTAATCTTCAACTTTCAGTTGTCTGGGCGGGTGAGCGATCACCCGCCCCTTTTTTTTTGCCCCAGCGAAATTCGCCCGCCCGCATGCGCTGTACTTGCGTTGCCCGTTTGAAGTGACTATCCTTCCGTTGCCCCCTCTGCTTCGTGTATTCGATCCGAATTCGCCTCCACGAGCGGTGCATTCGCTAGCGCATCGTTGCGCTCGGCCCCGGTTTTTCCCGGTCCCTGAATCGCGGCCCCGTATCGGAGGAATGTCATGAAGCGCGTA
>JABDGF010000068.1 GCA_013286165.1 Acidobacteriota bacterium | reverse complement strand
TGGCACCTGTTGCCGGAATGCTAAAGGAGCGCGGATTTCACGTGACGGGCTCGGACGTGAACGTGTATCCGCCGGCATCGACGCTGCTCGATTCGCTGGGAATCGTGTGGATGAATGGCTACAGCGCGCAAAATTTGCAGCCCGCGCCGGATTTGACGGTGGTGGGCAACGTGGTGGCGCGCGGGAATCCGGAAGTCGAATACTTGCTGAACGAAAAACTGCCGTACTGCTCGATGCCGCAGCTGCTCGAGCGCGAATTCATTCCGGGCCACACGTCGATCGTGATCGCGGGTACGCACGGAAAAACGACGACCACGGCGATGCTCGCGTGGATTTTTCACACCGCGGGACGCAAGCCGAACTTTTTGATTGGTGGAGTGGCGCCGAATTTTGGAGATCGCAGCTACGGAATTGGCGGCGGCGCGGAATTTATTGTTGAGGGCGATGAGTACGAGTCGGCGTTTTTCGATCGCGTGCCGAAATTTCTGCACTACCAGCCGGATGAATTGGTGCTGACGTCGCTGGAGTATGACCACGCGGACATTTATCCGGATTTGGCGTCGATCATCGAGCAGTTCAAGCGCGTGGTGAATTTGGTGCCGTCGCGCGGGAAAATATTGATGCTCGCCGGGTCGGCGGAACTGAAAACTGTGACGGCGAAGGCGTTCTGTCCGGTGGAAACGTTTGGATTGTCGGCTGACGCGGATTGGCATGCGGGCGACGTGCAGTGGAACGACGACGCCATGGAATTTCGAGTGGCGCACAAAGGGCGCGAAGTGGCGCGAGTGCGCATGCCGCTCGTGGGGCAGCACAACGTACTGAATGCGCTCGCTGCCGTGGCGATCGCGACGGGCCGAGGAATTCCCGCCGACGCGATCGAGCGCGCGCTGAGCACGTTTGTGAGCGTGCGCAAGCGGATGGAGATCAAGGGCGAGGAGCGCGGCGTGCTCGTCGTCGAAGACTTCGCGCATCATCCGACGGCGATTCGGCTGACGCTTGAGGCGACGCGGACGCGCTGGCCGGGGCAAAGAGTGTGGGCGGTGGTTGAGCCGCGGACGAATACGATGCGGCGCAAAGTTTTTCAGGACGTGCTGCCGGAGGCGCTGGCGCTGGCCGATGCGGTGCTGATTGGCCCTGTGAATCGCGCGAACCTGCTCGGAGAAGAAGAGCGGCTCTCCCCTGAAAAAATTGCGAGCCTGATTCAGGAGCGCGGGCGGCCGGCGAAGGCATTTGCAGCCACGGACGAAATCGCGGAATATCTATTCGAACATGCGAATCCGAAGGACGTGGTAATGGTCATGTCGAATGGAAGTTTTGACGGGCTGAGCGGCAAGCTTCTCGCGGCGCTGAAGGCGCAACCCGCAGGACGCGGATGAAGCGAGCGATAGCCCTTGGAATTTTTGCGTTGGTTTGTGCAGGCCCCGCCGCTGCGACGATTGATTACCGGATCTCGCTGAAGAATCCCGAAGCCCATCGATTTCAGGTGCGGATGTCGATACCGAATCCCGCGCCAGACGCGCAGGTGGCGATCCCTGCGTGGAACGCGCTCTATCAGGTGCGCGATTTTTCGTATCGCGTGCGCGACGTGCGCAGCTCGTATTCGGTGGCAGGCGATGGCGGCGCGACACTGATTTTGCCGCTCGACAAAATCGACAAGCAGACGTGGAAGCTTGGCATGACGGGCAAGGGCACGGCCGAAGTGACGTATTCGATCGAGTGGGACGACGCTGGCCCATTCAATTCGCAGCTGAACGAACACCACGCCTTTGTGAATTTCGCGGAAGTGCTGATGTACGTGCCGAACCGGCTAGACGAAGCTGTGACGGTGACGTTTGACGATGTGCCTGCGGGCTGGCAAGCAATCGCGGAGTTGCCGGCGGGTGCAAAGGCGAATTCGTTTACGGCTGAGAGTTACGACAAGCTGGTGGATGCGCCGACGGAGATTGGGAAGGCGGAGCAGTTTGCGTTTGACCAGAGTGGCGCGCATTTTCGCGTGGTGGTGGACGGGAAGGATTGGAAGAAGGACCGCCTCGAAGAATATTTGAAGCGCATCACGAAGTCGGAACTGGAAACGATGGGCGGGGCGCCGTTTCAGGAGTACACGTTTTTCTATCACCTTGGACCGTTTCCGGAAGTGGGCGGCGGCGGAATGGAGCACTCCAACTGCACGGCGATTTCAGGGAGCTCGGTGGAAGGCGCAGCGACGACGAGCGCGCATGAATTTTTTCATTTGTGGAACGTGAAGCGCATCCGACCGCAGACGCTTGAGCCGGTGGACTTCGCGAAAGAGCAGTACACGCGCGCGCTGTGGTTTGCGGAGGGCGTGACGAGCACCTATGGCGCGTACACTCTCGAGCGCACGGGCATCTGGGACAACGGACAATTCTACGCCGATCTTGCGGGGCAGATCAGCGAACTCGAATCGCGACCGGCGCACAAGTGGCAGAGCGTGGAGGAATCGAGCCTCGACGCGTGGCTCGAGAAATACGACGACTACCGCCAGCCGAATCGCAGCATTTCGTATTACAACAAGGGGCAAATCGTCGGGGAAATGCTCGACCTGAAAATTCGAGCGCTCACCGACGATCACAAATCGCTCGACGACGTGATGCGCGCGATGTACGCCGAGTATCCGGCGAAGGGAAAGTTCTACGACGACAGCCGCGGGATACAGACCGTTGCGGAAGAAGTGTCCGGCGCGAAGTTGGACGATTTTTTTCAGAACTACGTCGCGGGCGTTACGGAGATTCCGTACGACGAATTTCTGGCGGCCGCTGGACTGAGACTCAGGATCGACGATCACGTGTCGGCGTCGCTTGGATTTGTGGCGACGGGGCGCGGCCCTGGGGTGCCGGTGCGAGTTTCTGTCGTGGAAGATGGAAGCGCAGCGCAAGCGGCCGGCCTTCGCGCGGGAGACGTGCTGCTGGGTCTGAATGGGGGCGCGCTGCCGCGTTTCCTGCCAGCGTGGCTGCACGATCATGCGCCGGGCGAGAAGATTACTTTGCACGTACATCGCGACGACAAGGAACTCGATGTGACGTATGCGCTCGGTGACATCGAAGACAAGCACTACGCCGTCGTTGAAATTCACGACGCCACCGAAAAGCAAAAACGGCTGCGCAATGCCTGGCTTGCCGGCAGAACCGAGTAGCGCCGTCCGCGCGCTGGAACCCTCGCGATGATTCGCACGCTCATCACTTTTATATTCGGCGCGGTCGCTTCGGTGGTGATCATGCCGCCGCTGATCGTGTGGACGATGATCTCGGGCGACGTGCAGCTGATGTATGACGTGTTTATCAGCGCGTTGCGCGTGGTGCTGAAGGTCGCGGGGATTCGAGTGCGCACCGAAGGGCTTGAGAATATTCCGGCGGGGACGTGCGTATTCGCGTCGAATCACTGCTCGAACCTCGATCCCGTGGCGATGGTGCCGCAGATTCCAAGGCGGATTTCGATTCTCGCGAAGACCGACGTGTTTAAAATTCCGATTCTTTCGAAGGCGTTCCGGCAGGGCGGAGTGATTCCTGTGGACCGCAAAAATCGGGAAGCGGCAGCGGACAGCGTCGATCAGGCGGTCGAGTCGTTGAAGACCGGATTGTCGTTTGTGATTTTCGCCGAGGGCACGCGAAGCCGCGACGGCAGGCTGCAGCCTTTCAAGCGCGGCGCGTTCGTGATGGCGATTCGCGCTGGCGTGCCGGTGGTGCCTGTTGCGCTCGCCGGGACGCAGAAGCTGATGCGCAAGGGCGACTGGAAACTCTATCCCGGCGAAGTCGTTGTGAAATTTGCGCCCGCAATCGACGCGACGCGTTTTGCGCCCGAGCAGCGGCAACAGTTGCTCGAACAAGCGCACGCCGCCGTCGCCGCCAACCTCCCGCCAGACCAGCGGCCGCTCGAGCCCGCCGCGCGCGAGAACTAAACGCGCTCGTACCACTGCAATCCATTCGGCAACTCGGTGTTTGCAAATTCCAGGTGAATTACGCGGCGAGGACGTCCGCCGGTACCGCTTGAAGACGCGTGGACCACGAGAGGCCGCATCAACAGCGCCGACCCTGCCGGCGCGAGACAGGTGACGACGAGAGATTTGTCGATCTGCAGGATGTCGTCGTTCGCAAACCTCCCGGATTTGTGTGAGCCGGGAACGCAGCGGAGAGGGCCGTTGTCGGCACCGCTTTCGTCGAGGTGGAGGCGGATTGCCAGCATGCTTTCGAGAATTACGTCGGGCGGCTGAACGTGGGTGACGCCGTCCTTGACGGACCAGGAGGAAAAGCCCGGCGCGTCGAACTTCTCGCGGACTGCGATTTTGAGATCCTGGTGCCAGGCGACTTTCCAGTTCGATTCCGGAGTTTTGTTGAAGAAGAGCGCGCGGACTGCGAAGGAGTGCGGCCCGAGCACCGCATTCGCGAGTACACGAATGGAGGGAGAGGCGGTCATGCGGCGCACGGAGTCGCGCACGAATAGATTTCGCTCGGACTCGGCGTCGGCGGGGAATTCCTGGCGTAGCGCGTCGAGATCTTGAGCGAGCAAGCATTCGTGCGCGAGCGTGAACCCGTTTGAGTTCACAGTGTCGCGAATCGCAGTTTGCGCGACGGTGAGGCTTGAGCTCATCGACCCGAAAGTTTCGCGACTTCGGCGCGGAATTTTTGGAGTTCGCGCTGAAGCTCGGGGAGGCGGTTGAAGACGGCAACGGATTTGCGCCAGTCGAGATTGTCGATCGCGGGATAGCCCGAGTAGAGGGCGCCGGCGGGGACATCGGAGTGAACGCCGGATTGCGCAGAGACTGTGGCGCCATCGTGGATGGTGAGATGGCCGGCGGCGCCGACTTGGCCTGCTAGGATGCACTTGTTGCCGACTTTTGTGGTGCCGGCGAGGCCGACCTGGCCGCAGAGCAGCGTGTCTTCGCCGACTTCGCAGGCGTGACCGACCTGGACGAGATTGTCGAGCTTCACGCCGCGGGCGATCGTGGTCTGGCCGACGGTGGCGCGATCGACGGCGCTGTGTGCCTGGATTTCGACGTCATCGCCAATGACGGTGATGCCCGACTGGCGGATTTTGTACCACGCGCCGTTTGCTTCGCGCGCGAAGCCGAAGCCGTCTGAACCGATCGTGACGCCATTTTGTAGCAGCACGCGATGGCCGATGCGGCAGCCTTCGCGGACGCGCGCATGGGAATGCGCGAAGAAATCGTCGCCGATGTGCGCGCCGCTGTATATCGAGACGAAGCTGTGCAGCACCGCATTTACTCCGATCACCACATTTTCGTCGATGAAGCAGTAGGGTCCGATGTGAGCGCCTTCGCCGATTCGTGCGGACTTTGCGACTACGGCGGTCGGGTGGACGCTTGGCGCGTACACCGGAGCGGGGTGGAATAGTTCGATGGCACGCGCGAAGTCAAGATAGGGATTTGCAGAGCGCAGCGCCGACATGCCTGAGGGTACCGCCTCTTTTGCGGCGACTAGGACGGCTGAGGCTCGCGACTTCTCGAGAGCGGTGCGGTATTTGCGGTTGACTAGGAAGGTCAGCTCGCCGGGCGCGGCTTCTTCGATGCCGGCTACGCCGGTGATTTCGAGTTGAGCGTTGCCTTCGAGCGTTGTGTTCAGTCGCGTGGCGATTTCGCTAAGTTTCATACGGGTCCTTCGCGATCACCTTTTCCATCGTGAGGAACCGGAAAAAATGCCGCACCGTCACCAGGTGTCGCGCCACCGAACGGCTGTCGAGCCCCCGGTGATACAGCGTGCGCAGAAAATCCACCACATCGCTGTGCGTGAGATTTTCCAACGTGCGATTGCTGTTGGTCATGAACGCACCGAATTTCTCCATATCGCGGCGGTACGCGGCGATCGTATTCGCCGCCAGGCCCTTTTCGCCGCGAAGATATGCGAGAAATGCGCGAATGTAAGGTTCCAATTCTCTCAGCCCCTAATCTAATTTCTTCAAAACGCTGGCGCGAAACTTTTCGCCGCCAACAGAATCCGACTACCCATCCAAATCCGTCGCCGCCGCTGGGTCGGGCGTCGCGCGCGCAACCAGCATCGCCATCTCTGGCAACTCCTCGCACCGCAAGAGCCGCGCGCACCCAAAATAAATCGCCGTCGCTACACCGATCATCACACCCAGTCGCAACGCCTGCGCCGCGATATGCAGATCCGCTTCAAACGGAAAATGCCGCAGCCCCCACACGCACGCCACAGCCATCGCCGCCGCGCACGCCACCATCTTCGCAATCGAACGCGTCACCGCCTGCGCTCCAAGCGCCCCGAACCGGCGCCTGAAAATCAGAAACAATCCCGCGAAATTCAGATACGCCGAAAGCGAACTCGCCAGCGCCGGTCCGCCGTTCCACAGGTAGCGCGCGAACCACACCAGCAGCACACCGTTCAGCGCCACGTGAAAAATCAGCACGTAGATTCCGACCTTCGTCGGCGTCGCCGTATCGTGCGTCGCGTAAAACATTGGCTGAATCAACTTGATCGCCGCAAACGCGGGCAATCCCATCGAGTAGTACAGCAGCGCGTTCGCCGTCAGCGCCGTCGAGTACGCTCCAAACTCTCCGTGCTGAAACAGCACTCGCGTGATTGGCTCCCGCAGCACGATCAGCCCCACCATCGCCGGAATCGTGATGAATGAAACCACGCGCACCGCAAATCCGAACGTCTGCTTCATCTCCGCGAACTTGCCGTCCGCCGCCATGTGCGACATCGTCGGCAAAATCGCCGTCGAAAGCGCAATCGCGTAAACGCCCAGGACCAATTCCATTACGCGGTCGCCCACGTAGAGCGACGTGATGCTGCCCTGCGGCATTCGCGAAGATGTCGCGAAAATCGTATCGACGAAAAAATTCACCTGAATCACGCCCGTCGCGAGCAGCGTCGGCGCCAGCAGTTTCCCAGCCTTGCGCACGCCGGGGTCTTTGAAATTCACCTCGGGCCGCAAACTCATCCCGAGCCGCCGCAAAGCCGGCAGCTGCATCGCCAGCGGCACCGCCGAACCAATCAGCAGCGCCGCGGCCAGCGCCACGGCCGGAGTCTGATACTGCACCGGGAAGAAGCGCAAAAATGGCCGGTAGAAAATCCCCAGCGACGCTCCGATCACGGTCAGGTTGAACACCACGGCCGTCGAAGCCGGCAGCGCAAACTCGTGAAAGCTGTTCAGAATCGCCGCGCCCACACCCGCCAGGCCCAGAAACAAAATGCTCGGAAAAATAATTCGATTCAGCAGTACGGCGAGGTCCCACTGAATGTGAGTCGCCCCAAACACCGTGAACGCGCTGATCACCTGCCGCGAGAAAATCGCGCCCAGCGCCGCGACCACCGCCAGGATGATTGCCAAGTCCCAGAACGACCGCCTCGCGAACTGCCACGTCACTTCCCGCGACTCTCCCCGCAGGTAGCTCGTGAAAACCGGGATGAACGAGGCGCCCAGCGCCCCTTCGCCCGTGAACCTTCGCACCAAATTGGGAATTCGGAAGGCCAGAATGAACGAATCCGCCACCGGCGAGGTGCCGAGCAGCAGCGCTATCCGTTGATCGCGTAGATATCCGCAAATTCGGCTGAGAATGGTGAGTAGGGCTATTACCGAGGCAGATTTTAGGATCTTGCCTTTTTCTGTCAATCGGCGGAGGCTCCGACGCTAACCCTTTAAACACCAACAACTTGACGAAAAATTCGCGTAAGAATAACATAACTCCCGGCCGGTTATCAAGAAATCGGCGAAAAAGGGCGAAATAGTGGCGCGCGACACCCGAAATCCGGCCGTCAGCAACAAGAAAGTGGTCGTCCAGCTTTTAGACCGCACCGCGATCAAGGGCTATGTCAACCCGACCGGCCTCGCACAAGCCGAGTCGCTCGACCTACTCACCCCCGACGGCGAGCATCGCTCAATCGCCCTGCCCTCGGTGCGCACCATCTACTTCGTCCGCGAATTCGACGAGCCCTACCACCTTGAGCGCAAAACGTTCCTCAGCCGGCCCAAGATCAACGGCCTCTGGGTGCGCCTCCACTTTCGCGATGAAGACGTAATCGAAGGCCTGGTAGCCAACGACTTGGTCGAACTGCTCGACGGCGGCATCCAACTCACCCCACCCGACCTGCATGGCAACACGATCCGCCTTTTCATTCCCCGCAGCGCCATCGAAGA
Source organism: Acidobacteriota bacterium (assembly GCA_013286165.1). Classification (GTDB taxonomy): domain Bacteria; phylum Acidobacteriota; class Terriglobia; order Acidiferrales; family UBA7541; genus Palsa-295. Next base: position 304 of record JABDGF010000068.1, on the reverse strand, counting down.
GATGAAAGTCCTCGGCGTAGTCGGCATAGCCCGCCGCGGCCCCCGCGAGTCTCGCCCGATCATCTCCGCCGCCCAATCCAAACTCTTCACCGACTAACGCAAGCTTCCCCGCACTCAGCCGCCTGGACTCTGTGTCCTCCGCCACAGTGGACAGGCTCAGCCGTTCGCCGCAGTGGGACAGGCTCTCAGCGTGTCTGCTCCCCACTCTCAGTGGGGCGTGCCTCTCCGCTTTTGCCTTTCAGCGCGGCTAGCTTTTAAGCCGCGTCATCCTGAGCGCAGCGAAGGACCCCTCTTCGCCGTTGCC
>JABDGF010000067.1 GCA_013286165.1 Acidobacteriota bacterium | reverse complement strand
GCCCGTCGCCGCGCCGGCTTGGGTCGGCGTGAACGTCACTGCGAAAGTCATCGACTGGCTCGCGCTGATCGTCTTCGGCAGCGAAAGCCCGTTCATTCCGAATTCGTTTCCCGAAAGCTGCGCCAGATTGATCGTCACGTTCGAATTGCCTGTGTTCGTCAGCGTCACATTCTGCGAGCTGGTCTGGTTCATCTGCGCGTTGGAGAAAGTTAGTGACGTCGGTGAAATCGAAAGTCCGGCCTGCGTCGCAGTTCCGGACAGCGAAACCATCAGAGGAGAATTGGAAGCGTCGCTGATCACCGTCAGCGCGCCGGAAGCGTTGCCCGCCGCCGTCGGCGCAAACTGAACCGTCACCGTGCTGCTCTGGCCCACGCCCAGCGAAGCGGATGGATTGCCGCCCGTCACGCTGAAGCCCGAACCCGTCACCGTCGCCTGCGAGATGTTCACCGTCGCCGTGCCGGTGTTCGTCACCGTCACCGTCTGCGTCGCGCTGCCGCCCACGGCCACGCTGCCAAACGTCACGCTCGTCGATCCCGCCGAAAGCACGCCGCTCCCCGGGTTCGATGGCGAAGTCTTCGCTGAGCTGGTGTAGCCGGCGCAGCTCGAGAGCCCGATCATCACCACGAAGAGTATGAGCGTCGCGACGAGCGCGTAGGAGTTTGAGGCGACGTCGCGTGTGATTTCGTTCCGCGAGATCGAAACTTCGCACTGCAGGTTGTTGAGGCGGCGGTTGTTTTTCATGACGCGGCCAGTGTAGGGACCGCGTCTGTGCCTCAACTACTGGTCAGGGGAACGAAGATAGTTCCACTGCTTTCGCCTGTTCGTATAGGCTATAGACAACCTGAACACACTCGGGGACAGGTCATCTAACTCTCTTATTTTCTTCGTTATCTAAGGTGTTTCGTGCAGGCATACCTGTACGACCCCTTAGCTCGCGGGGCCGGGCTTGGGCGAAAGCTCAAAGGACAGCTGTTCGAACTCCTAGGCCGATTTCGAAAGCCCGGCAATTTTGTCCCCTCGTTGCCGTACGAAATGCGGGAAGTTGATCGCGACTCCAGCGCGCATCGCAACTCGCGCAGCTTATACTGCTGGCGTGGAACCATTTCCGATGAGCCCGGGCGGCATCCAAACCGAACGCCGGTGCACTTCGCGCATGAAAATCCTCGTCACAGGTGGCGCCGGATTTATCGGCTCGCATTTCGTCCGCCACATTCTCGCCGCGCGCTCTGACGTTCAGGTCGTCAACCTCGACAAGCTCACCTACGCAGGCAATCTCGCCAATCTTTCCAGCGTCGCCGCGGACCCTCGTTACCAATTCCTCCGCGGAGACGTCTGCGATCCCGTCGTCGTTGAGCAAGCCATGACAGGTTGCTCCGCAGTCGTGCACTTCGCCGCCGAATCTCATGTGGACCGCAGCATTTATGATCCGATCCCGGCCGCCCAGACCAACATCGCCGGCACTCTCACTCTCCTCCAAGCCGCCCGCAGTCTCGGCGTCGAGCGCTTTCTTCACGTCTCCACCGACGAAGTGTACGGAGACATTCCGCTAGGCCACGCAGCCTCGGAGAAATCGCCGCTCGCGCCGAATAGTCCCTACGCCGCCTCGAAAGCCGGAGCCGACCTTCTCGTCCGCTCCTTTATACGCACCTTCGGCGTCCGGGCGATGATCGCCCGCCCGTCCAACAATTACGGCCCCAACCAGTTTCCCGAAAAATTTCTTCCGTTGATGATTGCGAACGCGAGGTCCGATCAGCCGCTTCCGATTTACGGCGACGGCCTGCAGGAGCGCTGCTGGCTCCACGTCGAAGACACGTGCTCCGCGCTTCGCCTCATTCTCGAACGCGGCAAGTTAGGTGAGACCTACAACGTCGGCAGCGACACGACGCATACCAATCTTTCGCTCGCGAAAGACGTTCTGAAGGCAGCAGGGAAGTCCGAGACCTTGCTTAAGCACGTGGAAGATCGTCCCGGCCACGACCGCCGTTACGCGCTCGATTCCACAAAGCTCCGCCTCGAGCTTGGTTGGTCTCCCAAGCTGAAACTGCAAGTAGGCTTAGCTTCTACGATCGATTGGTACCGCAGGAATACAGCGTGGCTGGAAGAAATCAAACGGGGCGAGTATCGCGATTATTACGATAAATATTACGCGAATCGCACTGCGACGCTCGAATCGATACGCCGCCCCGCCCCTTCAAACGCAAAAACGAAAAACTAGGCCATCGCGCGTTCTGCAAACCGCAGCCGAGGCGCCTTGGTCGTGATCGCCACCGGAGCCTTCGAACGCAGCGCTTGCAGCCGCGCACGCCCGCTCGACATTCCGAAATCCATCGGCGACTCTTCGCCTTCTTGGCCATTGCGCACAAATCCCGAAGCCCGCTGTGCCAGGTCGGCGCGCGATTCCACGCCAAATTTCGCCAGCAGCGTGGAAATGTGGAATTTCACCGTGCGTACCGTGATGTTCAATTTCGCCGCGATCTCTTTGTTGGCCCGGTTGCACATCACCGCGTGCAGCACTTCGCGCTGCCGCGCGCTCAGCGAAGTCGGGCACGCAACGGACCGGCCCTCTTCCAGCAATTCTTCAGCGCGCGCCACCAGGCGTTCGATCAGCGAGCTTTCCGCCGGCACCAGCACTTGGAAATTCTTCGGATCTTGTCCCCGCACCAGGCACTGCATCGCCAGTTGCCCTGCGATGCGTTCCACCGTGCACTCAAAATCGCGCGCGGATTCGCTCTTAAACTGCGGCATGCCCGTCGCCGCGTCGCAAAAAACGAACACGCTCGGATTCTGTTGCTCGAATTTTTGCTCGGTCTCTACGAGTTTCGGAAACGCTCGAACTTTTTTCACAATGGCCTTCCGTCTGCCAGCCCAGGATTGCATTCGGCTAAGCTTGAGGATTTCAATTTTTTTGGTGCGATTGCTCTTGTACTGCGGTATGTCGAACTGCGCTTTTGGGTCGCCAGGAAGGCGGTGACTTTCGGCCGATCGTAAGGGGCGATCACGCGTTAGGTCGAATTGCCTTCCTACAGCAAAAACCTTACTTACTGCACGCGAGGCATGGCATGACGCGTACCAAATCGTATATTTTTTAAGTGACTCAAAATGAGACGCTTACCGCCTTCGCGTTTCCTTCGGAGGCGAAAGATATAGGTAGAATCTGCCCGCATCGGGCAAAAACTGCACGAATCTATGTTTTCAATCAGTTACAGGGTTCTACCGACCCTGTAACCCGCCAGAAATCCATATCCCCCCGCCGCAGGATTCGTCCCCAAGCGAACCGTTTTCGCGCTAGACTTGCCGCCGTTTCGCCGCCCATTCGATAGGAGATTTCGGGTGAACACGTTCATGCGTTTCGGCCTCGCCGGATTTTCAATCCTCGCCGTCGCGTTCCCGCTTCTCGCGCAGATTCCGAAGGTCGCGCCCGCGCCTCTCCAAAATCAGTCGCAAGCCGGCGGCGCATGCTCCGTTCAATCCACGTGCGCTGAAGTCGCGCCCGGCATGATCAAGAAAGCTCTCGGCCCTTCGCCGCTCGAAGAAAATCTCCGCTACCTCACCGATACGATCGGCGGCCGCGTCACCGGCACTCCCGCCGCAGACCGCGCCGTCGGCTGGGCCGTCGAAGCGTTCCGCCACGCCAAAGTGGACGAGGTCCACACCGAGAAGTACACCATTCCGGTTTCGTGGTCCGAAGGCCACACGCACGTCGAAGTTCTCTCGCCCGAACCGTTTCCCGTTCGCGTCGTTTCAATCGCGTGGTCACCCGCAATTCCAGACGGCGGCATCGACGCGCAGGTGATCGACATCGGTAACGGCGACGACGCTGCCTTCACCAAGGCCGGCTCCGCTACGACCGGCGCAATCCTTCTCGTTCACTCCGATTTCCTCACCACCTGGGACCAGCTCACCGAGGAATACAACACGCCTCCCCCGATCATCGCCCGCGCCATGAAGGCCGGCGCCGTCGCGATTTTTTGGATGTCCTCCCGGCCGAATCTGCTGCTCTATCGCCACACCGTCACCGTCGATGGCCAGCTCGAAAAAATGCCGCAAGCCGTCGTCGCTCGCGAAGACGCCGAACGCATCGCGCGTTTCCTCGCCGCCGGCATGAAAGTCAAAGTTCACTTCGACATGCCCAATCGCATCGGCGGCCCCGTCACCGCCGAAAATGTCGTCGCTGAAATTCGCGGCCGCGAAAAGCCCAACGAATTCGTCGTCCTCGGCGCTCATCTCGATTCCTGGGACCTCGGCACCGGCGCGCTCGACAACGGCTGCAACTCCGCCATGGTCATCGACGCCGCTCGCGTCATCTATTCCTCCGGCACCATCCCGCGCCGCTCCATCCGCTTCGTCCTTTTCACCGGCGAAGAAGAAGGCCTGCTCGGCTCCGCCGCCTACGCGCACCAGCATCGCGCCGAACTCGACAACATGATCGCCGCCATCGTCTTCGATTCGGGCGACGGCAAAGTTTCCGGCTACTCCCTGAGCGGCCGGAAAGATATCGAAGCGCCCCTGAAAGAAATGCTCGAGCCCGTCGCCGTGCTGGGCGTGAAAGAATTCACTCAGGACGCCAGCATGGACACCGACAATTTTGATTTCGTCCTCGAAGGCGTCCCCACTCTCGTCGCCAATCAAGCGCCTTCCAATTACATGCTCAATTACCACGCCGCATCGGACACCTTTGACAAAGTCGATATCGCCGCGCTGAAGCAGCAAACCGCCATCGCCGCCATCAGCGCCTTCGCCCTCGCGGACAGCACCGACCGCGTCGGCCCCCGCCAGTCGCGCTCCGAAGTCGAGCAACTCCTTCACTCAACCGGCCTCGAAAAAGACTTGAAGGACACCGGTTTCTGGCCCTACTGGGAATCTTCCGAACGCGGCCGCGAGAAGTAAACGCCCGTGCGCTCGCGTATAATTAAGGGGATCGATGTCATCCACCCCGGTTCATTTTCATAGCGCTATGCGTTCAACGCCCCACATGCCCGACGCAGGCCGCACCGCACACCCGCTCGCGCGCATTCTGGCCCTCGACTACGGCCGCAAACGCATCGGCCTCGCCCTCTCTGACGAACTCGGCCTCACCGCGCAACCCTTGCTCATCCTCACCCGCAAAAATCGCCGCGAAGACCTCTCGCGCCTTCGCTCCATTTGCGCGAAACATGGCGTTGCGCGTATTCTCGTGGGCCATCCGCTCCATATCACCGGTGAAGCCGGCGAAATGGCGGATGAAGCCGCTGCCTTCGCGGCGCGCATCGCAAAAGATCTCAAGCTCGCGGTCGAACTCGCGGACGAACGTCTCACCAGTTGGGAGGCCGGACAAACGATGGCGGAATCGGGTAACCAGGCGCGGCGCAAAAAGAAATCCCCGCACCTTGATGATGTCGCCGCCGCCATTCTGCTTCGCGAATATCTCGACCGTAACCGCAGCGCGGAAGCTTCCGCCTCGTCACAAGAGGGGCGATAACCCGCGATGCGCCGCCTTGGCCTTCTCGCTTTGCTCCTCATCGCCGCCATCGGCGCCGGCGCCGGCTGGCTCGATTCGCAAATCAGCCGCCCCTACCGCGGCCATCGCCCCGAAAAAGTATTCGTCGATATCCCGCACGGCACTTCGCGCTGGGGCGTCGCCGGAATCCTTCGCCAGAATGACGTAATCCGCAATCGCGTCGCTTACGCTCTTTTCAGCTTCTGGCATTTCCGCGTGCCCATGCAGGCCGGCGAATATTATTTCGATCGCCCGGTCGATACCCGCGAAGTTTTCTGGCAGCTCGCGCAGGGCCGCGTGTACGTTCGCTCCTTCACCATCCCCGAAGGCTGGACGATGTTTGACATCGCCGCCGAAGTCGAACGCGACAATCTCTGCAGCCGCGAAACTTTCCTCGACCTTGCGAAAAGAACCGGCTCGATCAAAGAACTCGCTCCCAACGCAACCACCCTCGAAGGTTTCCTCTTCCCCTCCACGTACGACTACACGCGCACCACTTCCTGCGAGCAGATCATTCACCGCATGGTGCAGAATTTCCACGCCGTGTGGGATTCGGTTAAGACAACGCCGCTCACCAATCCTCCCTCGAGTCTCTCGCCGCTCGATACCGTCACTCTCGCCTCGCTCGTCGAACGTGAAACGCCCCAGCCCGGCGAACGTCCTCTCGTCGCCGGCGTTTTCTTCAATCGCCTGAAGCGCGACGATCCCATGCAGTGCGATCCCACTGTCGCTTACGCGATGGCTCTTGCTGGACATCCTGTCAAATACGTCCGCGCCTCCGATCTCCGCTTCGATTCACCGTACAACACCTACATGCACAAAGGCCTGCCGCCGGGTCCCATCGCCAATCCCGGCGAAGCGTCCCTCCGCGCCGCGCTCGCTCCCGCTCCCACCGATTACCTCTACTTCGTCGCCAACGATCAAGGCGGCCACTTTTTCGCCAAGACGCTCGCCGACCACAATCGCAATATCAACAAATACCGCCGCTCCCTCGCCGCCGACGCTGCATCGAATCCCTCGTCGGCAGCCGTTCCATCCGCGAAGCAGTCGTCGCAGCCCGCTGCGCCGCATCGAGGTCCGTCGTGAAGCCCGATCACTCGGACGAGCATGAACATCACGAAGGCGGATCGCCCACCAAAAAGGCGATGATCCTCGAAGCCGCCGAAGCTTTGGGCAAACCTCGTTTCACGCCTGCTGAAATCGAGCAGATCCGCCGCAAGCTCATCTCGCAGCTCGGCGAAAAAGGAAAAACCTCCTCCGACTACGTCGTCAGCGTTCTCGAAGAAGCCGGCCATCGCGTCGTCTGGTCCACAAAATCCGACACCGAAGGTCTCTACGAAGAAGAATTCAGTGACCTTCTTCACTTCTCCACGCTCGAGGAAGCCGAAATGTCCCTCGTCCGTCTCGACGAGCTGTTCCGCAAATTTACGCGCGACCACGAGCCCGCCGCGATCGAACGCACCCGCGAAATTGCCCGCCTCGGCCGCCGCCGCGCCGAAATGATTTCGCGCAATTCAAAAGTCGATCCCAAAAAACGCGCCGAAAAGGAAGAAATCGCGCACTGGTTCGCCATCTGGCTCGAAACTCCCGATGCCTTCTTCGATTGGATCGAAGTTCGCAAGCAATCCGCTGAATTCTTAAAAAAGTTCGGAGACGCCCTCGGAGACGTCGCGCCATGATGCTTCTCGAAATCGAGCCGCTCGATCTCGGCGAAGACGTTCGCGCCGTCGGCCTTGAACTCACCGAAGCCGACGAATATCGCGAGCCGATCCGCGGTGAAGAGGCCACGAAGGTCTGGACGCGCGCGCTTCCCGTCATCGCCGGAACCGAATCCTGGACGCTCGATTTTTTCAGCCACATCGATCGCGTAAAAGATTTCTGCGACACGCACCAGATCGAATACCGCGCATCCGGCAAACGCGTAATCGTCATTCCGTTCACCGGCGCCGCGCGACTTGAATCGCTCATCGAGCGCTTTCACAAAGAAACCTTCGGCCTCCGCGCCGGTGAGCTCTCCACAAAAGAAGACGCCGTCGTTGAAGCCGAACTCGCCCGCCGCGGCATCGACGCCTATCACACGAATTTCAAAAATTACGTTTGTTGCGGCGCGTGCGATTTTGAAAATGGCTCGCTCGTCCTCTTCACCGACAAACTCACCGCCAGCGAAGTCATCCGCCGCGTCCGCCCCGTGCTCGACGCCAAAGAAGTCGAAGTCCGCCTCCCCGCCTGACACACCGCGAAACACCGGCCGCCCCCACGCGCCCGCGCCGCCACATCCAACCTGCCGTCCCAAATCCGAACTGCGCCGCGATTAGTACCTCCGTTCTATTTCCCTCAACGTTCGTCCTAGTACACTCGATTAGAGACTCAGGAGCAGTTCCTCCCTGGTGGTTTAACGGTGCAGAGTTCGTCCACAGCCGCGACCCAGCGTGCGTTTGTCCGCAGCCTGAACGTACTGCTTAAGTATTGTAATCTCTATGGGTTGCAGCACGCCCGCTCCACGGCCCAATTCGATGCCGCCTGGGCCGAACTGCGTGCCGTCACTCGCGGCACCGGCGACTTGGGCTTCCTCGTGGGCATTTCCGGCTCGCATCTTCTTCTGGATGGAGTCCCGCTCGACCTGAGCCCCGCCGAACTCGACTTTGCCGAGCTGCTCACCAGCGCCCGCGTCGGCAGCATCCGCTTTCTCGCTTCCGCCAGCCGCAGCGATTTCCGCCAATTCATCAAGGCTCTCATCGAGTCGCCCACCGAAGGCACGCTCGCCACGCGCCTCGAAGCGCAATTCGGCTATCACACGAAATCCAAAATCCACACGAGCGAGAGTCTGTTCATTCAGGATGGCGCCGGCTTCTATCAGGGCGGTTCCACCACCGCGCTCGAATCGCAGATCGCTGGCAACGGATCGGAATCCAGACGCACGCGCGAACGTCACACCGAGCCGAATCCGCCGCACCGCGAACC
>JABDGF010000066.1 GCA_013286165.1 Acidobacteriota bacterium | reverse complement strand
GCACAAGACGTCGATCGTCGTGACGCACGATACGCACCTCGCCAAAAAACTTGCCGACCGGTTAATTTTCCTGCACGAAGCGGGCGTCGCGTTCTTCGGCACGTGGGCCGAACTCGAAAGCTCCAAAGACCCGTTCCTCAAAAATTTCCTCGCGCAGGATGAGATGATTCCCGCGCTGGATGAGTCCGAGTGACCTCTCCCGTCACCGGCGCTGAATCGTCGAACGCCGGAACGAATCCTTCGGTAAATCCGAAGGGGCAGCTCCGCCGGGTGCTCGGTTTCTGGGACTTGCTGCTCTTCAACGTTGCGGCCGTGCTCGGCCCGCGATGGATCGCGGCCGCGGGACACAACGGCGCTTCATCGATCACGCTTTGGGTTCTCGCCGCCGTCGGATTTTTTCTGCCCACGGCGATGGTGATCGTCGAACTTACCTCGCGCTATCCCGAAGAGGGCGGCCTCTACGTTTGGACCAAGATGGCCTTCGGCGATTTTCACGGCTTCGTCGCTGGCTGGACGTACTGGATCTACACAATTTTTTATTTTCCGGCACTGCTTCTCGCAAGCACCGCGATGAGCGCGTACGTGATCGGCCCGCGCGGCGTCGAACTCACTCAGAACAAGCACTTCCTTCTCGCCGGCTCATTCATCCTGCTCACGGTCGCGGTCGTGCTGAATATTATTGGCTCAAACATCGGCAAATGGCTGCAGAACGCGGGCGGCGTCTCCACCTACCTGCCGCTTTTGATTCTTGCGGTTGTCGCGTTCACGTATCTGCGCACCACAGGGCAACACTCCGCCACGGTGTTTTCGCGCGCGACGATCATTCCTCACTGGGATTGGGGCACGGTGAATTTCTGGCCGCAGCTGGCGTTCGGATTAACCGGCCTCGAAATCTGCACGATGATGAGCGAGGAAGTGAAAGACCCGCGCCGCAATTTTCCGCGCGCGATTTTCGGCTCGGGCGCGCTGATCGCGGTGATTTACGTGATCGGCACGATCGCCGTTCTCTCGATGGTCCCCGCCGATCAGGTCGATCCGAAGTCCGGCGTGTTTCAGGCGATCACGATGGGCTCGGTCGCGTTGAAGATTGGTTTCGTCGGCGTTATCGCGGCGATTCTGGTGTCGATCGGAAATGCGGGAGGCGTCGGGACCACGGTCGCAGGTGTCTCGCGTCTTCCGTTTGTAGCGGGCATCGACCACTACATGCCCGCCGCGTTCGGAAAAGTTCATCCCAAGTGGCGCACGCCGTACGTTGCGATCCTGGTGCAGGCGGCCATTTCCATTTTCGTGCTGATCGCCACGCAGATAAACGAAACGGCGAACAGCGCGTACCAAATCCTCGTGGACGCCACCACGATCGTCTATTTCATCTCGCTGATTTACATGTACGCCGCGGCGATCCGCCTCGCCTACCGCAAAGACCGCACCACTACGCCTAACGCCGTGCTGATTCCCGGTGGCGTCGTTGGCGTGTGGATCGCGAGCCTGCTCGGCCTGTTCGTCGTGATCGCAGGGATCGTGCTCTCGTTCATCCCGCCCGCCGAGTCCGCGGACAAAGTTCTCTTCGTCGCGAAACTCGTCATTGGCACCGTCGCGTCGGTAGCGCTAGGCCTGATCCTCTATTACCGCGGTGTCCGCTCGAAATCTCGCGCCGCCGCTGCGGAGTAGCGACGCACCGCTACTTGTATCCACTCGCGCCGACAATCCTGCACTCCCAATAATCCGCGCCCGGCACAAAATCCGACGGGGCGTGCACATCGACAGCGCCGAGCGGCCCGAGCTTTGCATCGAAGCGCATCCACCGGTCAAAAACCAAGTCATACCCGTCCGGCGGCTGTGTCACCGGATCAAACGTGCAGGAACTCGAAGTGATGTGCCACCCACCCGGAGTCGGCGTGCGTTCGTATCCGCCCGTCAGGCGATAGGCGAAGACGCGCACCGTCACGCTGCGCACGTTGTACCTCGAACCGTCGAACACGCGCGCACGCATGAACCCGGCGCCTGGCGCAAGCTGCACATCGAGTTTCGAAACTACGTCCGCAGGAAGGGGCTGCCCGCGCCGCAGCCAAAGAAAAATTCCGCACACAACCACAGCCGCCAGTACAACCACGGCGACAAATCCGATCACTCGTCGTCGCGTCATGCCGCCTGCCTCAGTGCACCGACCGCTGCTGTGTCTCGGCCTTCGTCGCGAGCGAAAAGCGTGGCTCCGCAGCCGTCTCCGCCGTCACGCGACCGCGAACATGCGCGGCAGCGTATTCGCCTACGCTCGGCCCGTGCTTGAATCCGTGTCCCGACCCGCCGCCAACGAGCCACACATTTTCCATCTGCGGGTGACGGTCGATCAGAAAATCGCCGTTCGACGTATTTTCGTACTGGCACACCCGCGTTTCCACGATCGGCGCGCCCGTAAGAGAAGGGAAGCGCCGCGCCACGAATGCGCGCGCCGCGTCGATCGCGTCCGGCGTCGCGATTCGCGACTGCGTATCCGGATCGACGCTCGCGCCGTGACGGTCGTTCGCCACTTTCAGCCCGCGATGCTCGATGTCCGGCATTCCGTAAAATTCATCCGCGAGATACAGCCACGTCGGCAGATGCGCCTCGTCAAACTGCGTGACGCCCGCGGGCAATCCAAAAAAGAAAATCTCCGCGCGCGACGGGAATATTCGTGAGCCAAGCAGCTCCGGGAACACTTTCCCCATCCACGCGCCGCACGCAAACACAAACTGCCCCGCCGTAATCGTGTGCCGGTCCGAAGTTTTGATCGCTTCGAGCACCTTGCCGTCGGCCTGCGCAGACGTCGGCGCTTCCACTGCAGCTTGGCGATACTCTCCGCCGAGCCGCACAAATTCATCCACCACCGTGGCCACCGCGCGCCGCGCCAGCAGCACGCCGCTTTCGGGCTCGAGTACGCCCCAGGCATCATCCTCAAACGCAACTTGCGGATACCTATGCCGCAAATCTGTGGTCGAAAGTTTCTCCGCGGGAATTCCCAGCGCGTGCATCGCCGTGAGCGAATCGACCGCGTATTTGTATTCAGGCGGCGCAATCCACAGCACGCCGGTGCGGCGAAAAAGTTCCGGCCGCCGCATTCGCGCGAAAAGCTGCTGCCACTTCAGCAGCGCGTGCGCCGACCAGCGTGTGTAAATATCGTCCGCGCCGTATCCCATGCGGATGATGCGCGATTCGCCACCCGAACTCGCCCTCGCATGCGCCGGTCCGTACGCGTCGAGCAAAACCACACTCGCGCCCGCGTGACGCAGATCGTGCGCCACCCACGCGCCGAAAACGCCCGCGCCCACCACGGCCACATCGAAATGATTCGGCGCCGCCATCTCCGCCTAGAATCCCTCCTCCACCAGCGACTTCACCGTAATCGACGACGCACTCTCGTCCGTTTTCGCAGTAGCCTTCCCGAGCAAGCTCTCCACATACTTCGCCAAAATATCCGTCTCGAGATTCACCGCGTCGTTCGCCGCCATTTTGCCGACATTCGTGTGCGCGTGTGTGAATGGAATCACCGCGATATCCACCACGCCCTCGTGCCACCGCGCCACCGTCAAGCTGATCCCATCGATCGCGATCGATCCCTTCTCCGCCACGTAGCGCCGCAAATCTTCGGGCACTCGCACCGAAAGCCAGAAATTGTCGCCCTCGGTCACGAGCGCAACCACACGCCCCACGCCATCCACATGCCCCTGCATAAAATGCCCGCCGAGCCGCGCGCCCGCCGCAAGCGGCCGCTCGAGATTCACCAGGTCGCCCGCCCGCTTCTCGCCGAAATTTGTCCGCCGCAGCGTCTCGCCCGAAAGATCGGCGGCGAATCGCGCCTTATCGAACTCGACCACCGTCAGGCAGCACCCGTTTACCGCGATCGAATCGCCAAGCTTCGTCCCACGCGCAATTTCCTGCGCCGCGTCGCCCGCGCCAAACGCAACCACGAGCCGTCCGCCGTCCGCCCCGCGCTCCAGCGACTCAATTTTTCCGACGTGTTCCGTGATCCCCGTAAACATCGCGCAGCCATCCTTCAATCACAATGTCCGAACCGTACTCGATGCTCCGCACATTCCGCAGCTCCGGCACGCGCGCCGCAGCCTTCCCGCGCAGCGCCGCAAACGGCACTCCCTCGACACCGATCACGCGCGGAGCGTAGTACAACACCAGCTTGTCCACAATTCCAGCCTCAAGCGCCGCGGCGTTCATCTCCGCGCCCGCCTCGAGCAGCACGTTCAGAATTTCGCGCCGCCCCAGCTCCGCCCCGAGCGCGTTCAAATCCACGCGCCCGCGCCGCGCCTTGACGCGCACCACTTCCACGCCCGACCGCACCAAAGCTCGCGCCTTTGCAGACGCGAGACTAACAGTGGTCGCCACCACTACATCGCCATCCGCCGACTTCACGAGCTTCGATTTCAGCGGAATCCGCAACTTCGAATCCGCCACCACACGCAACAATTTCCGTCGCCGCGGCTCGCCCGTGCGATCCGTCAACAGCGGATCGTCCACCAGCACCGTTCCGACGCCGGTCAGCACGGCGTCCGCCTCGTGCCTCAATTGCTGCACGGACTCGCGCGACTGCTCACCAGAAATCGCCGTCGTCACTCCACGCCGCGCCGTAATTCGTCCGTCCAGCGTCAACGCGCTCTTCAGCGTCACGAGCGGCCGCCGCGTCAAAATCCACCGCGCAAAATCCGCGTTCGCTTCGCGCGCTGTTTCAGACGCCACGCCCACGCTCACGCGAATGCCCGCTCGCCGCAGCTCCGCAACTCCGTTGCCCGCCACGCGCGGATTCGGATCGAGCATCGCCACCACCACATGCGCCACCCCCGCATCGATAATCGCCCGCGTGCACGGTCCGGTACGTCCCGTGTGGCAGCACGGCTCGAGCGTCACAAACATCGTCGCGCCACGCGCCTGCTCGCCCGCCGCGCGCAAAGCAACGACCTCCGCGTGATCCAGTTTTTCGTATTGGTGGAATCCCTCGCCGACGATGACCTCGTTCTTCTCGATCACCGCGCCAACGATGGGATTGGGATGCGCCAGCGCCACGCCTTTCTCGGCGAGCGCCAACGCGCGTTGCATTCGCTGCAAGTCTCTTTCGCGAACGCCGTCAGTCGAAGAGGGAATTGACATAAGTCTGCGCGTCGAACGGCACCAGATCGTCGATCTGCTCGCCCGTTCCTACGAATCGCACCGGCAAATTCAGTTCGCGCGTGATCGCGATCACGATTCCGCCCTTCGCCGTGCCGTCGAGCTTCGTGAGTACGATGCCCGTTACGCCGGCCTGGCTCCAGAATTCGCGCGCCTGGTTCAGCCCGTTTTGTCCGGTGGTGGCGTCGAGCACGAGAAAGACATCGTGCGGCGCGCCCGGCACCACCTTCGCCGCCGTGCGTTTCATCTTTTCCAGCTCGGCCATCAAATTCGATTTGGTGTGCAGCCGCCCAGCCGTATCGACGAGCACGACATCCGCTTTGCGGGCCACGGCCGCAGCCAGCGCGTCATACACCACGGCCGACGGGTCCGCACCCGGCTTCTGCTTGATCATCTCCACGTCCGCGCGCCGCGCCCAAATTTCCAGCTGCTCGATCGCCGCCGCGCGAAAAGTGTCCGCCGCGCACAGCACCACGCTCGCGCCCTCTTTGCGGAACCGGTTCGTCAGCTTGCCGGTCGTCGTGGTTTTTCCCGTGCCGTTCACGCCGACGATGAAAATCACGCGAGGCGACGCTTTCAGCGAAGCACTCAGATCGCCACCCGCCAGCGGCGCGTTCAGCACCTTCAAAATCTCGCTCTTCAGCTCGCGCTTAAGGTCCTTCGCCTCCACCAGCTTGTGCTCGTTCACCTTCTGCCGCATCGCCGCCAGGATTTCTTTCGTCGTGCGCACGCCGATGTCCGCGCTCAACAGCGCCGTTTCCAGTTCCTTCAGTAGCGCCTGATCCACAGGCCGGTCGCCCGTCAGAATCTGCTCAACGCGCGCCGAAAGCTCGGTCTTCGTCTTCTGTACCGACTCTTTCAGGCGCTCCAGTAGCGTCGGTTCAAGTTTTCCAAAAAGTGAAATCATAGGGTGTAGCTTTCAGGCTAGCACAACCGAAGGGAATTTCTGAGGGAGGGACCGCGCACCAAATCGCGCGACTACAAAGCACAGCCGTGAGATTTACAAACGAATCTAAACCTCGACCAGCGTCGCCGACAGTCGCAGCTTGCCCGATTCGATCGCCGTCACCAGCGCCTTCACCACGTCCGGATCGAACTTCGACATCGACAGCGACTTGATGCGTTCCACCGCGAACTCCACTTCCATCGCCGTCTGATACGGCCGGTTCGTGGTCATCGCGTCAAACGTGTCCGCCACTGCGATGATGCGCGCCATCATCGGAATCTTTTCCGCCGTCAGCCCAAACGGATACCCGGCGCCGTCCATGCGCTCGTGGTGCAGCTCGATGCCCGGCAGCATTTCCTTCAGCTGCGTCACAGGACGCATGATGTTCGCGCCCTTCGTCGGATGCTGCTTCATCAAATCGAATTCTTCATCCGTCAACTTGCCCGGCTTTTTCAGCACGCGGTCGTCCACGCCGATCTTGCCCACGTCATGCAGCAGCGCGGAAATTTTCAGCCGGTCCAGCTCGTCGGCGGGCAGGCTCATGCCCTCGCCGATCAGCATCGAGTACTTTGCCACGCGGCCGGAATGGCCTCGCGTGTACGGGTCCTTTTCGTCAACCGCCGCGGCGATCATGCGGATCGAGCCAAGGAACAGTTCGCGATTTTCTTCCGCGGCCTGCTTCAGCCGCTCGATGTAGCGCTCGATGTCGCCGGCCATCGTATTGAATTGCTCGGCCAGCTCCGCGATTTCCGCCGCGCCTTCCACTTCCACTCGCTCGTGAAATTCCGCGCGGCTCATTGCGCGCACCGATTTCGCCAGGCTGCTAATCGGTCGCGTGATCCGCAGCGCAAACAAATAACCGAAAAGCAGCGCGATCAAGCTCACGCCCAGCACGAACCGCAGCGCAGCGCTCGTCAGTTCGCTCACGCCCGCGTCGGATCGCGCGTCGTCCATGCTTCGCTGCGCGATCACGCTCCAGTGCAGCTCCGGAATCGTGCTGTACGTTCCGATCATTTCCACTGGGTGCCGCGGCGTCGCGCCCGGTACGTTGAAGTGCATCGTCTCGGTCGCGCGCAATTCCTGCGGCAATTCTTTCAGGTGCGTCACCACCGGCGAGCTTGACGTCAAATCGCGACCCGGCACCATCTGGCTGTCCGGATGCGCCACGATGTGTCCGTGACCGTCCACGATGAACACCACGCGGTCGCGCACGCTCGCATCGCGAATACGCTCGAGCAGACTGTCGATCGAAACTACGGCCGCAAGCATTCCCGTGAATTGCCCGTCCTGCGAGAGCGGCACCGAAACGATCAGCGCCGGACGATTGTCTTTGCCGAGCGCGATCGGCTCGCTCACGAAATTCAATCCCTGAATGCTCGCCGTGAACGCGCGCTTCAGCGCCACCTGCACGAAAGGATCAAGATCGGCCGCAAAACTTCCCGCGGACTGACCCTTGGCCTGCTGGTTCACCGCCGTAACGTAAAGAATGTTCGGATTGTTTTCGACGAAGCTCTGCAGCAATCGCGCGAGCTGCGGAGCCTGCTTCGCGTCATCGACGTCTTGAATCCAACCCGTCAGCGCAAAAACTTGCCGCTCACTCAGAAGTTGTTCGCGAAAATTTTGTTCGAATTGAAGTGTTTCGCTCGCGAGCGACCTGGTGATCTCGCTCTGCTGCAAACGCTCGGTGTCTTGCAGTTTCTGTTCGCTGAGCCGCAGCACTTGCCGGTGGTAGAGCCATAGCGGGGTCGCGCTGACGAGCAGCAACGCGCCCAGCACGATCCAGAGGATCCGCCAGCGTCGAAAATCCCAGTTGTGTTCCGGCCGGGTGGACACAGTTGTTCCTGATCAGAGAGTATTCAAGGCGAAGGATCGGCACAACGGAACCAAAGTACTAGGGGTATCGGATAAGCCACAGAGAACGTTAGGCTTAGGGCGTGGTACAGGTGGGCCGAAAGTACTGGAAATACTGCACTTGCGGGCAATCCGGGCCGGAAATAGCGCGCGGGCGGCACGTCGCCCGATTCGGCACTATTTAGAGAATTTAATCCTCGGCTCCTCGCCGGTCAGCAGTCGCTGGATGTTGGGGATGTGTTTGATCAGCACCAGGCACGAGATGAACGTGACTCCAAACGTCACGATGTCCGGAGGCGCGAAGCCGCGCTGGTACATCACGTACACAAAGACGGGAAGTCCGGCTGCCGCCGCGATCGATCCCAGCGACGCATAGTGCCAGAAGAAAACCACGATGATCCACAGCGCGATCGCCAGCACCGCGGCGTGCCAGGAGATCGGAATGATTACGCCGAGCCCTGTCGCTACGCCTTTTCCGCCGCGCAGCTTCAGCCACACCGGGAAAATGTGGCCCACCACCGCGCACATCGCCGCGATCATCATCCAGCGGATATTCGATCCGGTGAAATGCCCAGCGAGCCACACCGCGAAGTATCCCTTGGCCGCATCGAGCAGCAGCGTCGCCACGCCCGCGAACTTTCCCGCGTTGCGCGCAACATTTGCCGCGCCGATGTTGCCGCTGCCCACTTCGCGGATGTCGCGGCCGGCCGAGAG
>JABDGF010000065.1 GCA_013286165.1 Acidobacteriota bacterium | reverse complement strand
AGCGCAAGGCGGGGGACGCGGCAGCGTCTGCATCACGGGTGGCGAGCGCTGACGCCGGCGATGCGGCGCGTTGGAAGGTGAGCGCAGCGGCGATCCGCGGCGAGGCGCGAGCCG
The DNA here is from genome assembly GCA_013286165.1 of Acidobacteriota bacterium. Classification (GTDB taxonomy): domain Bacteria; phylum Acidobacteriota; class Terriglobia; order Acidiferrales; family UBA7541; genus Palsa-295. The sequence continues at coordinate 9,091 of JABDGF010000065.1, read as the reverse complement.
CGCGGCGCGTCGCGTCCGCGAAAAGCGCGAGCGGAGAAAAGGGATTGCCGCCGCGTAATCCGAATGTGGATCCGGCGCTGCGCGAACACATGCGCGAGTGGCGGCGAAACACGGCGCGGGAGCAGGGGCTGCCGGCGTTTGTGGTGCTGCACGATTCGTCTCTGGATGAATTGTGCCGCGTGTCGCCGAGGACGCTCGAAGAGCTCCGCGGCGTGACGGGTTTCGGGGAGCGGAAGACGGAGCTTTATGGCCGTCAGATTTTGGACGCGTTGGCGCAGTTTGGTTCGGGAGCGCGAGCCGCGACGGCGGGCTAAGCGCTCAGTTACCAGGTGAGACGCAGGGCGAGTTGCAGTGTGCACGGCGAGCCGGACGTATCGAACTGGCCGAACTGCGGATTGGTGAGTGTGAGGTCAGAGTAGCTCGAGACCGTCCGGTTCGGATTGTTGAACATGTTGTAAATTTCAGTGCGGAATTGCAGCGTCCATGGGCCGGAGCCGAGCGGCCCACTTTCCTTCAAGCGAAAATCCTTCGCGAACGCCCAATTGAAATTCATGAGACTGTTAAGCCTGTAGATGTTGCGGCCGCAAGTGCCGTCGTTGCCGAGCAGCGGTTGAGAGAAGCGCGTCTGCATGGCGATCGATGAAGCGTTGCCGAGTTTAAAGCTGGAGCCTGCGAGATTGCAGTTCGCGCGCGTGTTGTCTGCACCGCTCGGGGCGGTGATGCCATCAATATTCACGTCGGAGATCGTCGTGACCCCAGTGGGGCTCGTTGGATCTGTGACGCTTACCGGACCGGCGTAAATGTTTGCGGGGATGCCGGACTGCCAGAGATTTGTGGAGCTGAACTGCCAGCCTTTGAGCACGAGGTCGGCGAAAAGCCCGCTGCGGTTTGCGAAGAGTGGAATGTTCCAGACGCCGGTGACGACCACGCGGTGCGGAATGTCGTAGTTCGACGGGCCGCGCTCGAGATATAGCGCGTTTACGTTCTGCTGGACGCCGGGATCGAATGATTCCTGATTGGGATTCGACGACGACGAATTGTCGATCGAGCGCGAGTATGTGTAGGAGCCTTGCAGCGTAAGGCCGTAGCGGAACGATTGGCGCAGGTTTAGCTGGAACGAGTTGTAGCTCGACGAGGCGGCGGCGGTGATGGTGTTGACCTGATCGAAGCGCGGGTCGAGACGGTTGTTGCCGGGTCCGCTCGAATTGTTCACCGCGGCCGAAAATTCAGAGATGCGGGCTTCTTCGTCGGCGACGCTTACGGCGGGAGCGGGAACGTTTGACGACGCGATCGGATTGATCGGAATGAAGGCCTGCAAGTGCGTGCCTTTCGAGCCGACGTACGCGACGCTCACGAGCGCCGAGGGGGAGACTTTGTATTCGGCGACGAGGTCCCACTGTTGCGAATACGGATTGGGCAGCGAGCCGTTCATCGTGGTGATGGTGCCGAAATTCGTGAGCGTGCCAAACGAGCCGACCTGCGATTGCGATTCAGTGATGAAGGGCGCAGTGCCGGCGACGAGATTGTCGAACGTGTTGGTGCCGCTGAAATTAGCCAGCGTAAACGTGTAGTTGAGCGGCGGCGTGGTGCGCGCTTCGGAAAGGCCGGTGAAATTGAATGAGTCGTAGTAAATGCCGTAGCCGCCGCGCAGAGTGAACGATTTTTCGCGCGGATTCCAAGCGAAGCCGATGCGCGGGCCGAAATTCGCAGGGTTTGCGTGAATTGCGGGATTGCCGATGCGGAACGTGCCGAGCGGGCCGGTGCCGGCTTCGCCGATGCTGCCCGGAATCGCGGGGTCGAGCAGCGACGTGAGACCGTGCGCTTCGGTGATCGCGCCCTGGTATTCCCATCGAAGTCCGGCGTTCACGGTGAGCGTCGGAAGCACATGAATATCGTCCTGAATGAAAGTGCTGAACAGGCGCTCGCGGAAGCCGAGTTCGGTTGGGCCAAACGCTTGCGTGTAAGCCTCGGGCTGCGCGGCCAGAAAATTCGAGAGGCTCGCGAAGAAATAGTTGCCACGGTCGTTGGTCTCGTTCACCGAGTTGTCCTGGATGTAGCGCGCGTCGAACCCTACGTTGAACGTGTGGCGGCCGTGTGTGAATGTGACGATGTCATTGGCCTGATAGACGTTGAAGATGCGGCCCTGTGTGAAGTAGGGAAGCGCGCCGAAGCTGGCGATGCTGCCATCGAGAATCGTATATCGCGGCGATTGAAGATTATTTTCGGGGGGGAGAAGACCGAGCGAGCGCGCGTAGGCGAAGCGGAATTGATTAATGACGGTGGGCGCGATGGTCCAGACGTCGGTGATGTTGGCGTTGCGCGCTTCGTAGTGGAGGTCGGCGTCGAAGCCGGCGAGCGTGTTGAATTGCGGGAAGGGCAGCACGAGCGTGCCGGTGCCCTGAAAGTAGCGCAGCGACAGGCGATTGTTCGCACTGAAGTCGTGATCGCCGCGCAGCAGAAACTGATACGTGTTCTGGGGCGATGAGAAAGTTTGGGGTACGACGGGAGTGTTGTTCAGGACCGTGGTCGGCAGCGGCAGAAATTCGTTGATCAGATTCGCGAGCGCCGGATCGGTGACCGAGTTCCGCTGCGCCTGCGTGGGAACGGCGGCGAAGTCGGTGAAGCCGCCGCCGATGGTCTTGTCTTGTTGCCAGCCGCCGAACAGGAACGTCCTGTTACGAACGACGGGGCCGCCCATCGAGAAACCGTAGTTATTTTGGTCGATTCGCGTCGCGGTGCCGAGGTCGGGATCGGTGGCGTTGAAGAAATTGTTCTTGAGATATTCGTAGGCCTGGCCGTGCCAGCTGTTGCCGCCTGATTTCGTGATCATTTCAATCTGGCCGTTGGACTTGATGCCGTACTGCGCGGACAAGTTCGAAGTGAGCACGTTGAACTGCTGGATCATGTCCGGCTGAGGCTGGGTGCCGAGCGCGAAGCCGCCGAATTCCCAGTCGTTGGCGTCGGTGAAGTCGAATTCAACGTTGGTATTTTCGGGCCGGCCGCCGTTCGCGCTGATCAGGCCGGTCTGCGCGCCGCCGACTTTTACGAGGCCACCGCCGCCGCTCGGCGCGTACATCGGCGCGACGCCCGGGGCAAGTGCAACCAGGCCGGTAATTGTGCGATCGGTCGGGAGGTCGTTCGATTCGAGCTGGTCGTACGTCGTGGATACGGAGGGGTCAGCGGGAGACTCAGGACCGCCTTCGCATACACAGACCGTCGCCGCGGTTGCGCCTAGCTGCAGGGAGAAATTCTGCGTGATGTTCTGGCTCGCGAGAATGGTGACGCGAGCTTCGACGGTCTTGAATCCGGGATATCGCACGACAATCGAATAGGGGCCTGGAGTCAGGGCGGGGAAAACGTATGCGCCGACGTCGGATGTCGTCCCGGTCGTTTTCTCGTTCGTGCTCAGATTCTCCAATTCGACCTTGGCGCCGGGGATAATGCCATTGGCCGGATCGGTGACGACGCCGGAGATCGTGCCGGTGGTGTACTGCGCGTGGGCGCACGGAACTATGCACAAAATCAGGGTAAGCGCGGCGAGCACGATCCGGCTCAGGCGTGGAATCACAATCGGGCGGGACATCTCGATGCTGTTTCGCTCCAGAATTTTGGTGTGCATCTATCGAAACACGAGCGCAGCGCAGCTGCAAGAATCGGAGGCTGCGCAGGTTCGTATATAGATGCCAATTTGACCCGTGACGCTGCGGCGAGGCGCACGATTGTATTGGGGCATCGGCGCGCTTCGCCTTTCGCGCCGCGTATTATATAAGGACGCATCGCTTCCGGCGGCGTGCAATCGACTGACGCAGCGCCGGACGCGTTAGCCTTCCAATGAACATTTATTTCGCAGCGTTGATTGCCTATGCCGTGGTGCTGATCGCGATCGGCGTGATCGCGGCGAGGCGCGTGAAATCGGCGTCGGATTTCCTGGTGGCGGGGCGGCGCTTTGGACCCGGCATTTTGTTCGCGACGTTTCTCGCGGCAAATATCGGCGCGGGATCGACGGTGGGCGCAAGCGGCATCGGCTATCGGCTGGGATTTAGCGCGTGGTGGTGGGTGGGCTCGGCCAGCATCGGGACGGCGATTCTTTCGCAGACCGTGGGGCCGAAACTCTGGAAGCTGGCGAAGGCGCACGATTTCCAGACGCTTGGCGATTTTCTGGAATTCCGCTACGGAAAATCGGTGAAGGGAATCATCGCCGTTTTGCTTTGGGCGGGAACGCTTTCGATTCTGGCGGGGCAGTTGATTGCGATTGCGTGGATTTTGAATGTCGTCGTCGGGTTGGCGAAGTGGAAGGGCTGCCTCGCGGGCGGCGTCGTGGCGATTTCGTATTGTGCGGCGGGCGGACTGGCTTCGTCGGCTGTGGTCAACATTATCGAGCTGACCGTGACAATGAGCGGGCTGCTGCTCTCGATTCCGTACGCGATCAAGGGAATGGGCGGTTGGGCGGCGGTGGAGGCTGCAGCGAATGCGTCGCACGCGGCGGCTGGTGTGAGCGGCGACGGCTACTTCAGCATGGCGGGCGCTGGGTTTGTGGTGATTCTCAGCTACATGTGCCTGCTCATTCCGTCATTCATCGTGTCGCCGGGCCTCGTGCAGAAATTGTACGGCGCGCGCGATGCAGGCACGGTGCGGCGCGGCGTGTTTGCGAATTCGATCGCGCAGGCGCTGTTCGCGTTTGCGCCGGCAATGTTTGGCGTGATTGCGTTCGCAAAATTTCCGCACCTCGCGAATCCGGAGATCGCGCTGCCGTCGGTGATGATGTACATCGTGCCGAAGTGGGTGGGCCTTTGGGCGCTGGCTTCGATTTTCTCGGCGGAGCTGAGCGCGACGGACGCGATTTTGTTTATGCTTTCCACGTCGCTGGCGGTGGATTTGTACAAGACGTTCATCCGGCCGGACGTCGATCAGAAGCGGCTGCTAGGCGTGAGCCGCGCAACGGCCGTGATTGCCGGTGCCGCGGGCGTCGCGCTCGCGATCGAGCTGCCGACGGTGATCGCGGCGGTATCGATCTTTTACGGCCTGCTCGCGGTGGCGTTGTTCGTTCCGCTGATATACGGGTTGTACTGGCGGAAAATGAGCACGATGGCGGCGATCGCCAGTATTTTTGCGGCGGTGATCGCGTGGCTGGTAACGCGGTTCGAAATTCCCGGCGCGACGATTGGCCCGTTGCCTGCGGCGGCGGTTGGGATTTTGGTGGCGCTCGTGGTGGCCACGGCGACGAGTTTTCTTTTTCCGTCGCGCGATAAGAATGCACGGCGAGCGGTGGAAGCGGCAGATTCAGATTAGCGGTGCGAGTCTCGGGAGGCTTCGGTATGCGACGGCGTGATTTTCATCGGAACGTTTTGGCGGCAGCAGGTAGCGCGCTGTTCGGGGGCGCGGCGGCGCACGCAGGCGGCACAAAATTTGTGGACGCGCTCGGCGAATTTGACGCGCTCTCTCCCGATGCCCCGGCGGGCAGCCTCACAGACGTGGAAGGCCTGAAAGTCGGCCATTGGACCGACACGCGCCGGCCCACCGGCTGCACCGTGGTGATCGCCGAAAAAGGCGCCGTCGCGGGCGTAGACGTGCGCGGCGGAGCGCCCGGCACGCGCGAGACGGACTTACTCAATCCCGTGAACAGCGTGCAGCAAATTTACGCCGTGATGCTTTCCGGCGGCAGCGCGTTCGGGCTCGACACGGCGTCGGGCGCCATGAAGTGGCTCGATGAAAACAACATCGGCTACAAAGGCATGGGTGGGCCCAATATTCCGATCGTTCCAGCGGCGATACTTTACGATCTCGGCGTGGGCGACGCGAAAATCCGGCCGAACGCGGAGTCCGGCTACAAAGCGTGTGAAGCGGCGACGAACGGCCCCGTTGCGGAAGGCAACGTTGGCGCGGGTACGGGCGCGACCATCGGCAAGTTGCTCGGGCCGCAGTTCGCGATGAAGGCGGGGCTAGCATCGGTGAGCATCAAGGTCGGCGACACCGGCGTCGTTGTGGGTGCGATAGTGGCCGTGAACGCAGTGGGTGATATTTGGGACCGGCACACGGGCAAATGGATTGCGGGCGCGCGGTCGGCTGCGGCTCCTGACGGCCTTGCGCACGCGATGGATCAGCTGCTCGCTGGGAAAGGAATGGTGTTGCCGGGGCAAGGCACGAACACGACGCTTGGCGTGGTGGCGACGAATGCGGCGCTGACGAAAGATGAAGCCACCAAAGTGGCGCAGATGGCGCAGGACGGCTACGCACGCGCGATCAATCCGGTGCATACGCCATACGATGGCGACACGATCTTTGCGCTTTCGACTGGAACGTTCAAAGAAAGGGTTTCAGTGCTGGCGGTCGGAGCGGTCGCGGCTGTCGCCGTTTCGCGCGCCGTCATTCGTGCGGTCACTCAAGCGACGGGCATTCCCGGCTTTCCGGCCTACTCGGATTTGCCGAAACCGCCGAAGCCGTAGCTGCATCCGATGCGCGGGTGAAACACGACATGCCTAAGCCAAAGAAAAAAGCCGCGGTCAAAATCGAAGCGCCGCCGAAGTTCGTAGGATTTGCGCCGGACGCGATGAATTTTTTCCGCCAGCTCCGGAACAACAACCACCGCGATTGGTTCCTGAAGAAGAAGGACCACTACGAAACGACGCTTCTCGCGCCGATGCGGGCGCTGGTGTTCGAAGTGGCGGACCGGCTCGATGACGCCGGGCTGCCGCTCGCGGCGAATCGCAAGTTTCCGGTCATGCGTATCTATCGCGACGTGCGATTTTCAGCGAACAAGACGCCGTACAAGACAGCGATCAGCGCGTACCTGCGCCGCGGCGGGCAGGGCGTTCATTCCGGCGGCGTGTTTCTGCAGTTTTCCGATAAAGAACGATTCGTCGCGATGGGATTCTGGCTGCCGGAGCGCGAACTGCTGAACGCTTGGCGCGCGCGCATCGCCGCCAAGCCCGCGGAATTTCAGAAAGTGCTCGCAGCGCTGCACAAACACGGGCACTCGCTCGATGGAGAGGGTTCGTTGAAAAGGCTGCCGCGTGGATTCGACGCACATGCGAAATCGCCTGTGGCGGAATATCTGAAGCTGAATTCGTTTTTCGTGATGCAGGAAGTGACCGAAGCGCAACTGCGCTCCGCGAAACTCGTCGATCTTATTCTGAAGTTTGCAGCCTCGACGCGCCCGCTGCTCGACTACGGTTGGAAAGTCGAAGCGGGCGTTCCGCCGTCACAAACCGAGCACTTCGAATAACCCACGCGGTGCACCGCGTCCGTCCTACGGATTCGGGCTCGTGCGCACGGCGTGAAACTCGCCGCGCTTTCCTTCGATATTAAAGAAGCCGTCGATCGTGTCGCCGGTCACCTTGCCGCGAAATGTCAGCGGATGGCGCGTCTTGGTGCGAAACACGATGTGGTGAATATTGATCGTTCCTTCCAGGCCGCCCGACTGGTTCGGCCCTTTGAAGTGGCCCGTTAGGTTGTTGCCGTCCTGTTTCAGTTGAACCGATTTCGTGTCGAACGAGCCGTTGTAGTTCTTCGCTTCGATTTCCCAGGTGCCCTGCACATTGTCGGGCTGCTGTTGCGAAGGCATCGGCTCCTGCGCAAGCGCGCGGCCTGCGGGCGAAGCTCCTGCAACCACTCCACAAAGCAAAACGAATGCGAAACGGATCAGAGTGCGGCGTTCGAAGAAATTCATCGGGACCTACCTCCGTTTAGAAATAATGTTCGAGCGTTAGATATTCCATTCGGGCACAGAGCTCACGATCGTGCCCATCAGATTGAATACGGCGGCATTCATCGTCGCGTAAGGTTGCGAGCGAGTGTTCGTCGCAGCGCCCCAGCACATTCCGTAAGGTGTGCGCAGCACCAGCGACGACGAGCCCCGCAGGCTTCCTGAGTGATAAAAATTCCCCTGGTTATCGACCATCCATCCGCGCGCGTATTTGGTGGGCGCATTGGCGGGAGTGAATGCTGGCGACGGCGTCGTCATCATGCGAATCGAATCGGGCTGCAGGATGCTGGGAATCGTGGCCGAGCCGCCGACGTGCGAGGCGAATTTCACCAGATCGGAGGCTGTGGCGATCCAGCCGTCGGTCGAGTCCATGCGCGTCACGTTCATCTTGTAGGGCTGCTCGCCGAACTGGCCAAGGTAAGTGGCTTCGTTGTCGGCGCGCTGCTTTTCGGAATTTCCCGCGATTTGCATGTCGGTGATGCCGCTGGGCGTAAGAACAGCCTGCTGCACGTAGCTCGCGTACGGCTGGCCGGAAACTTTTTCGATCACGCGGCCAAGAATGCAGTAGCCGAAATTTGAAAACGCCCAATTCGTTCCCGGCGGATACGCGAGCGGCACGTTGGCAATCGTCTCGGTGATCAGCTTCGCCTGATCCCAACCGTTGTTGTGCATCATCGGATCGTTCGCGTCAGCCGCCCAGCCGCCGCACGTATGCGTGAGCAAATTATCGACGGTGATGTCTGTGACGTACTGCTTGTAGGGAGCCTTGCCGTACGCGTCGCCGAGGATTCCGCCGGCGCCGAACACTTTGTCGTTCAGCTGAACTTTGCCCGCTTCGATCAGCGTAAAGATCGCGACGGACGTGATCGGCTTGCTCGCGTCCGCGATGCGAAACAGCGTGTTGACGCTGCACTGTTCCTTCACCGCCGGGTCGGCCATGCCCCACGAATCTTCCACGACGAATGCGCTTTGGCGAACGATCGCCACTGAAAGTCCCGGCGCGAAATACTGCTGCAGGAACGCAACGCCTTGGCGCCGGATCTCGGCGTGCTCCTGTCCATTTGGACGGATCACGCGATCCTGCGGCCATGCGGGCGAAGATGCAGCGGAAGCGATTTCGATGAAGGAGGGAAGTGCGGCGAGCGATGCGGCTCCGCCCAACTGCTTTAGGACGGAACGTCGATCCAAGCGGACCATGAGCAGACCTCAGAGCAAGAGTTGCGGCGCGATGATACGCGCGCGGGAGATTGTCGCACAGAAAATTGTCGCGAAATGTATGCGGGCGGCGAAATGGCGCGCGAAGTAAGTCAGCGCCTGGCTGCAGCGAGCGATCGCCGCCAGCGATCAAAATTTGAAAGGGAAATTACCAGCGAGGCTCGCGCGGTTGCC
>JABDGF010000064.1:3174-9238 GCA_013286165.1 Acidobacteriota bacterium | reverse complement strand
AACAGACAACGGAAACGTTTCGACGTCATTCAACCAGATGCAGCTCAGCGAAACCCCGAACCCCGGCAACGACCTCACCGCTTTCGTCCAGACGGCGCCGGGAGTCGTGATGAACACGGCGGGAGGGCTCGGAAATTTCTCCGATCACGGGATCGGCGCGTCGTCGAATCTTTTCACCGTGGACGGCATGGACGACAACGATCCATTTCTCAATTTGAATAGCTCCGGCGCCACGAATCTACTTCTCGGTGCGAACGACATTCAGGAAAGCACGATCGTGAGCAGCGGCTTCTCCGGGCAGTACGGCAGTCTTGCGGGAGCGAGCGTCAACTACGTGACAAAGTCCGGCGGCAACGACTTTCACGGCAACGCCGTTTACTACTGGAATGGCAGCTCGTTCAACGCGAACAACTGGTTTGCGAATCAGGCGGGCGATCCGAAAAATTTCAGCAACGCGAATCAGTGGGCCGGCTCTCTTGGTGGCCCGATCAAGAAGGACAAAGCCTTCTTCTTTTTCAATACAGAGGGCCTGCGCGTTGTGATTCCGATTAGTACGGCTGTCGCGTTTCCGAGCCAAGCATTTCAAAGCGCGACGATCGCCAATCTGGAGAATCAGCGCGGTTTTCCGGCCACCTCGGCGACGGTGAAGTTCTACCAAAACCTCTTCAACCTTTATAACAACGCGAAGGGTGCAGCGAACGCCGTGCCCGGAGCGGGATTTCTTTCGCCCGACCCGCTCGGGTGCAACGGCTTCACCGGACTTGGGCCAGGAGTCGCTTGCTCGTCGTTCTTCCAGGCTGCGGACAATAACCTTACAAACGAAGCGCAATACACCGGTCGCGTGGATTACAACGCCGGTGCCAACGACCGCGTATTCCTGCGAGTCCTATACGACAAAGGCCATCAAGCGGCGTACACCGACCCAATCTCGCCGCTCTTCGACATCACCAGCACCCAGCCGCAGTGGCAGGGCCAGTTGAACGAAACGCACACGTTCGGCTCGACGATGGTGAACCAGTTCATTCTCTCCGGGCAGTGGTACAACGCGGTGTTTGATAATCCGAATCGCGCAACAACGCTCGCGGCGTTTCCAACGACGTTGCTCTTCGGGAATGCCAACATTCCGTGGTTCAACCTGGGCGGCGCGGCGGCAGGCGGCGCAGGAAATGCATTTTTCCCGCAAGGCCGCAGCGTGACGCAGTACCAGATCGGCGACGACCTCTCGAAGACGCTCGGCAATCACACGCTCAAGTTCGGCGCGAAATTCCTTCGCTACGACGTGAGCGATCAGGATTTTGGAGTCTTCACCAGCGGACTCGTGACGCCTACCTCGGTAAACGCCTTTTTCGATGGCGGCGTGGACCCGGCGCCGGGCGGCGGAAGCTCGGTGCTGCAGCAGAATTTCCCCACCGCACTCTCGCAACCGATCGCGCTCTATTCGCTAGGCCTATATGGAGAAGACGATTGGAAAGTGAAACCGAACCTCACGCTCACGTTCACGTTGCGTGCGGAGCACCAATCCAATCCTGTTTGCCAAACGAATTGCTTTAACCGGCTGAACGCGCCATTCCTTCAAGCCGACAATAATCCCAACGTTCCGTACGGCACAGACGTTTTGTTGGGATTGCATCAGGAGCTGCAGGGCCTGACGTCGATTCTGTGGCAGCCGCGCTTTGGATTCGCGTGGTCGCCGCGCGGATCGCAGAGGACGGTGATTCGCGGAGGCGTGGGACTTTTCAACGACGCGTTTCCCGGCGTCTTCACCGACAACTTCGCCTCCAACGCGCCCGGCGTGAACGGTTTCTTCGTTCAGGGCAGCAACATCGCGCCAGGAGAAACGCTGAACGGCGGAAACGTGTTTATGCAAGCCGCCGCCAACAACGTCGGCCTCATCAACGGCTTCAAGAACAACGAGACGCTCGCGCAAATTCAAGCGAACGTGCCGGGCTTTTCGCCGCCGAGTTTGTTCAGCGCTAACAAGACGACGCAGATCGCGCAGGTGCAGAAGTGGAGTCTCGAGTACCAGCAGCTTCTCGGGCAGAACACTTCGTTTGACGTCTCGTACAACGGAAATCACAGCATTCACGATCTCGTCGATCGCAACGGCGTGAACGGATTCTGCTCCCCGCTTGCGGCGAACACGGCATGCGCCGGCGTTCCAAATTTCGTCGGGCTAGCCGCGCAGCCTTTTGATCCGCGTTTCGGTACGGTGAGCCTGCTGGACACGAGCGGCATCTCGAACTACGAGGGAGTCACTTTCTCCTTCAAGCACAACGTGACCGGCGGCTGGGGCAAGGGAGTGCTGCAGGCGAACTACACCTACAGCCACGCGTTTGACGAAGTCTCGAACGCCGGAAATCCGAACGTGTTCTTCAGCGCCACGTCGATCACGTCCGCTGTGAACCCGTTTGATATTCGCCCGAACTACGGATCTTCGGACTACGACGTCCGCCACTACTTCAACGCGAGCTACGTTTGGGAACTGCCGATCCGGCGCGCGATGTTCGGGCACGGTTGGGCGCCACTCGTGGATGGATGGCAGGTGTCCGGCACGGTTTTCGTTCGCACCGGGCTTCCGTACTCAGTGATTGACGGGGGATTGGGCGGCCTTCTCGCTGGCCAGGGATTCGGCGGACAAATCATTCCGCAATTTCTCGGCGGGCCGATGTCTCGTTGCGGAGAAGGCGCTGCATCAGGCGCAGCTCCGTGCCTCACTCCCGCTCAGTTCGTTGCGTCAGGCACGGAGACGAATTTTGTTTCCGGCCAGCGCAACATCTTCCGCGGACCCGGCTACTGGAACACGGATTTCACCGTGCAGAAGTCCACGCAGATTCCGCACTGGGAAAACGGGCAATTTGGATTGGCGTTCCAGTTCTTCAACCTGTTCAACCATCCGAACTTTAGCCTTCCCAACAACAATTTGACCGGCGCGCTCGGATCGATCAGCTCGGCCGTCAGCGAACCGACCAGCATTCTCGGGTCGGGACTCGGCGGCGATGCTTCCGTCCGGATCATTCAGGTGAAGGCGTCGCTCACGTTTTAGCTGTCTGCACGGAGGCTGCGGTCCGCGGCACCGCAGCCTCCGTCGACCTTTCGCGGCGCCACGGCGCTTCGTCCCCGTCGTCTGTTCTCATGAAATCAAAACGAAGGTGAGTATGAGTTTCCGTCTATTCGAAATTCACGAGCAACGTTGGTTCCCTCAATTTCTTCGCGACCAATTCGTCGATGGCCTTCAGATGCTCCTGGAAGTGATGAGCGCCTACGCACCGATCTCGCAGCTGCTGCGCACGCGCCTTCGCGAGTCTGGCACGGATTGCGTCGTGGATTTGTGTTCTGGCGCTGGCGGACCGTGGCACGGCCTGCTGCACGATTTCGAAATGTTTGGAGCGGCGCCTCTAAAAGTAATTCTAACAGACAAGTTTCCAGCCACGCGAAATCCGGAGGATCGTAAGAAGTCTTCCGCGAAGCGCGTTTACTACGTCGAACACCCGATCGACGCGCTACAAGTTCCCCAAAATCTCCGCGGTTTCAGGACTCTGTTTTCGTCCTTCCATCATTTCAGCCGCGATGAAGCGATCCGGCTCTTGCAGGACAGCGTCGATCGTCGCCAGGGCATCGGCATTTTCGAGGCGCCGGGCCTTCACCCGCTCACGCTCGCTGCTCTCTTCTTCATTCCCGTCGCGATGTGGATCTTCACGCCCCTCCATCGTCCTTTTAGTTGGTCGCGGCTCCTCTGGACGTATTTGATTCCCGTGATTCCATTCGTCCTTTTCTTCGATGGCGTGGTTTCTTGCCTGCGGGCTTACACGATCGCGGAGCTGGCGCAGATGGTGAGCGGACTATCTGGCACCTGCTATCGCTGGGAAATCGGAAAAGAGATCGGCGACCTGCTCCCACTTCCGATCACCTACCTGATAGGTTTTCCGCTCAACGCACCCGCAGAACCAGGAGATTAATCACTGCGAGACGAAACTTGATTCCCCCGTACTGCCGCGACCGCCACGCGCTTTCGCGCCGAATCGTCATTCAATCGGAAAATCACGCAGGTCATTGGCGCGACGCACAAGATTTCTCGTCGTCCGCCTCGACGGGGAACCCAAACATGTTCGAAGTGTCCTGGCTAACTCTGATCCGTTTGTTCGGTGCAATGATTCGGTCGATTTGGTGGAAGCGCGGAATCGGCCGTTGACTGCGGGTGAGAAAAGGCTCCTGAGCAGTGATCGTATTTCACGGCGCTCGGGAATCCCGGCGATGCTGCCTTCAGTCTTGCAAGAGCCCGAACACTCATCCCACTCTGGTACGGAACTACCAGCTGATACGAACCAGGCAGAGCCCCTGCCGCGGCAGCGCGAGGTTCATTTTCAAATCGGAATTCGTCGTATCTTTCCACTCGGGCGACGCAGACTGCTCCAGCCGCCCGGCAGCCTCGATCATCCGGTATTGTTCCGGCGTCGGTTGCTGCGGAGAGCCGAGACGCTGCCACACCGCGTACGAATTGCTGTGCTCGTCGTCCACGCGAAATTGTTCCACCAGCACGCGCTTCGCATCGGCCGGTACGCCACTCACGACCAGATTCACAGAAGCATCCGGCGCGGGCAGATCATCGTCGTGATAATTCCACATCATCACGGAAATTTCGCGATCGCGCCGCGCGGCCACTGCCTGCACGTCGGCGCGCCCGCGAACTCCACTCGCCAGAAAATCGCTCAGCGGAACCGCGCCGGAGCTTGTCACGTCTAGCCGCGCGCCCCGCAACAATCCAAACATTCGGAACGCATTCAACACCGGCTTATCGACGCCATTCGTCGCCAGCTCGCGATAGCCCAGGAACCACGGCTGATCTTCGAACTCGAACGACCACGTCACTGCGCCGCGCAGATTCGCATTGTCCTTCCGCGCGAGCGCAGAAATCTGATTCATGATCGCGGCCGTGTATGACGCAAAAAGCGGCCCGTTCCGGTAAGCGTTCGCCGGATGCTCTTTCGCGGAGCACGCCGCGCACCCCTCAGGGTCCGATTCGCCAAGAATAATCGGCGTGCTCTGGAATTCCGGAAACGACTTGACGATCTGAAATCCCGTCTCGACTACCGCCAGTTGGTGGCTGATCCCCATCCGCACGTGTCCGTCCACCAGCGCCGGTGATCCCTTCGGATGAAAGCTTATGAAGTCGAGCCGCGATCCGGTTTTCCCCGTCGCGTAGTTCTTTTCGTGCGCGCAGTGCTGCAAAAATGCGCGAAGAAATTGCGCGCCGGAGCTGTCTCCCAGCGGCCCCGTGGTCTCTGGCCCGCCGACGCGTGCATCCGGCAACGCGCGCAGCACCGCATCCACTGACACGTCGTACAGCCGGAAATATTCCTCGCGCGTACCTTTCCAATATCCGATGTCCGGCTCGTTCCACACTTCCCACAGCCACGTCCGAACCTCGTCGTCGCCGTAGCGCTGCCGCAGATGCTGAACGAAATGAAAAACCAGGTCGCCCCATTTATCGTAGTTCGTCGGCGGATACGCCCAACCGGTGTAAATGTCTTGCACCGAAGTATTCGGAAAAGTATGCCGATACGGCTCCGGATGTGTGGAAAGCGCCTGCGGCATAAATCCCAGCTCCACATCGGGCCGAATCCCAAGCTCGTGATACGTATCGAAGATCCGATCCACGATTTTGAAATCGTAGATCGGCTTTCCGCTCGCGTCTTCGGTGTAAACGTTCGTCGATCCCCACTTCAACGACGCCGAACCATCACCCGTCGTAAACAAATTGTGCGCGCGAACATAAATCGGCTCGGCGCTTAGCGCTTGAAGTTCGTTCAGAAGCTTTCGCCCGTTCGGCGCGTAGGTATAGTTGGGCTCGTCGTAGCCGAAATAATTCCAGATGGGCCGCAGCTCCGCGCCCGGATGGTCCGCGCGCACCTGAATCTGGACGGGCTCGTCGCCTGTCCGCGCCGGCGGAGCGATCACTGCAAAGGAAAGGATGCAGAGCGTTGAAATCGCACCGAAGACCGTCACCCGAAACTTCCGTTTTTCCATGTTCCGCCCGCCTGCAAAAAAACAGTGGACTAACGACAAC
>JABDGF010000064.1:1509-3164 GCA_013286165.1 Acidobacteriota bacterium | reverse complement strand
CTCTCAACGCCATCGCGGCGCGGGCCTGCTGCACGATTCTGAGTAAACGATTTCCGGCACAGCATAGCAGCGTTGCGCATCATGCCGCCAATTTTCCGCACGTCGCCGCGTCCGGCACCAGGCCCGGGCGAAGGTTCAACGCGCTCATGTACCGCCTTCGACGTTCCTCGCGCCGCAGCCTGACTGAATCGAAGTCCGATGCGATTTCTCGTGTTTCGGCGCGGTGTGGAAGCAGTTCCGATGACAAGGTCCGTATCCGCTGCCTCGACTTCTCCGGAAACCGGAAAACGTTTTCTTGCGTCTGTGTATAATCGCTGTCCGTCGCGTTCGCCGTTCGGACGGGAGGTCACTCGCTTGCGCTGGCGTATCGCCATTATTGTGAGTGCCGCGATCGCCATCAGTTACCTCGATCGCCAGACGCTTCCCGTCGCCGTCAAAGCCATCAGCCGCGACATTCCTCTCTCGAACGAGATGTTCTCCACCCTTCAGTCCGCTTTTCTCTTCGCTTACGCGTTCATGTACGCCGGCGGCGGCAAAATCGTCGATCGCCTCGGCACTCGCCGCGGCCTCACCGTGATCATGGTGTTCTGGTCCGTCGCTTGCGCGAGCCACGCTCTCGCCACAGGATTCGCGATGTTGATGATCAGCCGGTTTCTGCTCGGCATGGGTGAGGGCGGCGGATTTCCCGCGGCCACGCGCGCCGTGTCCGAATGGTTTCCCACCGGCGAACGCGCCACAGCCATGGGCATCATCAACGCAGGCACCGCTGTCGGTGCCGTCGCAGCGCCGCCGCTGATCGCGCTGATACTTGGATTCGCAAACTGGCGCTGGATTTTCCTCGCCTCCGGTGCGCTCGGCCTGCTCTGGGTCGCGTGGTGGCGGCGCGCGCCCGAAGCTCCGCTCACAAATTCCCAAGCGTCGCAGGGCGACTCAAACGCGACGCAGCGATTCCCCTGGGCGCGGCTAATGCTGATCCGCGAAACCTGGGGTCTAGTCACCGCAAAATTTCTGAGCGACGCCGCGTGGTACTTCTATCTATTCTGGTTGCCGAAATATCTTTACGACGCGCGCGGCTTCGACATCAAATCCGTCGGCCTGTTCGCCTGGATGCCGCACGTCGCCGCGGGAATCGGCTGCCTTGTAGGCGGTACGCTCTCGAGCTATCTCGTCAGCCGCCACTTCTCAGTCGGGTTCGCGCGGAAATTTGCATTGGGCGCGAGCGCCGTGCTGATGCCCGCCGCCATTCTTGTGCCGCACGTCCAAGTCACTTGGGCCATCGCAATTTTCTGCGTCGCGTATTTCGGTCAACAGTCTTGGTCCACGCTCGTGATGGTCCTGCCCGCCGACCTGTTCCCGCAGTCCGTCGTTGGATCGGTCGCCGGCCTCGTCGGTTTTGGCGGCGCGGTCGGCGGAATCGTCTTCGGCCAGCTGGCCGGTTATTTGCTCGACCACGGCTTCGGCTACAGCACGGTCTTTCAAATCGCGGGCAGCCTCCACGTCGTCGCGTTCGCGATTATTCTTATCGCGGTCCCTGTCGTTTTGCCTTTGAAGCTCAGTCTCCATTCCAATTACGAGGTCGCGTCATGAAGATCACTGAGATCCGCACTCGAGCGTTGCGCTGGCGCGGCAAAACTGTCCCTCTGCCGCCGCACTTT
>JABDGF010000064.1:0-1499 GCA_013286165.1 Acidobacteriota bacterium | reverse complement strand
AGCTGCCGGAAGCTTCGATGGCGACGTTCACGTTTCACGGTTGGCTCGTCGTCGAAATTTTCACCGACGATGGCCTTGTCGGCATCGGCAACGCCGCCCTCGCACCGCAAGCCACAAAGCAAACCATCGACCTTTACCTCAAGCCGCTGTTGCTCGGCCAAAATCCGTGGGACGTCGAGCGCCTCTGGCAGCACATGTATCGCAAGACCATGGCGTTCGGCCGGAAGGGAATTGGCATGACGGCGATCAGCGCCGTGGACATCGCGCTCTGGGACCTGTTAGGAAAATCCGCGAAGCAGCCGGTCTTTCGCCTGCTCGGCGGTCGCACAAAATCCCGAATCCCCGTTTATGCTTCGCGGCTCTACGCCACGCCACTGCCGGAATTGGCCTCCGAGGCGAAGCGTTACAAAGACGAAGGCTACAAAGCGATGAAGCTGCGCTTCGGTTGGGGGCCAGCTGACGGCGCAGAGGGAATGCAGCGCAATGTGGAGCTGGTGCGCACCGTGCGCGAAACCGTTGGCAACTCAATCGACGTGATGGCCGACGCTTACATGGGCTGGACTCTCGACTACGCAAAGCGAATGCTTCCGCTGCTCGAACCGTTCAATCTCCGCTGGCTCGAAGAAGCTGTGATTCCGGACGACATTCACGGCTACGCCGAGCTGAAGTCGCGCGGCCGCATCCCCATCGCCGGCGGCGAGCATGAATTCACTCTCGCTGGATTCCGCGACCTGCTCCAGGCTAACGCCCTCGATTACATTCAGTTCGACACCAATCGCGTCGGCGGAATCACGCAGGCGCGCAAAATCGCCTCGCTCGCCGAAGCCTACGGTGTGCCGGTGATTCCGCACGCCGGGCAGATGCACAATTACCACGTCGTGATGGCGAGCTACAATTCGCCGATGGCCGAATATTTTCCGATCGTAGATGTGGAAGTGGGCAACGAACTGTTCTGGTACATATTCGACGGCGAGCCGCAGGCCAACGACGGGTTCATCAATCTCGACGACAGCACCCCCGGCCTAGGCCTGAAGCTCAACGACGAGGCTCTGCAGAAGTTCGAAGTTTTCGAATAGAACGCGCGCGAAACTGCCCAGCGATTCAATGAGATGACCAGGCTAATCCAACTAAAACACGGCAACGAGCGGCGCGTCGCGTTGGTCGATGAACCCAACGTCCATTTCTTGAGTGGCTGCTCGACGATCCACGAGCTTGCGCAGACCGCAATCGCCGAAGGCAAAAGTCTCGGCGAACTCGCGCGCAGCAATGCGCAAAGGTCCGCCGAAAGCTACGACGCCATTTACAACGGCGAATCCGAATGGCGGCTTCTTCCTCCACTCGATCATCCCACCGAGCCTTCGCGCTGCCTTATTTCTGGAACGGGCCTTACGCATCTGGGGAGCGCGCGCGGCCGCCAGTCGATGCACGAAAAGCCCGAAGCGGAGATGACCGACAGCATGAAGATGTTCCGACTCGGCGTCGAAGGAGGCCGCCCGGAC
>JABDGF010000063.1:8760-9401 GCA_013286165.1 Acidobacteriota bacterium | reverse complement strand
TTTGCGCCGATGTGTGCGAGCTGGTCGCGTGTGGCGCGGAGGCGGTGCGCGTGGAGGTCGGAGGCGACGACGAGGCCATTTTCGCCGGCGGTCTGGGCGAGCATGGCCGTTTTGCCGCCGGGCGCGCAGCACAGATCGAGAACTTTTTGGCCGGAGGCTACGGCGAGGAGCAGCGGAACGGCTTGCGAAGCTTCATCTTGAATGGAGACGGAGCCGGATTTGAAAGCGTCCGAGCGCGACACGCTGCCGCCGCTTACGGAAAACGCGTCGCGCAGAAACGTTCCGGGTTCGACGTGGAGGCCGGTGTCGCGCAGTGCTGCTATAACCGCGTTGGTCTGCGATTCATCGCGTGCGTGGCAGGAGACGCGCGGTGCGCGATTGTTTGCTTCGAGAATCGCGACGGTCTTCGCTTCGCCGTACAGGGCGAGCCAGCGTTCGACGATCCAGGTCGGATGCGAGTGCAGCACGGCGAGCCACGTCGCACGCGTGGCTTCACGCGCGGCCGCGGCGAGCAAAGTTTCGGGGGGAATTTTCGCTTCGTCGGCGGAGCGGCGAAGGACGGCGTTCACGAGCGTTGCGGCAGAAGTTTTGCGCGCGAACTTTACGAGTTCGACGGATTCGCTGACGGCGGCGCGATGAGG
>JABDGF010000063.1:0-8750 GCA_013286165.1 Acidobacteriota bacterium | reverse complement strand
AGGAACGCGTTCGAGGAAGCGGATTTGGTAGAGGCCGATGCGAAGCGCGATGGCGACGGGAACGTCGAGGCGCTGGATCGGTTTTTTGGTGTGGCGCGCGAGCAGGGTATCGAGCAGGCGCTGCCAGCGCAGGACGCCGAGCGTGATTTCTGTGGCGAGCGCGGCGTCTTCGGGTTTTATGGAGGTGTCGAGACGGGCGTGAAGAAGTTCGGAGGCGTAGGCGTCTTCGGCTGCGACGCGCGAGAGAACTTCGAACGCGATTTTGCGGGCTGCGCTAACCGCCAAAGGATTCACCCGTGGTGATGCGCTCGCCATTTGAAAATTCGCGCGCGCTGATTCGCTTGCGGCCTTCGCGCTGGACGAACTCTACGTGGAGCGACGTGCCGCCGCCGCACGCGACGAAGATTTCGCGGTCGCGCAGGGAGATCGTGCCAGGCGCGCCGGTGGTAGCGACGTCGTCGAAGGACGGCTTGCCCCACAACGAGCACTGCGTGCCGCGAAACGAAGTGAACGCGCCGGGCCAGGGCTGGAAGCCGCGCATGCGGTTGTAGATTTCGGTGGAGGTGCGCGACCAGTCGATGCGGCCGTCTTCTTTCTTCATCATCGGCGCGAGCGTCGCGTGCGCGTTGTCTTGTGGTGTTGGTGCGAGAACTCCGGCGGCAAGGCCGGTGAGAGTTTCAACGATGAGAGGCGCGGCGGCTTGGGCGAGGCGCTCGTAGAGTTCGAGCGAGGTTTCGTCGGCGCCGATTGACGTGTTGTATTTCAAGAGCATCGGGCCGGTGTCGAGGCCGGCTTCGACTTGCATGGTGGTGAGGCCGGTTTCGGTTTCACCGTTGGCGACGGCCCAGTGAATTGGCGCCGCGCCTCGATATTGGGGAAGGAGGGAGCCGTGAACGTTGACCCAGCCGAGCCGCGGAATCGCGAGCAGCTGCGTGGAGATAATTTGTCCGTACGCGATGATTACGACGACGTCGGGCTTCGCGTTTTCAATGTAGGCGAGGCCTTCGGGCGTTTTGATTTTCGTCGGCTGAAAAACCGGGATGCCGCGCTCTTCGGCGGCGACCTTGACGGGAGATTTTGCGAGCGACTGGCCGCGGCCGGACGGGCGATCGGGCTGAGTGACGACGCCTTCGACTTTGAACTCGGGGCGCGATGCGAGAGCGATCAGCGAGGGAACTGCGAACGCCGGCGTGCCGCAAAAAATAATCCTCAGCGGCGTCGGCACGGGGCCTCTACCACTCGCCCGCTTTCTTCATTTTGCGGATCTTGCGCTTGATGATGTCGCGCTTGAGCATGCCGAGGTGGCTGATGAAAAGGACGCCGTCGAGATGATCGATCTCGTGGCAGAAGGCGCGCGCGAGCAAACCCTCGCCCTTCATTTCGAATTCTTTGCCGGCCGCATCCTGCGCGCGGATGGTGACGTACTGCGGGCGCGCGACGTAGCCGCGAAAGCCGGGGAGCGAGAGGCAGCCCTCTTCTTCGCGCTGCTCGCCTTCGGTGTAAATAATTTTCGGATTCGCGCAGACGAGCTTGGCTTCGGGATTTTTGCCGTTCGAAACGTCGATGACGGTGACGCGAAGGCCGATGCCCACCTGCGGCGCGGCGAGGCCCACGCCTTGCGCGGCGTACATGGATTCGAACATGTCGGCGATCAGCGCCTGAAAATCGTCGTCGAATTTCTCGACGGACTTGGTGGGCGTCTCGAGGATCGGGTCGCCGTACTTCACAATCGGGTGAATCATCTTTCTAAGTTACCTCTTCGGGAACCGCGTGAATCTATTTTAGAACGCGTCGAGCTGTTTTTGGTAGCCGTCGTAGTTGCGGCGCGTTTCAGTGAGCGAGTCGCCGCCGAATTTCTCGAGGAATGCAGACGCGATTTCGAACGCGACCATGTGCTCGCCCACAACTCCGCCTGCGGGAACAACGCAGACGTCGGAACGTTCGTAGGCGGCTTTGATTTCTTCTTTGGTGTTGAGGTCGGCGGTCATCAGCGCGCGGCGCAGCGTGGAGATGGGTTTCAGGTATCCGCGGACGACAATGTCGCTGCCATTGGTGATGCCGCCTTCGAGGCCGCCTGCGCGATTCGAAGTGTGGTCGAAGCGGTGACGCGCGGCGTCGTAGGTGATTTCGTCCTGCACCGTGGAGCCGTAGCTTGTGGCGTTCGCGACGCCGCTGCCGAGTTCGACGGCTTTCACGGCTTGAATGGACATCACGGCGCGGGCGATTCGCGCGTCGAGCTTTTCGTCCCACTGCACGTGGGTGCCGAGGCCGGGAGGAACGCCGCGCGCGATGACTTCGAAGACGCCGCCGACGGAATCGCCGGCACGGAGCACGTGATCGACTTCTGCTTTCATTTTTTCCTGCGTGGCCTGGTCGACGCAGCGGAGAGTCGATTCGAGATCGTCGCAGACTGTGACGATCTCCTGCCAGATGGCTTCGCGTTCGAGTTTCACGTGGCCGACGGCGATGGAGTGGCTGAGGATCTCGATGCCGAATTCTTTGAGTAGGAGCTTTGCGAACGAGCCGGCGGCGACGCGTGCGGCGGTTTCGCGTGCGGAGGCGCGTTCGAGGATGTATCGCGCGTCGTGCAGATTGTATTTCAGCGCGCCGGGAAGATCGGCGTGGCCGGGGCGCGGAGCGGTGAGCGGTCGCGCGGGATTTTTTTCGCCCGAGGCGAGAGGAGCGTCTTCGGTTTCTTCGACGGGGAGAGTTTTCTCCCAATTTTTCCAGTCGCGATTTTCGATGCGGACGGCGATGGGCGCGCCGATGGTGCGACCATGGCGCACGCCGGCGAGGATGTCGGCGGCGTCTTTCTCAATGCGTTGGCGGCCGCCGCGGCCGAAGCCGAGCTGGCGGCGGTGAAGTTCGCGGTTGATGAAAGCGAGATCGACGGGGACGCCGGCGGGGAAGCCGGAGATCCAGGAGATCAGCGCTTGGCCGTGGGATTCACCCGCGGTCACGAATCGGAGCATCGTCAGTTGGCCTTTGGAGCGTGAGACAAAGTGTAGATTCTAACTGAAGCGGGGCGAGCGGGCTACGGGAGCGTGCGGTGGCGTTGCGAGTTGGGCCGGATGAGAGATTAACCCGATGGGATTCTTTTGCGGAGGCCGCTATAATCGCGGCCATGTTGCCTGCCGCTTCGCCGGCTGAAAATCAGCGGTCTCCTGTGAAACTTGCCCCCGGCGAACCGCTTATTCGATTCAACAATATTCGTCTCAGCTCCGAGGGGCAGGAAGTGCTCCGCGGCGTCTCGCTCGAGGTGCAACCCGGCGAGACGAAGATCCTGCTCGGCGAAACCGGCACCGGGAAAACGGTGCTGATGAAAATGGCCGCGGGCTTGATCCATCCGGACGAGGGCAACGTGCTGGTGATGGGTCAGGACGTGACGGCGATGAGCGAGAAGGATCTGCTGCAGTTCCGGCGGCAGATGGGATTCGTGTTTCAGGAAGGGGCGCTGTTTGATTCGATGGATGTGGCGGACAACGTTTCATTCCGATTGCGCGAAGAGAATACGGAAGAAACGGAAATTTACCAGCGCGTCGTCGAGTCGCTGAAGTTCGTGGAGATGGAACACGCGATCGACCGTTTTCCGGCGGAGCTTTCGGGCGGCATGCGGCGGCGCGTCTCGATTGCGCGAGCGCTTATCGACAAACCGCCGATAGTCTTTTACGATTCGCCCACAGCCGGCCTGGACCCAGTGACCTCGCAAACCATCATTAACTTGATTCTCCGCGGGCGGGACTTGCAGGACGTGACATCGATGCTGGCGACGCACCGCGTGCAGGATGCGTTTGGTCTTGCGAACTACAGCTACGATAAGGCCACGGGAAAAGTGGTGCATTCGGGCACGATGGAGATGAATGCAGACGGCACGCGCGCGATTCCTGCGAAGCCGAAGGGCGCAGCGGGCGCCGCGGATGCGCAGGGGCGCAAAGATCGTCCGACGAACGTGGTGGTGCTGCACGAAGGCGTGATTTATTTCGAAGGTGACATGGACGATTTGCTGAAAACGGACGATCCGTATTTGAAGAAATTTCTCGCGTCAGCGGAGTAGTGGCGCTCGAACGGCTCATGCGGGTGGTGGTGGAAGCTCAGGAGGCAACTCGATGGCGCAGCGCAAGCAGATAACCTGGAGCGAACTTCGCGTCGGGGTGTTCGTGCTCGCGGGTCTGGTGACTTTGGCGGTGGGAATTTTCTGGGTCACCGGCGCGGGAAGCCTTGGGCCGAAGTACCGCCTCTACACGTATCTGCCGGAAGTGGAAGGCGTGCAGGCCGGCGCGCCTGTGCGACTGGACGGCGTGGACGTGGGCACCGTGGAGGCGATCCACATCAATCCAAAACCGACCGGACGCAACGACAGCATTCAGCTGGTGATGCGAATCGATTCTCGGTTCAAAGATGAAATTCGGACGACGTCTGAAGCGAGCCTGATCACCGAAGGATTGCTTGGAAACCGGTACGTGACCGTGACGCGCGGTCTTACAGGGACGGTGCTGAACGCGAATGATACGGTGCCGGGCGCGAGTGAAGTGGGAATCACGGCGATGGTATCGCGCGGCACGGCACTAATGGACAAGTTGTCTGTGCTATCGGATGACCTGACGGACATCACGGGCGAAATTCACAACGGCACGGGAACGGTGGGGAAGCTGATCAAGGATCCGGCGCTGTATAACAATTTGAACCAGACGGCGGCGAATCTGAATTCGATGTCGGGGACGCTGGCCAAGGGGAAAGGCAGCTTCGGAAAACTTTTGACGTCGGACGATTTGTACAACGAGGCGCACGAGACGGTTTCGAATTTGAATGATGTGCTGGGCGCGGTGAAGGATCAGAAGGGCACCGTCGGCAAGCTGGTGTATGACCCGGCGGCTTACAACGAAGCGAAGAATTTCCTGGAGAATGGGAATTCGGTGCTGAAAGACGTGCGGGCGGGAAAAGGTTCGCTCGGCAAGTTCGCGGTGGACGACAGCTT
Organism: Acidobacteriota bacterium; assembly: GCA_013286165.1. Taxonomy (GTDB): domain Bacteria; phylum Acidobacteriota; class Terriglobia; order Acidiferrales; family UBA7541; genus Palsa-295. The sequence goes on along the minus strand of JABDGF010000063.1, from coordinate 3,775 downwards.
GTTCAACAATTTGAGGGATGCGTCGGCGAATTTCAGAGACGCGTCGGCGAAGCTGGATTCGAATACGGGGACGGCAGGGAAACTGTTCAGCGATCCTGCGCTGTATGACAATTTGACGGGACTGACGGGCGATCTGCGGCTACTTGTTAGCGATTTCCGGAATGACCCGAAGAAGTATCTGCGGATTCGCGTGACGGTGTTTTAGGCGCGGAGAAGTTGGCTGAGGTTGCCTCACGCACCCTTTTGAGAAGAAAAGGATGCGGCACCCGGAAAGGCACACCGGCACGATTGCCCATGCTACTCACTTAAGCTGTGTTTGGTGGTTAGTCTTGTGAGGGGACTTCGGCGGGAGCTTCCACGGGAGTGGGGGATTTTTTGGAGAGGTCGGCGGCGACTTCGCGGATTTTGCGGAGATCGAGTTTGCCTGTGCCCAGGTGGGGAATTTCGTCGATGTGGAAGTATTGGTTGGCGCGCGGAAGCCAGAGATTTGGCAGGCCCGAGGCGGACATTTTTTCGATGACCGGTTGAACTTCTTCGGGCGCGAGGATGTGAAGGACCACGATGCGCTCGCCTTTTTTCTCATCGGGAACAGCAGTGACTACGAAGCGTTTCTCGACCGAGTCGGATAGTTCCTGTAATTTTTCTTCGATCTTGATGTGCGGCACCATTTCGCCGCCGATTTTGCTGAATCGGCTGAGACGGTCGGTGATGGTGATGAAGCCGTCTTCGTCCATCGCGGCGATGTCGCCAGTGATGTACCAGCCGTCTTGCAGCACCTCGGCGGTCTTCTGCGGATTATTCAGATAACCCTTCATCACGTTTGGCCCGCGAACTTTCATCAAGCCAGGTTTATCAATGCCGAGGCGTTCGCCGGATTCGGGATCGACGATGCGAACGCTTACTCCGGGAAGCGGATGGCCGATGTGGCCGCGCTTTGCGCCGACTTGCATGAACCCGGGAGCGCGATAGTCGCGCGTGTTGACGGCGACGACGGGCGAACACTCGGTGGTGCCGTAGCCTTCGAGCGGACGGATGCCGAAGCGATCTTCGAACGCGAGTGCGAGCGAGTCTGGTAGTTTTTCTGCGCCGACAACCACGAATTGCAAGCTGCCGAAATCCTCAGGCAGGCAGCGGCGCGCGTAGGCCTGCAGGAACGTGGGCGTCGCGAGAAGGAAAGTGACTCTGTAATCGCGAACAATTTCGCTGACGGCGACGAGATCGAGCGGGCTCGGATGAAACGCCACGCCGATACCCATCACCGCGGGCAGCCACAGCGTGACGGTGAATCCGAAGGAATGGAAGAACGGGAGAACGCCGAGAAGCACGTCGCCATTTTCGAGCATGAACGTTTGGCCCATCTGCTCGATGTTGGAGGCGATGTTGTAATGCGTGAGCATCACGCCTTTCGGCTCGCCGGTGCTGCCGCTGGAGAAAATGATGGTGGCGAGGTCGTCGAGCGTGGTGACTTTGCCGCCGCTGAGTTGACGCTCGAGAAGCGGCGCGGGCAGAAGCCACATCAATAGCGCAGTGAGACGTTCGCCGAGGCCGGGCTTGGCGGCGACTTCTTCCAGCAAAACTTTTTCGCCGGGAATCTCGATCGGCAATTTTTCGAGCAGCAAGCCGGTGGTGATGACCGTCTTAAGATTGCACTGTTTGGCGCACGAAGCGATGGTTTCGTTGGACGCGGTGTAATTCAGATTCACCGGAATTTTTCCGCAGAGCATTGCGGCGAAATTCACGAGCGCGCCGGGAACAGACGGCGGCAACAGAATTCCGACCATTTCCTGGCCTTCCCAAGTCTTGCGGAGGCGGCGCGCGAGAAAAATTGAGCTGAGCAGAGCGGCGCCCCATTTCATGCGCGGGCGGCGCTTGTCACCCATCGCAAATCGGAAACCGTGCGTGTGGGCCGTGCGAACGAAGGAGCGCGTGAGCGTTTTCATTCGCGCGCGATGGTGCATGAAAGAATCGCTCTGCAGCTCCTGCACGGCTTCGCGAACTTCGAATGCGCTCGCGGTCGCCGGCATCGGCTTTCCGAAACTGACGGTGATCGGATACGGAATGCGGCGCGGAAGTTTCCACAGGAAGCGGCCGCGTTCGTAGCTGAAGATGCTGCCCCACACTCCATCGAGATAGACGGGAATGATCGGCGCATCCACGCCTTTCATGATGCGTTCGAGGCCGCGGCGGAAGGGAAGCAGCTGGCCGATGCGGGTGATCTGGCCTTCGGCGAAGATGCAGACGACTTCGCCGTTTTTGATGGCATCGCTGGCGGCGCGGAGGGACGTGATCATGTCGCGCGGGCGGAGCTGCGAGGAAATCGGAATCGCGTCCACCATTTTCGCGAACGGCTTGATGTACGGCAGGTCGTAGATGTCCTTGAACATCATAAAGCGGACGGGACGATCGACCGAGCCGAGAAGCAGGAGCGCATCGACGAGCGACATGTGGTTCGCGACGAGCAGCGCGCCGCCATGCACGGGGAAATTTTCGCGATGCTCCACGCGCAGGCGATAGAGCGAGTGCGTGACGATCCAGAGGGCGAGGCGGATCAAAGTGTCCGGCACGAGATAGACGGCAAAGCAGGTCATGATGCCGGTGAGAACGGCGCCGTCGAGAAAAATGGTGCCCGGTGCGTGATGCAAAACCGATTTGCAGAAGTAGTAGGCGCCGGCGGCAATGAAAATGCCGACGAACGACCAGAAATTCGCGGCTGCGATTACGCCGCCTTTGTCCGCGGGCTTCGGGCGATGCTGGATCAGCGCGCCAATGGGCACGACGAAAAAGCCGGCGAAGAATCCGAGTAACGAAAGAAGAATCGAGGCGCTCTTCAGCGTGTGACCTTCGCCGTAGAGCAGGCCGCCGAAAATCGTCATGCCGACGGCGCCGAGAGGGATGAGCCCGACTTCGATCTTTCCGCCGGAGAGGTAGCCGGCGGCGACGCTGCCGAGACCGATGCCAATGGCGAGCGCGGCCTGGATATAACTGGTCTTCGTGTCGTCCACTTTCAGAACGTCATGGGCGTAAACGATGATCACGAACTGGACGAACGCGGCGAGGAAAAATAGAAACGCGTTGCCGGCAACGGCCCACTTGAGCACGCGATCGGCTTTGATCGTCTTCATCTGAATGCGGAGGTCGCCGATGGGGTCGAGCTTGAGTTTTTTTGAAGGATCGGCGGCGGGGACTTTGGTGATGAAGAGGCTGGTGGTGAGGCCGAAAAGCGTGCAGCCGAGAAGCAGTACGCCGGCGATGTACTCGCGGTGGTGGAAGGTATCGACCATGTAGCCCGCGGCCATTACGGCGACGATGCTGGCGAGGAAGGTGCCGAGTTCGATGATGCCGTTGGCCCAGGAAAGTTTGCGGTCAGGAACGAGCTCAGGGAGCAGGCCGTACTTTGATGGACCGAACAGCGCGGACTGCGCGCTAATCAGGAATACGGCGACGCACTCAATTGGGAGGCTGTGGAGATAAAGGCCGACGATGGTGACGGCCATGACTCCGATTTCCATCAGCTTGGTGCCAATGACGACGGTGCGCTTGCTGTAACGGTCGGCGAAATTGCCGCCGAGCATGGAAAAGAAGATGAACGGGACGGCGAAGAGTGCGCCGACCACGAGCATGAGTTTGTCGCGCGTCGCGTCGGAGTAGTTGGTGGCGACGATGATGTAGATGACCACCCATTTCACGCCGTTGTCGTTGAAGGCGTTTTGAAACTGGGTGACGATCAGGCTCCAGAAGCCTAATTGCCAGCGGCTGGTTTCGGACGGAGACCCGA
>JABDGF010000062.1:7512-9592 GCA_013286165.1 Acidobacteriota bacterium | reverse complement strand
GATGTCTGTGCTGGTGCGGACGTCGGGCGTTTCATCCGACGTGCTGCGCAAAATCAAATCTGCATCGGAGGGCGTGGATTCGCGCTTGCGGCCATCGATCACGCCGCTGCGCTCGGGATACGCGAAGACGGTGACGGAGGTCGAGCGCGTCGCGTCGATCGTGAGCGTGCTTGGGGGACTTGCGACTTTCCTCGCGGTGGTGGGATTGCTCGGTCTGATTTCTTACGCTGTGGCGCAGCGGACGAAGGAGCTGGCGATCCGACTGGCGCTTGGTGCCGGAAGACCTGAGATCGTTGCGGCGATTGCGCGCCGGTTTGCGGTGCCAGTGATGGTGGGAATAGCGCTGGGAGTGGCGGGCACGGCGGCGATTTCGCAGTTGATACGGCGGGCGTTGTACGGAGTGAGCGGCGTGGATCCAGCGAGTTATGTGGGAGCGCTGGCGGTATTGATTGCGGTGCTGGGATTGGCGGCGATGTTGCCGATACGAAGGGCATTCCGGATTGATATTGCGCGGATTTTACATTTTGAGTGATGACCGGTCGATATTCGAGACGACGTTTTAAGTGTGGTGTGATTCTGAGGCAAAGCGGTAGCTGCGCTCCCGCACTCTAAAATGGGCTCGATCGCGGGCGGCAACGTGCGAGCACACTTGATCTTGGGGTGGGCGACGTTGCGCAGCCAAAACTGGCTACCCCACTTCCTCGCGCAGACTGAAGTCTGCGCTACCGAAAATCGATCTCGCGCGTCTGAAAGCACAACGGGTGTTGTGTCTGGAAGGCGCGGGCGGCGAATGCTGCGCGTTTTTGTAACGGCTTGCTTTCGGCCCTCCCGCTCGTTAGCATCAATCGCCATTTTTCATGGTTAGACGTTTTTACACTCGCGCAGCCGTGTGGGCGTTTGCGCGAAAGCTTACGTGGAGAGCCCGATGAAATTTTTCCGCGGTGAAAGTAGCAGGAAGCCGATGCGTGCCGCAGTTGCGGCGTTGGCGCTCACGTGCTGCGCGATCGCGATGGCCGCGATCGAATCCACTGGCGCGGTAGCCGCGCCGCCGGAAGGAGGACCGCCGCGGTATTACGCGATTACGAATGCGCGAATCGTGCCGGTCTCCGGCGCGGTGATCGAGAGCGGCACCGTGGTGGTGGCGCGCGGGCTGATTCAGTCCGTGGGCACGAGCGTGACGATTCCGCCCGAAGCATGGGTGATCGATGGAAAAGGTCTGACGGTCTATCCGGGACTGATCGACGCGGGCACCAGCGTCGGCCTCGGCGACGCGGATGCGGGAGCGAAGAAACCCGGCGGCCCGCTGCCGACGAGCCCGGAAGATCGGCCAGGCACCACTCCTTGGCGCGCGACGGCCGATGAACTGAAAACCGACGACAAAAAAATCGAGACATGGCGGAGCGCTGGATTCACAACCACGCTCGTGCTGCCCGACGGCGGGATTTTTCCAGGGCAAGCGGCGGTGATCGATCTGGCAGGCGCGCGGCCGGGAGACATGGTGGTGCGCGCGACGGATAGCGTGCCGATCTCGTTCCGTCCCGTGGGCGGATTTTTTGGATTTCCCGATTCGCTTATGGGCACGATCGGATACGTGCGCCAGGTGCTCGACGACACGAACTGGTACGCGCAGGCCGAGCCGATTTACGAAGCGGCGCCGACGAAAAACGAACGCATTCCGTACGATCGCGCGGAAGTAACGCTGGCCGACGCAAAGCAGAAAAAAGAAGTGGTGCTGCTGCCGGCAAACAATTCGATTCAGATTTTGCGCGCGCTGCGGCTTGCGGATGAGTGGAAGCTCGCGCCGGTTCTTTACGGCGGACAGCAAGGCTACGACGTCGTCGACGCGCTGAAGAACAAAAACGCCGCGGTGATCGTGAACCTCAAGTGGCCGGAGCGCGCGAAAGACGGCGATCCGGACGCGGAGCAGACGCTGCGAGAGCTGCGTTTCCGCGACAAAGCGCCCGGAACGCCGGCTGCTCTCGCGAAGGCGAACGTGAAATTCTCGTCCGCGATTTTGTAGCCCTCGAGCACGTGCTGGAACGTACGCACTTTGAATCCAAATTCGTTCGCGACGCGGATC
>JABDGF010000062.1:0-7502 GCA_013286165.1 Acidobacteriota bacterium | reverse complement strand
AAAAAGCCTGAAGAAAGCGATGGACGCGGGTCTCACCGCCGATCAGGCGCTGCGCGCGTTCACGCTCGATTCAGCGGACATTCTCGGCTTGAGCGATCGTCTCGGCAGCATCGCGCCGGGGAAAATCGCAAATCTGGTCGTCACCGACGGCGACATTTTCAACGAGAAGACGAAAGTGAAGCACGTGTTCGTCGATGGCCGCTGGTTCCCGATTCACGAAGACGCGAAACCGGAAAAGCCAGCCGACAAAAGCGCCCCCGGCGACGACGAGAGTTACAAAGACAAACACTCGCGTGCGTATCAAGGAGATGGCCGATGAAGCGCGCAGCGATCGTAGTGGCCGCAGTGGCGGCTCTCGTAATTCCTTCGTGCGTGCTGGCGCAAAGCCCGAAGGTGATTTTCATCAAGAACGCGACGGTGCTGACCGTGACACACGGCAACATCGAACACGGATCGATTCTGATTCGCGAAGGAAAAATCGTGGACGTGGGCGCGAACTTGACGGCGCCTTCGGACGCGACGGTGATTGATGCAACGGGGCAGTACGTGATGCCGGGAATTGTCGATTGCCACTCGCATATTGCGGTGGACGGCAGCGTGAACGAAGGCGGCATGGCCGTCTCGTCGATCGCCAATATCAAGGATGTCCTGAATCCTGAGGATCCGGACATTTACCGCGACCTCGCGGGCGGCGTGACGGCGGCGAATATTCTGCATGGCAGCGCGAACCCGATCGGCGGGCAGACGGTAGTGATCAAGCTGCGCTGGGGTAAACCTGCGAGCGATTTGCCGTTTGAAGGCGCGGTGCCGGGAATTAAATTTGCGCTGGGCGAAAATCCGAAAGAGTCGAGCTTCCAACCGCCGCCGGGAATTCCACAGCGTTACCCTGCGACGCGGTTGGGCGTGGAGGAAGTGATCCGGCAGGCGTTCATCGAGGCGCGCGAGTACAAAAAATCCTGGGACGTCTACAACACGCGCACGGCCGCGGGCGAAGCGAACTTGATCCCGCCGCGGAAGAACGACCGGCTCGAGCCGCTGGTCGAGGTGATGGAAGGCAAGCGTTACGTGCACGCGCACTGCTACCGCGCGGATGAAATTCTGATGTTGATCCGCGTCGCGAACGAATTTGGATTCAAAGTGCGTACGTTCCAGCACGTGCTCGAGGGCTACAAAATCGCGGACGAGATTGCCGTGTCGGGCGCGGGCGGTTCGACGTTCTCCGATTGGTGGGCATACAAAGTCGAAGCGTACGACGCGATTCCGTACAACGCGACGTTGATGGCGGAGCGCGGCGTGGTGGTGTCGATCAATTCGGACGACGCACAGGAAGCGCGCCAGCTGAATATCGAGGCGGCGAAGGCGATGAAGTACGGCGGAATGAGCGCGAACGACGCGTTGAAGTTGATAACGCTGAATCCGGCGATCCAGTTGGGAATCGATAGCCGCGTGGGATCGATCGACGTGGGTAAAGATGCGGACCTGGTGATCTACAACCACGATCCGCTCAGCGTGTACGCAGTAGCGCAGAAGACGCTGATCGACGGCCATGTTTATTTCGACCGGCAAAAAGATATCGACGGTCGCGCGGCGCTGGCGAAGGAAAAGCAGGACCTGCTCGACAAGGAAAAGAAAGCCGCGGAAGAAAAGAAGCCGGACGACGCGAGCGGCGGTGATGCTGCGAAGAAAAAACCTGACGCGAAAAAGAAGAGCGCAAAGCCCACTGCGGAGGGCATTTCGGTGGGAGGTGCGCTGTGAAAATCCAAATCCGCCGAACTTCACTCGCGATGTTGATGGGATTGTTGTTGACCGCTGCGGCGGCGCAGGTGGCGATGGCGCAAGCGCCATCGGCCGCCGCTGCGCCTGCGGCGTATGCGATCAAGGGCGCGAAGGTTTATACGATCGCCGGAGCGCCGATTGAAAACGGAATCGTCGTGATTCGCGACGGAAAAATCGCGGCAGTGGGCGCGAACGTAGCGATTCCTTCGGATGCGACGGTGATCGACGCGACGGGAATGGAGTTGTACCCAGGCTTGTTCGATCCGATCACGCAGATCGGCCTGAATGAAATTAATCAGGTGGGCGCGACGGTGGATACACCCGAGTTGGGCGACTACAACCCGGAACTCGTGGCGGCGACGGCGGTGAATCCTGCGTCGGCGCACATCGCGGTGACGCGCGCGAATGGAATCACGCACGTGATCGCAGCGCCGGGAACGGCGGGATTCGACGCGCAGCCCGGCGGCTTGATCAGCGGGCAGGCGTCGGCGTTCAATCTCGCCGGCTGGACGATGAAGGAGATGCAGATCAATCCTTCGGTGGCGATGGTGATCACCTGGCCGTCGATTCAGTCGCGGACGTTTGATTTCACGACGTTCAGCTTCAAAGAGAAACCGTACGAGGATGCGAAGAAGGAATACGACAAGCAGGTGAACGAGCTGGGCGACTGGCTCGATCGCGCGCGGCACTACGCGCAGGCGAAAGAGAAAGGGAACGCGGCGCTTTACGAGCGCGACATCAAGCTCGAAGCGCTCGTGCCAGTGGTGCAGGGCAAGACGCCGGTGCTGATCATCGCGGACCAGCAGCGCGACATCAAGAACGCGGTGGAATTCTGCACCAAGCAAAATCTAAAAATGATTTTGGGCAGCGGCGCCGAAGCGTGGCGCGTGAAAGATCTGCTGAAGGAAAAGAAAATTCCGGTGGTGCTGGGTCCCACGGAACGTCTGCCGGAACAGGAAGACACGCCGTATGACAAGCCGATGACCCAGCCGTCCGAATTGTTCGCGGCGGGAATTCCGATCGCGTTTTCGAGCTTTGGCACGTCGTTCTCGCGGCGGCTACCCGACTATGCGGGCACAGCAGTGGCGTACGGATTGCCGCACGATGAAGCGCTGAAGGCCGTAACGATCAACGCGGCGAAAATGTTTGGCATCGACGATCAGGTGGGCACGATCGAGACGGGAAAGCTCGCGAACCTGATCGTGACGAACGGCGATCCGTTTGAAGTGCAGACGCAGGTGAAATATCTTTTTATCAAAGGGCAGCTGACGAGCCTGAACAATCGCCACCTCGACCTCTACGAGCAGTACCGGAAGCGGCCGAAGGTGGGGAATTAAGCGCGACGAAATTCGCGCCTTCAAAAAGTGGGTTGCGAAATCGCGGAACTTCGGCGATGCTTTTTAGCACTGAAGTGAAGAGCACGGGGCTGCTTTTCTCACACGAACTCGAATGAAGAACAAAAAGATTTTCGTTGCCACTCACACCGCGGGTGCATTTCGCCGCGTATGCATTGGTGCGACCACACACGAAAACTCCGCAGTCATGCCGCGCTGTCGAATGTGCCGCTGTTGTTGTTAACGCTCTCGTAGTCCTTTCACCACCGCAATTTTAAAAGTCGCATGTTTGGCGCGCTCGCGAAAGCGGCTTTGCGACGCCGTTTCGGCGTAAATCGAATTTCTCGAACCGAGGAGCCTATGAAAACCAAGCAAACGAAGTGGAATCTGGCCGCCGCTGTGTTGGCCGTTGCGCTCGCCGCTGCGCTGTGCGTCGCTGGCTGTAATTCGATCGGCGCAAATAAAGACGCCGCGAAGGAATCCAGCCCGAAGCCGGCGATCGTGTTCATGACGGACTTTGGAACGGCGAACGACGCCGTGGCGATTTGCCGCGCGGTGATCATCGGAATTAATCCCGAATCGCGAATCATGGACATCACGCACCAGGTGACGCCGTACTCGATCGAGGAAGCTTCACGTTTTCTCGCAGGAGTGACGCCGTATTACCCGCAGGGCACCGTGTTTCTGGTGGTGGTCGATCCCGGAGTGGGAACTTCGCGCAAGGCCGTGATCGTGAAGTCGAAAAAAGGTCAATACTTCGTGCTGCCAGACAACGGAATCATCACGCCGGTAGCGGATCGCGACGGCATCGAAGGCACGCACGAAATCACGAATACTTCGTGGATGATCGGCGACAAAGTGTCGTCCACATTTCATGGCCGCGACATTTTCTCACCCGCAGCTGCGCACGTGGCAGCGGGTTGGGATTGGACGGCGGCGGGCCCCGCAGTGGACCAACTCGTCCGGCTGACGCCGTCTGTAGCGACGATCGACGAGAAAGGCGCGACAGGAAAAGTGATCGCGCTGGACGATCCGTTCGGGAGCTTGATCACCAATATCCGCGGCGACGATTTCAAATCGCTCGGTTACACCGTGGGCGACAAAGTGAAAATCACGATCGACAAAAAACCGTACACGTTTCCTTTCGAAAAGACGTTTAACAACGTGCCTGTGGGCGATCCGCTGCTGTATGTGGATTCACGCGGACGGCTCGGTATCGCCGTGAATCAGGGCGATGCTTCGAAAGTGTACAAAATCACGCCGCCGGTGGAAGTTTTTGCGCCGCGCAAGGGCCAATAGGCCGAGGAGAGGTCGAACGTGAAGCTATCCGCACAAGTTCCAGCGCAGAAATTTCTCCCCCGGATCACGTCGATCACGCGCGTATTCGTCACGTTGTTGTTTTTTGCCGGGATCGGTTCGAGCGTAATCGCACAGAGTTACCGGGGCTCGATCCACGGCACAGTCCACGATCGCTCGGGTGCGATCGTCTCGGGTGCATCCATCACGCTGAAAAGCAGCGACACGGGCCTCAAGCGAACCACAACGAGCGCCGAAGACGGCACATACACGTTCCAGGAATTGCCGGCGGGGACGTACGCAGTTTCGGCTACCTCCGCTGGATTCGCGACGACAACCTACAACGCGGAAGTGGAAGTGTCGGCCGATACGACGCTCGACTTCACGCTATTTCCTCCGACCGTTCAGCAGACCACAGTCGTAAGCGCGGCGGTTCCGTTAGTGGAGAAGCAGGAAGACGTGCTGGGCGGCTCCGTGAGTGAACACCTGGTGGCCGAACTGCCGCTCAACGGACGCGACTTCGGAAAATTAGTCGCGCTCGTGCCGGGTGTAACGGTGGAAGGTTCGGGCGTCGCGGGCACCGAGAAGGGGTTCGGACAATTCAACATCAATGGAAACCGCGACCGCTCGAACAATTACACGCTCGACGGCACGGACAACAACGATCCGTGGTTCAACAACTCCGCGCTCAATCAGGTGGGAATCACGGGCGCGCCGGCGACGCTGCTCCCGATCGACGCGATTCAGGAGTTCAACCTGCTGTCGCAGTTTTCCGCGGAGTACGGCCGCAATAGCGGCGGCGTGGTGAACGTAATCACGAAATCGGGAACGGATCAGTTTCACGGAACCGCGTTCGGCTATTTCCGCAACTCGTTTTTCGATGCGCGGAATTATTTCAATACTGACGGAAACCCGCAGACTCTCTTCATCAACAATCAATTCGGCGCGTCGGTCGGCGGGCCGGTGATTCACGATAAGACGTTTTTCTTCGCCGCATACGAAGGGCAGCGCGAACGCGTCGGATCCGATTTTAATTTCTCGCTTCCGACAACCACAGAAATCAATCAGGCCCGCGCACTTGCGCTGAGCATCAATCCAGCGATCGTCACGGCTCCGCTCGATGCGATCCTGAGCTACTTCCCCACGAACAACACCGACTCAAACCAGGTGGCCGGCGTGGTGAACGATTACAACAATCTCGACAACTTCATTCTAAAGGCCGACCACCGCTTCACTTCGAATGAGTCGCTCGCGGTGCGCTACGCGTTCGGCCAGAGCGATCAACAATTTCCGCTTGGGTCGCTCGGAGGCTTCGGCAGTGGCTCGCGCCTTCCCGGATTCGCGCAAGATTCGCCGACGCGCGTGCAAGTGGTCTCCGCGAGCCTGCTCTCCACACTCGGCCCGACGAAAATCAACGAGTTGCGCTTCGGATACACCAGATTCCGGAATTCCTTTACATCGCTAGACGCTAAGAATCCGCTCACCGGCATTCCGGATTTCGGCACCGATCACGCAGGGCTTCCCGAAATCGACTTCGACGGATACATCGATAATCTCGGCGCCACTGCATACAGCGTTCCACGCGCGCGCGTGAGCCAGAATTATCAGATACTCGACAACTTCACGTGGACGCACGGCGCGCACACGCTGAAATTCGGAGGAGAGTATCGGCGCGCGGCTGTGAGCGCGTTTAACGACAACCTCGAGCGCGGCTTGATCGGATTTACGCCGGAAGATCTTTATCCCATCAATCAAACGCCAGACCCTGTGGTCAATATCCTCACGAATTTTTATCTTGGGAATACCTGCGACACAATCGATCCCAACGGCAGTTGCGACGGGTATAGCTACGCGAATACGGGGAACACGCAGCGCACCACCTACAACAATGGCCTCGCCTTCTTCGGCCAGGATCAATTCCGCCTGCGGCCGAATCTCACCGTCACCTTCGGCGTTCGCTGGGAATATTTCGGGCCGGTCAGCGAGAAAAATAATTTGCTCTCGAATTTCCCCGGTCCATTCGGTGCCGGTTCGCTGCTCGAAACAGTCGGACATGGCGGGCTCAGCTCCGCGTACAACCGCGACCTCAACAATTTTGGCCCGCGCATCAGCATCGCCTGGAGCCCGTTTGCAAATACAACAGTTCGTACCGGCTACGGAATTTATTACGACTACATTCCGCAGGACCTGATGATCGCGAACTACACCACGTCCGCCGGCATCGCGACAAATCCGGTCGGCTCCGTGCCCGTTTTACCGCTGGATTTCAATGAAGACGCGTGGAACGGCTCTGCGGCTGGGCCGGTGTTCACCGGTGGATCGAGTGGTCCCTACAGCATTTTCGCCACCACTCACAATCTCGCCACGCCGTACGTGGGCGAGTGGAACCTCAACATCCAACAGCAAATTTCTCGCGCCGCGGCGATCGAAATTGGCTACGTGGGCAGCAAGGGCACGCGCCTCACCCGCCTCTACGACGCAAATCAAGACGCCATCAATCCAAACTACGGAGAAGTGGACGTCTTCGCGACTAACTCCGGCTCCACGTACAACGCCCTCCAGCTCCAAGCGCGCTTTTCGAACTGGCACGGCCTCTACGGATTTTCCTCGTACGTGTTTTCGAAATCGCTCGACGGCGCGTCGGACGGAATCGACTTCAACTCATCCACCGCAGCGTTTCCGCAAAACTCCGACGACTTGCAGGCGGAGAAAGGCCCGTCAACATTCGACGCGAGGCATCGCTGGACGTCCGCGCTGAACTATCGCATTCCGGCCACGACAAAATTGCCCGAACGCCTCGCCACCGGCTGGCAGCTCAATACCGTCGTCACGGTGATGTCCGGCCAGCCGATTGGAATCCTCACGGGCGATCCCGCGATCAATGCCGATGGATCGTACAACTATCACCAGCGGGAATTTTTTTGTCGCGCGCGCGAAGGCGAGCACGAGCCTGTGCCGGCCCCCGCTCACCTTGCGTGCTCATCCTTTATTAGAACTGAAACCGCGCAGCCAATTGCACGACGCGCGGTCCGCCGCCGCCCAAGCCGGGATTGCCTTGCGCGACGTCAGGTGTGGATGTGGAGAAGCAGCCTGAGC
>JABDGF010000061.1 GCA_013286165.1 Acidobacteriota bacterium | reverse complement strand
GGTTCTGAAAGCAAACGTAACGTATGCCGTGGTCGCCGCGCTAGTGGGCGGCTGGTAGGGAACGAACACGATGGGCTTCGAACAATTCCGCAGCTCGTCGTAACAGGTATTTCCCACGACGCCGACGATCGTGAAGGGCTCGTCCGAGCCGTCTCTGGCCCGGCGCGCAAATGTCTTGCCGATCGCGCTCTCACCGGGAAAGTTTGCTTTTGCGAATTCCTCGTTGACCATCGCGGACCCGCGCGACATGTCCGCCGCATTGAGCGTTCGCCCTTCGAGCACCGGCACGCGCATCGTCTCAATCCAGCCGGGCGTCAGTTCGAAGCTGCGCGCCGTTTTCTGCACGCCGTTCACGACGATCAGCGGAACGGAATTCATGCGGTCGGCGATGGCCCAAGCGCTCATCGACGCGGATTCGACGCCGGCTTGCCGCGAAAGATCCTGCACGAGGTTGTTCCAGTTTTGCGCGGACTGCGGAGCGGAGAGGCCCGTGAAAACTGTGAGCACGCGGTCCGGAGAGAAGCCGAGTGGCCGGTGCGTGAGCCGCTCGAAAGTCTTTACGAACATTCCTGCGACCAGAACGACCGCCACGCAAAACGCGACCTGCGCCGCGATCAGTGCATACATCAGTCGCCGCTTGGCGTGCGGGCTCTCGCCGCCCTTAAGCGCGCTCGCGGGATCGACCTTGGAAGCGCGGAGCGCAGGCGCGAGCCCGAAGAGCAGCGTGACAATGAATGTGGCTGCGACGAGAAAACCAAATACGCGCCAATCCGCCGGCATGGCCAGGCGCACCGGGTTATCCGGTGGATTGATCATGCTCGCGACGAATGGCGCAGAGATCCACGCGAACGTAGCGCCGAACGCCGATGCGAGCACGCCAATCCATGCGCTCTCCATCAGTACGAGCTGAACGAGTCGGCGACGACCACCCCCAATCGAAACGCGCAGAGCCAATTCGCGTTCTCGCGCGGCGGTTTGTGCCGTGGTGAGATTCGCGACGTTTGCGCAGGCGATGAGCAGCACCAGAAGGCTCAGCACGCAGAGGACGATCAGCGGGCGCTGGTTCGTCTTCTGCAATCCCGAGTAGCCAGACGGAGCGGGTTCTACCACGATGCTCCCTGCAAGAATTCGTTCACGAATTGATTTCGGAAGTCCCTGTCGCGTGCTGAGCGCCTGCTCCATGAACGAGTGGAAGACGGGCGCGAGTTTCGCCGCCAGGCGTTCCGTGGATTCGCCGCTGGGCACGCGCGCGAAGATCGTCATGAACTGAAGCATCGGCATGTTGATGTACGGGTGCATGGTGATCGGCACGAACACGTCGATCATTTTTCCCGGTTCGGTGCCGCTGAAGGGCGGCTCGACGACTCCAACGATTTCGTACACGCGGTCGTCGTACTTAAACGTCCGCCCGACAATTCCCGGATCTTTCGAGAATCGCCGCTTCCAGTAGTCCGCGCTGATCACGGCGTACGGAGACGCGCCGGGATGCGCGTCGTCGCCGGCGTTCAGCAGCCTGCCGAGCTTGGGCTTCAATCCGAAGGTGTCGAACATCGAGCCTGAGACGTGCTGCATGTAGGTTCGCTCGGGCGCGCCGCCGGCGAAGCTCACGTCTTCGCGTCCTGCAATTGAAATGGCGAAAAGATCGGCGACGCCATTCGCGCTGTCGCGAAGGGCGGTGAACGTCGGATAGGAAACGGACTCGCTGACGCTGGGCTTGCCGTCAAAGTCCGTACCGGTGACGCCGATTGTGTAAATTTCGTGCGGAGCGGAGACGGGGAGCGGGCGCCAGAGGAGCGCGTCGGTGAGGCGGAAGGCGGCGGTACACGCGCCGATGGCGAGACCGAGCGAAAGGATCGCGGCGGCGGTGGTAATTTTGTTGTGTGCGAGGCGGCGCCAGCCGTATGTGGCGTCGGCGCGGAGGGAATCGAGCCATACGACGACTCGTGTGTCGTGTGTCTGGTCGCGCAGCTTGAGTGGGGAACCGAGGGCGCGGCGCGCTTCTGTTTCGTCGCGGCCTGCTTCGTGGGCTTCGTCGAGGTGCGCGCGCAGCTCTTCGTCGATCTCGCGATCGAGTCTCTCGCTCCGAAACACGTTGGCGATGCGTTGAATCCAGCTCACGTGAACCTCCGCTGTCGCGCCTCAAGAGACTTTCCGGGTGCCGCACCCTTTTCTTCGCCAAAGGGTGCGCGCTACCGCTGTAACTGCTAAAGAAACTTCCGTTCGAATGTTTTCGTCTCGCCACGCACCCTTTTGAAATGAAAAGGGTGCGGCACCCGGAAAAGCGAGCCGTCTACGCTTCGCGCAGCACGCGATTGACGGCGCGCGCCACGGCTTGCCAGCGTGGTGATTCGGAGGCGAGTTGCTTCTTGCCTTTGGCGGTGAGCTCGTAGGTGCGGGCGCGGCGGCCGGAATCTTTGGTGACCCATTCGGCGCGGATCAGGCCGGCCTCTTCCATGCGGTGCAGCGCGGGGTAGAGCGAGCCTTCTTCCACGCGCAGCACATCGCCGGAGCGTTCGCGGATTGCGGACATGATTGCGTAGCCGTGGAGCTTGCCTTTGCGCTGGAGCGTTTTCAGCACGAGCAGGTCGAGCGAGCCCTGCATTGCGTCAGCTTTTGCCATACTCAGGCCTCTTTGTACTAAGACGCCTGAGTATCGTCACGAGTGAGCGCGGTGTCAAATGAAAAGTCGGACAGCCAACCTGGCGGTCCTCTTACGAATCTCCGTGTCGAATTCTGGCAATCGTCGATGACGACCCGAGGAGACGATTGGGGAGGGCGGTTGTGGCACAGGCTGCTGTTGCCTGTGGAGGAGTTGTGAAAAGGCCTACACACAGGCAACAGCAGCCTGTGCCACCTGCTGGCTCTACGAATGTGGCTGTGCTTCGTCGGTGTTGGGTGCCAGCACTTGGATCGAGATCGTCGGACGACCGCCAGGGTGGATGTCGGACGGCAGTCGGACGGCTGGCGCGTAACAATTCGCATGGCGCCCGCGTATCAAGGAGTGGACGCAGCGCAACGAAGATGAGACTCGAATCTAGCATCGCGATACATCGGCCGCCTGAGGTGGTGTGGGCGTACTTGGGCGACGTGTCGAATTTGCCGAAGTGGGATCGTGGCGTGGCGCGTGGCGTTGAGGCGGAAGCTGGCGTAACGCCCGGAGCACAGATTTTCGCGGAACACGCGGCCACGCGCGGCGAAGGATATGAATTTCATACCGTGGCGCATGACGGTTCATGCGGGAAGTCCGCCGACAAAGGGCGGATGGCGTATCGCGTGGCGGACGTTGATACGGCCGCGCAGCGTTGCGTGGTGGATCTCACGAGTCGCACGGGCAACGCGCGATTTTTTCGCCGCGCGCAGTGGATTTTTCATGTGACGCCGGCGCTGAGCGGTTCGCGCGTTACGTGTGCGGTGGATTTTACGGTGCGCGCGCGGTGGTTTTTCATGGCGCCGCTGCTGTGGATAACGCGGCGATCGATACACAGAGACCTGGAGCAGTTGAAGCGGGCGGTTGAGGCGGAGCCTTCTTATTAACAGAAAAGCAAAGCACACAGGCGAACTCCAGCCTGTGCCACTTACAATCCTTATCCAACCTGGCTTCGGGTCGTGATCGATGGTGCCAGCACTTCGTTCATTAGTCGTAGGAGGACCGCCTGTGAGGCTGTCCGACTCAGTCGCTGTCACCGAGGTTTAACGGAACCTGCGCCGCGGTGCGCGCGTCCTAGCGTGAACATCCAATGTGGCGGTGAGAGACGATGGCTACGCGAGAGAAGACCAAGTCTGATGCGAAGGCACCGAAGGCGACGCGTGCCACTGCGCCCGCGCGCGCCAAGAAATCGTCCGCCGGGCCGCAGGTGAAACTCATCGACCCGGCGCGGCTGCCGCTGTTCACGCTGCTGTCGTTTGTGCTGGTGGCGTTCACGATCGAATTTGACAACGAAGCGGAGCGGCGCATCGCGCACTTCACTACGAAATCGCGCGGCGCGGGAAAAGCGGCGGGCGGAGTGTGGCTCACGTCGATGGCGATGTACATCAACTGCATGAAGCACGTGCCGGAGGATGGGATTCGCCTCAGCGAGCTGTACGATCGCGCGCGCACTCCGACGAATCTGGCGGGGATGCTGCGCTGGGGTTACGTGACGCTCGCGCCCGCTGACGGCGATATGCGCAAGCGCGTGCCCGAACTCGACCAGATCGTGCGCGCGACGCAGAAAGGTGCAAACGCGACGCGCACATGGGCCCCGCTTTTCGGGGAGATCGAGCTGCGGTGGGAAGAGCGCTTTGGCAAACGCGAGGTCGATGAGTTGCGCGCGGCGTTGCGCGACGTGGCTGCGAAACTCAGCGACCGCGATCTGCCGGACTGCATGCCGATCCTGCATCACGCGCTCGTCACGCGCGGACCGGAGAAACCACGCTCGCACGGGTCGCCGGCGACGGCGGTGAGTGAGTTGTCACTCGTGTCGCTTGTGGCGCGGGTGCTGAGCGCGTTTGCGATTGAGTTTGATGAGCGGTCGCGCGGCTCGCTTGCGATTGGCGCAAATATTTTGCGCGTGCTGGATGAGGAGCACGGCGTCGCGTTGCGCGACATGCCCACAGTGACGGGCGTTTCGAAGGAGTCGATTGCGATGGCGGTTGGCGTGTTGAAGACGCACAAGCTCGTCGTGGAAGAGCCGATTTCGGGCGCGAAGACGGGTAAACAGGTGCGGCTCACGCCGGCGGGGACGGAGATCAAGCATCGCGCGCGGCGGCTGGTGGAGACGATGGAGCACGAGTGGCGTGCGCACATGGGCGACGCGGCGATTCATCGATTGCGCGCGGCACTTGAGGCTATTGCGCGCGCTGAGGGCGCGGAACCGGATGAGAATGGGAACGCGTTGCTGCTCTACGCTGGCTTGCGGCCGCACGAAGAGAATTGGCGGGCGGCGCTCAAGCCCGCAAAGACGCTGCCACATTTTCCGATGGTGTTGCATCGCGGTGGGTATCCGGACGGTGCGTAGCCGTGCGTAGGGTGCCGGCATTCGAGGCGAGGTCGTAGGACGACAGCGACGTTGGCGATCCTACGGAACTTCGCGCGTGCGGGGTGCGTATCATTGGGTGCAGCGGTTCGCTGCATGGAGGACTCATGTCCAGATCGCGCATTAGTCACGCTGCAAATTTCGCACCGATTCTCGCGCTGTTATTGTGCGCGGCGCTTGCGCCTGCTGTGCGCGCGCAGGACAACAAGAAGGATGACGACAGCTTCAGCGCCGGCATCAACCTGAGCGCGAAAGCCGACTCGAAGGATGTGGGGCTGCCGCTGCATCCGAATTCAACGCCGCACAAAGACAAGGACGACGACACGCCGTCTGCGAATTTCGGTGTGTTCGGCGGGAGCTTCGGATTGAAATTCGCGGTGATGAAGATGGAGACGGCAGCCGCGCCGGACAAAGTGGCGGAGTTCTACAAAAAGGCGCTGAAGAAATACGGCACGGTGCTGGATTGCACGAATACGCCGGCGCTCACGCAGGAGCAGAAGGACGCGAACGAGAAATCGAACACGCTGGCATGCGACGACGATCACGCGGAGAAGGGCGGATACATTTTTAAGGCGGGGAAGCGGGATGATCAGCACATCGTGAGCGTTGAGCCGGGCGGGCCGGGCACGGTGTACGCGCTGGTGTACATGTCCACAAAAGGCAGCTCGAAGTAGCGACTCGCTACAAAACCACACAGACGATGTCTATGCCACACACGGCACTGCAACGGTGATCGTGCTCGTGCGGAGTTTTGTGGGTTCGTGTTGCTTTTCGCATGACCAATGATCGAAGACGGGCGAAGAGTGATGTGCAGACATGTTTAAGGGTGCTTTGTGTGGCATAGACATCGTCTGTGAGGTTGGCGGCGCTGGAGCGCCGGTGCCACAGGCAAAAATGCCTATGCTACTGGGGAGCGCGCGGGAAGGTCATTTCGCCGCTTGGGTCGCGCTCTTTCACGCCCGTGACTACGCCATTTTCTAGCACGAAGGTGAAGGTGTCGTCGGCGTAGCGCGCGGTGCGGAACGTCAGACCTTTCACGGCGAAGAACGGTTGTGGCGGGCCGCCGGGGAACTTCAACGCGAGGCCCGCGCCGGGCGTGTAGGTGATCTCGAATTTGGATTTCGTCGGCGTCAGGTACGTGCCGGCGAGTTTTTGTCCGGTGGCGTCGTCGATCGTCGGCGGCTTGCGGGTGAAAATCTGTTCGCCTTCATCGAGCGAGATGGCGATCGTGTCGATGTCTCCCGCCGGATTCGTGCGGAAATTCAGCGAAAACTTGCCAAACTCCTCGTCGTCGGGCGTGTCGAAACGGTCGTAGTGGAAATGGGTGAGCGGGAACGAGAACTGGTGGAAATCGAATTGAAGCGCGTCGCCCTTCTGCGAGATCTTGATGATGCCGTACGCGGGATTTTCGTATTCGGCGGCGTAATCGGCGAGCGGGTGCGACGGGTGCGTGTTCGGCACCTGCGCTTCACCTGATTTTGCGCGGGCTTCCTGTTCGACTTTCTTCATTGTGAGGCGGTCGGGAAGTTGGCGCTGGCTCCACGGCGTCTGGTCCATACCGAGCAGGCGCTCGTAAACGTTGAAATTGACGATGTCGCGGAGCGGCGCGGTGTGGTCGCCGACGTTGAGCACGATCACGCCGATGTGATCGTTGGGCATGAAGGAAACCTGCGAATGCAGGCCCGGCAAATCGCCGCCGTGAAAAGTGTAGAGGTGGCCGCGATAGGAAGACGTCATGCGTCCCATGCCGTAGGCGGGATTCAGATTTTCCCAGTAGCCTTTGGCTTCGCCGCCTGAATTCGGCAGCGCGATCGCGGGGTGCAGCGTTTCCTTGAGCACGTCGGCGGGAAGAACTTGTTTGCCGCTGTACATGCCGTTGTTCATCAACGCGATCAGCCAGTGCGAAAGGTCGTTGATGTTGGAGACGATGCCGCCTGCGGGCGCGATGCCGACGGCGTCTTCATGGAAAGGCAGCTTGTAAATTTCGAACGTGTCGCGGCGCTCTGTGTAAGGGACGACGTACTCCGGATGCTTCACCGCGTCGGCGAGAGTGAAGACCGTGGAGTTCATATCGAGCGGCTGGAAAATGTTGGTGCGGACGAATTGTTCCCACGGCTGGCCGGACTTCAACCCGATAACGTAGCCGACGGCGGTGAACATCAGGTTGTTGTAGAGAAATTCCTGGCGCAGCGGCTGCTCGGGTTCGAGGTATTTCAACTTCTCGAAAAGTTCCGGGCGCGTGAAGTCGCTCTTAAACCAGATCAGATCGTGGCGCGTGACGCCGGTGCGGTGCGAGAGCATGTCGCGCAGGGTGACGTTGTCGTTCAGCTCGTTGGTGTTGAATTGGATTTGCTGGACAGATTGTCGAATTGGCTTGTCCCAGGTGAGCTTGCCTTGATCGACGAGCATTCCGGCGGCGACGGCGGTGAAGAGTTTAGAGTTCGACGCGATTTGCGCGAGCGAGTCGGGCGTCATGGGCAGCTTCGCGCCGTAGTCGCGGAAGCCGTAGCCTTTGGCGAAGACCAGCTTGTCGCCGGAGACGATGCCGACGGCGAGGCCGACGCCGTTCCAGTCTTTGAGCTGCTGCGCGATCCAGGCGTCGAAGTCGCCGAGGCGCTGCATCACTTCGGCGTCGGTGAGGGGCTTGGCGCTGGCGGGTGAGGTGGATTGTGCGAGGGCTGCGTGCTCCAGTACGAACGGCGCGAAGACGACTACGGCGAGAGTTGCGGCGAAGACCGCGGCGAGGATTTTTGGAGTGCGGCGGCGAGGGCGGAGGATGCGTGCGTGGCGCATGGGTGCTCCTGATGCTTTGAGATGAGGCACTGGTTGCGACTGCGAATGTAGCGCTCCTATGGGGATTTGGAAAGAGGAGCGGTGGCGGCACAAAGACTACAAAAGACACAGACAATGTCTATGCCACACAAGGCACTCTAACGGTGTTTGTGCTGGTGCGGAGTTTTGTGGGTTCGTGTTGCTTTCCGCATGACCGATGATCGAAGACGGGCGAAGAGTGATTCGCAGACACGTTTAAGGGTGCTTTGTGTGGCATAGACATTGTCTGTGAGGTTGGCGGCGCTGGAGCGCCGCTGCGACGCGGCAGACTACGCTTCAATGAGCCGTTCGAGGCCGGGCTTGTCGGGTAGGACGACTGTAGAGCCGTGCATCTCGATCAGGTGTTCGCGGCGAAAGTCCGAGAAGAGGCGCGTGACGGTTTCGCGCGAGGCGCCGATGCGTTCGCCGATTTCTTTGTGCGTCAGCGTGAGCTTCGCGCGCGTGCGGTCTTTGCCGTGCGAATCGCCGTTCGTGCCGGAGCCGCCGCTACTTGCTGCGTGCGGCGCGTCAGTGAGATCGAGCAAGAAGCGCGCGAATTTTCCCGCGGCCGTGCGCGCAAATCCCAGGTAGCGGACTTCCATGAGCGTCGAGCGGTAAATGTGCGTGAGCATCTCCGCCACGCGCAGCGACGCATCGCCGTGCTCGCGCAAAAACTTCAGAAACGCTTCGCGCGGAATAAAATTCGCCTGCACCGGCTCGAGCGTCTCGGCTGTGACTTCGTACGGGCTGCCGGAAAGCGTGCCGGGTAGGCCGACCATCTCGCCCGCCTCAGCAATCCGCACCAGAATGCATTTGCCTTCGGCGGACGTCATCGTCAGCTTCACGCGCCCGGTGCACAGCACGAAAACTCCGCGCGGAACCTGACCTTCCACAAAAAGTACAGCGTCTTTGGGATAGGTGGCGCCGGCGGAAATCGAATCCAGCGCGCCCAGCACGGGCGTGGGCAAATTGCAGAAAATGTGGTCCTTCACCAGCGGACAGGAGAGGCAACTTTCGATGATGTGAAGGCCGTAAGGGCTTTTCATACGGCTGCACCTGGGCTTGCGTCCGCGTTGAGGTTCGACAGCAGCTTCAAGAATTGGCGTCGGTGCAGACACTTTACCTCAATTGCGGCGTTTTGGCTTCACGCCGGAAGGTGGTTGCGCAGGAGAAGACGATGGTGCGCAGCGGGTGCTGCACGACAGCGTGCCAGACTACAGGCTCTGTTGCTGTGACGCGGCGCACAAAGTGATGTGATGGGCGTCACATAGTCGCGCGTTTTGTTGCCCCGGGCACAGAGGATTGGATGCGACGCTCGGTCCGCCGCCTCGGTTCACGCGCACCGAGCAGCCTATGAAGTGCGGCGGGTCCTAACGCTGCTTTCGCGCAAGTCTATAGGAGCACGGAACGATCGCGCGCCGAGAGGGGCGAGACGCAGAGTCCTGCGACGAATGGTCTCGGCGTTGAGTGTGTGCCTCGCCTTCGGCCTTGGCTACTTTTGTAGTTGTGTGGAGTTCGGGAAAG
Organism: Acidobacteriota bacterium; assembly: GCA_013286165.1. Taxonomy (GTDB): domain Bacteria; phylum Acidobacteriota; class Terriglobia; order Acidiferrales; family UBA7541; genus Palsa-295. The sequence continues at coordinate 276 of JABDGF010000061.1, read as the reverse complement.
CGGCGTTAGGACTCGCCGCACTCCGATAGGGGTTGCGGCGGCGTTTACGCGGAGGAGAACAGTTGTGCGAGGAGGGGATGATGCGGGGTTGGATCGGCTAAGGCAAAAGCACACAGACAAGATTGTCTATGCTACTGCCGGTAGCATGGGCAATCTTGCCGGTGTGGGACGCGGGCTTCAGCCCGGTTAGTTTTGCGGCGTGTGCGTAACGGCGGCGCCTGGGGCGCTGCCTGTCGGAGTGCCGGTCACGTCGGTGGCGCCGTCGGAGTTCGCGGC